>CBDVBZ010000084.1:0-15822 GCA_965372355.1 uncultured bacterium | reverse complement strand
TCCTTTTTCGAATTCTGTCCTCCGTGGAATCTCACCCAAAAAAACAAGGGATCCGTCCAAGAGCAATCTGGGTTCCTTTGTTTTGACCAGGGTCACACACGCGTCTTCAAGCCGTTCTTTGGTGAGCGGCGGGAGATTCAATCTGCGATCTTCGGTTACTTTTATATAGCGTGGTTTTCTGAGAGCCGTCGGGTGCAAAACAAGTTCCACGCCCGTTTTACCCATTCTTTTTGCTAGTGGCACCAATCCTCCGAAGTGGTCCATGTGTCCGTGAGAGAGAACCATTGCCTCAACGGTACTCAGGTCGACTCCCAGTGCATCCGCATTGGAGGAAGCCCCATGCTCAGAGAACCCGAAATCAAAAACGACGCTACGGGGTTTGTCGCCTTTGCTGAGTGTCACGACCGCGGAGTAACCGTGTTCGGCCAGTATGCTGTTTTTGATCTCCATGTCTTTTACGGGCATGGCCCGTTGGACAACGGCAGTACTGTCGAACGCAGCTATGTCGATGTAGTTGTCCTGAAGAGTCAGCACCTCAACCTTATCGACTTCCTCTACGTTAATGGCCATTTCTCTTCCTTTTGTCTTGATACAATCGCAACGGCTGGATTCTCGAACCTCATTCTGTCCCAGGCCGCATCATGGTCAAGCGCCTTGTCCCTTTTATCTGCCTGAAGTTGGCGCCCTGGCTGATGCATTTCAGGACCAAATCAGGGTCTATCACCCTGGTGCCCGCCAGGGCGTCCACACCGTAATCGAACAAAATGGGGGATAGAGGAGTCGTGTCCCCCAGCAGGACCACAAAGGCCGCAGGGCTGCACAACCGGACCAGGTTTTCGAAGGTATGGTTGGTCAACGCTGTCCCCGTTATGGCGACCACGTCCGCCTGAGGGAGCAGACGAGCGGCCTCTGCTTCGGGGAAATCTCCCTCCGTCGGGTTTTTCTCGATGACCCAAAGATCCTTTGCTCTTTGGCGGACCTTCGGTACAAATGGAAAATGCCCGACGATGGCTACGGCCTTGCTTTCTCCTTTTTTCAGGATCAGATCAGCGGCATTGAGTTCAACCACGGCCTTCTCGTCGACATCCAGGAGTGAATTGAGGGCAGCCATGCCGACGGCCGCCTCCAGTATGCTTTCTGAATAGGTTAGCTGGGTCAGTTCACGTGCACTTTTGTCACATAGGAATCCGGGTTCTGTCACTAATGGTGGTTTTTGGCGCAGGGCGTCCCGAGGCAGTGTGGCGGCCAGTCCGCAGTGACGAGTCAATACGGCCGTGTGAAAAACCCCCTGTCGTATGTCCCGTACGGGGGCGTCAAAATCGAGCGTCGATATCAGATCATCAAGGATTCGCATTTCAATAGATTCTGCGGCCGGGGCCGGTCGCGGTATCCCCTCCCGGCACGCGTCACACCGCGCGCCGCGGTATGGACTTTCCCCCGGTTATCTAGACACTTCTTAGACCATAATTGAGTCTTTACGCATTCTCCACCCACGCAATGAATTCGAACTGTCGTTCGAGCCGCCGCCCCCTTTGGGTTGCTCGAAAAACGCTGTCGCCGCCGGAACGTCCGCTAACGCAGCATGTTCCACAGGTAGGCATATGTCAGCGCCCACATGTACGCCCGCTGGTTGAGATTGGCAGCCACGCCGTGGCCGCCTTCGGTGTTCTCGTAGTAGTAAACCGGCTTTTTCATGTCGGTCATCTTTCTGACCATCTTCCGCGCGTGAGCGGGGTGTACCCGGTCGTCGCGCGTCGAGGTGTAGAAGAAGACCTCAGGATAGTCCTTGTTCTTGTCCAGATTGTGGTATGGCGACCAGGTCTTCATATACTCCCAGTCATCGGTGTCGGGGTTGCCGTACTCAGCCATCCAACTGGCGCCTGCCAGCAGCTTGTTATAGCGCTTCATGTCCAGCAAGGGCACCTGACAAACCACGGCGTTGTAAAGTTCGGGCCGCTGGACAAAACATGCTCCTACCAGCAGTCCGCCGTTGGAACCGCCCACGATCCCCAGGTGTTCGGGTGTAGTGATCTTGCGCTCGATGAGGTCCTCGGCTACTGCGATGAAGTCATCGAAGGTGTTCTGGTGCTTCTCCTGCATCGCAGCCTGGTGCCACTTGGGACCAAATTCACCGCCGCCGCGGATGTTGGCCAGCACATAGATACCGCCACGCTCCACCCAGCCGGAACCAACCGCACCCGAGTATCGGGGTCTCATCGATATCTCGAAGCCGCCGTACCCGTAGAGCAGGGTCGGGTACGCGCGGTTGTCCTGGAAGTCCTTTGGCATAAAGATGAAGTAAGGGATCTTCGTGCCGTCGGCCGAGGTGGCCTCGTATTGGTCCACTTTCATGCCGTTGGCGTCAAAGTACTCGGGTGTGTTTTTGATACGTTGCGGTTCCTCGCCTTCCCGCACGATATACAGGCCGGAGGGAGTCAGGAAGTCGGTGTAGCTTATGTAGAAGGTATCATCCACATCACTTGCTCCGGCGATACCCGCTGAGCCCATTCCCGGTAGCGTGACCTCTTCCTGAGTCCAGTCCTTGCCGGTGAGTGTGTATTTGTAGAGTCTGCTGCGGACGTTGTCGAGCGTGGCAACAAGCAGGTAGTTTTTGGTATTCGTGACACTACCCAGTGCGATGCGGTCTTCCGGTTGGAAGAGTACGGAAAAATCCCGTTCGCCGGCCAGAAAGCGGTCCACGTCAATGGCCAGCAGCGCATCCTGTGGGTAGGTCGTGCCGCCGACGGTCCAGTCGGTGCGCAGTGATATCAGCATCTGGTTTTTGAAAATGCCCTGTAACTCCGCATCTTCCGGGATATCCAGCTTCACCAGGTGCCCGCCCAGGATCAGGTACGTGGTGCCGCGGAAGAACTCGGGTGTCCGGTAGGCCAGGTCGTAGCGACCTTCAGGAGTGTGCATGCTGTAGGCACCGACTGAGACATCATCCACTGAGCCCTCAAAGATAGTCACGGCGCTCTCCAGCGGCGTGCCCCGCTTCCACATCTTTACCAGGCGGGGATAGCCCGAACTGGTCAGCGAACCCTCGCCGAAGTCCGTGCCGATCCAAAGCGTGTTTTCGTCCCTCCAGCTGGCACGGGACTTTGCTTCGGGGACGTAGAATCCATCCTTAACGAATGCCTTGGTGGTACCGTCGAATTCGCGAACGACCGCTGCGTCGCCGCCGCCTCGAGACAGTCTGATCATGAAATGCGTGTAGTCCGGAGGCAGTCCCGTGGCGCCCTTCCACACCCAGTTTTCGTCCTCGGCCTCCGCCAGGGCATCCAGGTCCAGTACCGTTTCCCAGGCGGGTGATTCGGTGAGATACTGCTCCAGAAACGTCCGGCGCCAAATTCCGCGCACATGGTCCTTGTCCTGCCAGAAGTTGTAGATCCAGGCACCGCGGACGCGGGGGTACGGGATTCGATCGCTGGAGTTAAAGATCTCAAGCAGTTGTTCGTGGATCGCCTCGAACTCGGGCACTGCTTCGATCTCGGCGGTGTCTTTGTCGCTACGCTGCTCAACCCACTCGAGGGCCTTTTTGCCTTCGACCTCCTCCAGCCAGAGATAGGGGTCCTTGTCGCCTGCGACAACTGCCGTAGCCACGAGTAGTAAGATGATGATCAGTGCGGGTCTTAGGGCGCGCATCTGTTTCTCCCTTGCCTGTTGAGATTATCGCGGAGTTTGTTCGAAAATATTCTACCACATATCTTACGCAAACAAAGCTGCGGGATCTTGCCCTCGGCTTCGTAGATTGTGATATTTTGCCAGTCTGACAGGCGAAGGACCTTCGGCCCGCCGCCTCCACCGGCTTCTAGATTTACCTCGATCGCTCCGGGATGCGACGATCGCCTGTCACCAAATCACCGAGGTTTCGTATACTAGAGTGTCCAACAACTCAAGACCGGACCTGATGAGGGTCCGGGACCTTGGGGGAGCGGTACCGCCTTCCAAAGGGGAAGATACTTGGACTTGCGAAAGAGGCTTCGTGACAGACGCCAGAGTCTGCTCCTGCAGCTGGCGAGGCGGGGCAGTGAGGAAGCGTTTAGACGCCTGTATCGGGAGCTATTCACACCGGTAGCTGGATATATCCAACCCAGAGTGCACAACCCGGAGGACGCGGAAGACATTTGCTCGGACGTCTTCAAGAGCTTCCTGCTCCGGTTAGATAGCTTCGACGGGTCGCGCGGAAGCGTGATGACCTGGGTGGTGGCCATGGCCCGTAACGCGGTGATTGATCACTACCGACGCGTGCGACTCTCCGCCAAAAGCGCCGAATACCTGAGCGGCCCTCTGGCTGACGCACTGGCTGACGGGCGACCCAGCCCGCTTCAGGTGATGATCGGTAACGAAGAGGCCGACCGCATCCGGCGCATCCTCGCGCGGCAGCCCGTTGAGACCCGCGAAATGTTTTCCCTGCGTTTCGAACAGGGACTGCGGGTCAGAGAAGTGGGAGAGGTCATGGGCTTGAGCCCTGATGCCACCAAGCAACGATTCGCGCGCGCCTTTCGCAAGCTCCAGCAAGAGTTGACGGAGGAAGACAAACCGAGGAGAGGAGAGAAACCATGCGCGGCAACCGACTGAATTCGATACTCGGAAAGATGTACGGGTCGGAAACAGCCGATCAGAAGTGCAATCAAGCCCTAGAGGCTGACCTCCTGTCCAGCTACCGGAAACTTTACCCGCGAAACCGGAGGTGGCTCATGCTGCTCAATCCCTTTAACCGCGTTGCTCGACTTGCTTTTGTCGGTCTGGCCCTGTGTGTGATCGTCGTCGGCGCCTGTACAACCGAAACAATCACCGAGGTGGAGGTCGGCAAGCGACTCCAACTGGATCTCGAGTCCGGTGGCGACGATCAGTCCGGAGAAGGTCAGTTTCTTTTTATCTTTAAATACGAGTCCCCCGACGATATGACCCGGGAAGCCAAGAAGTTGTCCGACGTATTGATCATACAACCGGGTGTTTCCGATGCCTCTGTATCCGTCAACCAACAGAGCAGCGGTGAGACAAAGATCGACATGCTGGTCTGGGGTGAGGATCTGGATACGGACGCCCTGGTGAGTGCATTGCAGGCGAATTATCCCGTTCTTGCCGATGCTTCCGTGTCGGTCGACGACCTGAATGCGACGATCAAAGAGAGTTACGCTTCGAAACTCGGGCGCGAGTTGTTTCATGTTGAGGTGGGCGGCTCCGATCCCGAGGAACTGCGCCAGCAGGTTCTCGATCAATTGGCCGCTCAGGGCTTCACCGGCCACGCCAATGTGGAAATACAGACGGAAGGTGACCAGCAGATTATCCATATCGAAATGGAAGAATAGGTGCGATTCAGTCCCAAATGGGTCGGTAGAACAATGTCGATGCGTTCGCAAAGATACCCCCCGGAGTCCTCCGGGGGGTGTTTTGCAGGAGGCTCAGACGACTTCAGGTCTATCGAACGTATCATTTGCAGTTGTCACTATCGTTCCCTTCGTCCCGTCGTTTCTCACAGAGCACTCAGGCAAAGAGATCGGGCAACCGCCACAGTGCCCACGTAGCGTGCCCGGTGTCGCTCACCATAACCCGAAGATTTGGCGCTTTTCTCCTTGGCCGAAATCGTGCGCCATCATCGGGTTAGGGCTTTTTGTAACTCTCTATCCTGCAATAATTCGGGATAACGCGATATCCGTATGGGCACAATTGGGTCACACGGTATTCTACGCGGCCTGTGGGGTCTTTCTGGTCGGTGTAGTCCTGGCAGTGATGCACTATTCGCTCTCGTATCGGGTGGGCTCCATCCCGCACCGCTATTCGTCTGCCTTTTGGGGTTACTTTTCGCTTCCCTGGGCCTTGTAGCACGTCGATATCCGCGCTCCATTGCCGTTGTATTGACTGTGATTGCCCTGGTGATCGTGTTCAGCTTCAAGCTGTACCTGCTCCGGGAAGTTGGCTCGGCGTTAACGTTTGCAGTGTTGGTAATGCTCATAGCCGCTGTTTCTCTGTTTCTCAGTAGTCGCCCGGAGGGCAGTGAGACTGGAGCCGGTGCGTCGAAATCCCTGCGTGCGATTGTATTGGCTACAATTGGATTCTCATTGATCGTGTTGTTCTCGTCCATTGAAATGGGTTCTAGGTCGGGGGATAACAAGCAGACCGCGGAACGAATATCACAAGAGTATGCAGAGATACAGGGGATCGCATCAGTAGGCCCGTTTGAATACTACCAGGATGGAAAACTAAAATCATGCACACTTGCACGTAAGGATACGCTCTCCGGGCAGCCGCTGCCGGCAGGTACTGTTGTTCATCTTATCCATGATGGTACATTGGATTGGTGCTTCTTGCAGCAGGACACGGAAATCCAAAGTCACCTGTGCAGAGGCGAAGGTCATGGTTTCATGACCGGGTTTCATCCCAGCGGGCAGTTGAAGCTGGCTTGGCTTGCGAGAGACGAGATAATCCAGGGGATTCCATGCGGCTAAGTATCGTTTCATGTCTGTGCTGTTCGGCGGCGGAGACGCTACACGCTTCCACGAAAACGGTCAACTGAGTTTCTGCACGCTTTCGGATGACACGACTATTGAGGGGCAGAAATTCGAGAAAGGTGATGCCATACGATTTGACGAGAACGGTAAACTGGCCGTAAGGAAGCAATAGTAGTATGATTCACATAGATCGTTTCAATTCCGGCATGCGCCTGAGTGCCATTTCAATCTGATAATTCGGCTCCTGGATTCGTTCTTTCGAAGGATCGTACTGATGGTCTACATCATCCCATTATGGCGTCTTCTCGATGAGTTTCTCGTGCGGCCGCCAGTAACCTGGCTGGACTGAGGGTCCATGGTAGCGATGAAGTTTATCGTTGTAGTTCTTCTGATCATCACGGTGTGGACCGGCGCAGCCGCTGCACAGGACTTGCAACCGCGGGCGTTTTCGCCGGCCCCGGTCGGCTTGAACACCGTTCTCGTGGGATACGCGCTCTCCACGGGAAACGTCTTCTTCGACCAGGCACTTCTTATCGAAGACGCCACGGGGGATGTCCACGGCATTACGGCGGCGTATGTCCGAACGCTTGGTCTGTTTGGAAAACTCGCCAAGTTTTCTACGGTGATCCCCTATGCGTTTGGTGACTGGGAGGGTACGCTGGACGGTGCCCCCGCATCCACATCACGTGAAGGATTCGCCGACCCGCGCGTTCAGCTCGCCGTCAACTTTATCGGCGCGCCCGCTGTCAAACTAAAGGACTTTAGAACGTACAGCGAGGGCACGATTGTTGGCGCAAGTCTATTGGCCGTCGTACCGCTCGGGCAATATGATGCCGCCAAGCTCATCAACCTCGGATCCAACCGTTGGTCCTTGCGGCCCCGGCTGGGTTTCTCGAGCCGGATCAAGCGGCTGACGCTCGAGGCAATGGCGGATGCGTGGTTGTTTACCGAGATACCGGAGGCTTTTGGCGGGACGACGATTTCTCAAGATCCGATCTGGGCCGTGCACGGAAACGTCATATACATTTTCAAGAATGGCATCTGGACGGGCGTCAGTGGTGGGATAGCCACCGGCGGGCAAACGACCGTCAACGGCGTGGAGAAGGACAATTCCCAAACCAACTCACGGTTTGCCGCAACCCTGGCGGTGCCTGTCAACAGACGCCTCAGTCTGAGGTTTTTCTACATCAATAGCGTGAAAACAGCGCTTGGTGCAGATTTCGATTTCTACAATCTCTCCGTTCAATATACGTGGGGCGGCGGCTTCTGATTTGATGTCAGCAACTCCGATGCTGTTGTCTACGTCTTAGGAATATTCCAAGACCAGAGTGGATCCTGGGGACGGGAGGAGGCTCACTCACCGCCGCCCTGATCCACGGCAACCGGGATGACGACATGCACGGTGGTTCCTTTGCCCACCTCGCTCTGGATGGACACTTGTCCTCCGAAGACCTGAGCCCTCTCGCGCATACCCAGAATGCCCAGGCCGCTGGGTTCCGTCACGTCGCCGCCGGGCATGCCCTTCCCGTTATCCCGGACTTCGATGACACCGGCGTCATCCTCACGTCTCAAGTCGATCTGCACCTGCGTCGCCTCCGAATGCCTGAGGACATTGGTGAGAATCTCCTGGAATATCCGGAATGCCGCCGTCGCGCGCTGCGAGTCGAGGATGAGTTCCTCGTCCTTCAATCCATCCTGATGGAGTTCACAGCGGATCCCGGTTCTGCCCTGGAACTCGGCAACCTGCCATTCGATCGCCCCGACAAGGCCCATGTCGTCAAGAATCAATGGACGGAGCTCAGAGGATATCCTCCGTATTGACTTGATGAGCGCGTCGGTATCGCAGATCATGTTCTTTATCTTTTCTTCAAGCTGCTGCTTCTCGCCAGCATTCTGGGCTTTCCCGATTCGCTTCTGCACCCACGACAGCTCCCACCTCAGTCCCGTGAGTGCCTGACCAAGCTCGTCATGGATCTCCCTCGCAATACTCGTACTTTGTTCTTCGCGGACTTCGTGAAGACGGCCTGCCAGCGCCCGCAACTGTTGACGCGACATCTCCAGGGCTTCCTCACTCCGTTTGCGATCGGTGATGTCGATGTTTACCCCAAGAATAGCCTGCACCGTGTCGCCGTCATATACGGGAGAGATGATGTTGTGAAAGACCCGCTCTTCGCCTCCCATCTCAAAACACACTTCACCCTGAACGACCTCTCCGGCGAAGGCGCGGCGGTTGTTCTCCTTCCACATGGCCTTGGTGCCCTCGTCCACTTGCAGGTCGCTCAGGCGTAGTCCGATGATGTCTGGCAAATCCGACTTCACCACATCATTCGCCATGATATAGCGACCGTCGTTATCGAGCATGAAGAAGCCGAACGGCAGGGCGTCAACGGCCGTGCGAAAACGTGCTTCGCTTTCGCGAAGTCTCCGCTCCGCTTCGGCGCGGGCGGTGACATCCTGTGTGTGCGCGAGAAGCAGATCCGGCGGTACGTAGCACATCGATACAAAGAGCTGCTTTGACTTTTTCGTCGTCTTGAACGAATAGAGAAACTCCCGTTGGAGGTTCCCCTTTTCCCTGTAGCATTGGTGCATGTCATCGATGATGTCCGGACTGTCGTGAAAAAGCTCGGTGGCCTTGATTCCCTGGTAATCAACGATTCCGCCCTCGGTAATCTCTTCGGCCCCGCGGTTGTAGTCGATCAGCTCGAAATCGTCGCCGGACTTCTGCCAGGTATATACGGGTATTGGAAGGCCCTTATACTGCGCCTTGAATCTCGCCTCGCTTTGCCTCAGCGCAGCCTCGGACTTCTCGCGCTCTGTGACGTCACGGCCGATGCCCTGGACGCCAACGACTCGATCGGCCTCGTAGACCGGCGTGCTATTGACCTCGATCGGAACGACATCTCCGTTCTTGTTCAGAATGCGGAGCCTTAGGTTTTTGACCTCTTCACCACCCAGGTTCTTTCGGAACGCTTGTTCCACGACCGGCAGGTCTTCCGGTCGAAAATGCGATCCAAAACGAGTCCCCGCGAACTCTTCGGGCCGGTATCCAAGGATCTCCTCTACTGCGGGAGAAACGTATGTAATAAGCCCGTCGACATCGATCAGATAGATAGCGTCTGCGCTTGTCTCTGCGATGCGGCGGAATATCTCCTCTCCGTCGCGGAGTTGCGCTTCGACCCTCTTTCGCTCCGTGATGTCGCTGACCATTGCGGAGTAATACACGGAGTCACTCTTCGTACGGATCTCTCCAATGGAGACGAGGACGGGAAAGCTCTCCCCGTCTTTACTCGCCAGCGTGGTTTCCCATGGCTCGAATTCTCCAGCCGACGCTCTTCCGAGGTAATCCTCAACCATCGTGCCCTCTTCGAGGGCCCAACCCGAGTACGGCGCGCGCGCTCCGATATAGTCGTCTCTGGTGCGCCCCGTCATGCGAGAATACGCATCGTTTACAAATACTATGGTGGAGGATGCGTCGGCGACGATGATGCCATGCGGCGAGTGTTTGACAAGCAGCTCGCAGAACTCGCTCAACTCGGGAAACTCGTTAGCCGAACCGTCTGGACACGGCTTGTCGAGGGGGTTGTCTTTCTTGCGCATTGTAGAAGGGCTTGAGAAAAATCACAGGTGGATAGGCGACTGAAATCCCCTGCCAGCGAACACCACTGGCAACACCTCAAGTCTATCACGGCTTGGACCGCTATTTCAAGCTATTCAACGGGTTATACTGCTCGTGTGCGATCTGACTCGTCGCGTTGCACAGCGGTTCGAGCTCTCTGCGTTCGCCTCCACCATTTCGCGGATATTTCGTTTTGAATCCCAGTATTAAGCTGTTATGTTCGAGCGACTCAGAGAATAATCCTGCCTACGTTCGTCTCCGCATATATCCACCCCAGCAGTTTCGATAGTCGGTTCAGAGGACAATTCCCCGAGCCCAGAGAGCGTGGGTACTTCGCCGCTCCTGGAATGCAGTAAACGCGATCGCTGCTGAGTATTCAAAGACGCTATCGCACCATAGTAGAGGGTGGAAAGAGGAGCTATTCCATGGCCAGTAAGAGACTGTATGTTGGGAATCTGCCGTTTGATGCCACGACAGAGGGCGTCCGCGAAGCGTTCGAAGCTTTCGGAACGGTTCACGATGTCTCGATCGTCACCGACCGTCAAACGGGTCGCCCAAGAGGGTTCGCTTTCGTCGAGATGGATGAGCAGTCGGCCAAAGCCGCGATCGATGGCCTGAATAACAAGGACTTCGGCGGTCGCGACCTCACCGTCAACGAGGCGCGCGAGCGGAACTAGGGATGCAGGCATAGGGAGCACGTCAAACCGGGTCAAGGGGGGGGCGCCGTCAACGGCCCCCCTTTTCCATTGCGGCGGTGCCCGGCCGGCGTGATCTTTGATCAGGCCAGACAGTGGACGAAGCGCCCTGACGCGGACGGTTGGACTTGACGACTGCAGATTGTTCCCATTAGAATAGCGGATTGTGTTTTGCCACTTGTGCTTATGGGCGGCAACACAGAAAGCATGTCGGTGCTCGGATGTGGAGGCGGGCAGCACGTTGTTGTGTTGAGGAAGATTATCACCTAAGAGGCAGCATGAAGAAGGCAGATCAAATTCGGGCATCTCTCCAACTGGTAAGGAAGTCGCATGCACCTGTTTCTGATCAACCCAAACAATCCGGCTGTGAGCCTGGCCAAGGTCAAGCAAAACCCGTGGAATAAGTATCGCGTCTGGAAGCCGCTGGGTCTTCTGGTGCTGGCCGGGCAAACGCCTCCGGAGTGGGATATCACCGTAATCGACGAGAACACCGGCTTGCCGGATTACGCCTCGATGCGCCGACCCGATCTGGTTGGGATTACCGCTTTTACGTCGCAGGCTACACGCGCATACGAAATCGCCGCGGAGTGGCGTGCCCGCGGAGTGCCCGTTGTCATGGGCGGTATCCACGCCACCATGCGCCTGGACGAGGCACTGGAGCGAGTGGACTCGGTGGTGACGGGTGAAGCGGAGGGCATTTGGCCCGAGGTTCTTCAGGACGTCCAACGGGGTACGCTGAAGCCGCACTACATGGGTGGCCACGCGGAAGCAGATCGCATTCCAATTGCCCGCCATGATTTGCTTCCGACCGGCTACTACTTTGGGTCGATCCAGACCGCGCGCGGCTGTCCCCTCAACTGCAGTTTCTGCAGCGTCACGACGTTTAGCGGAAGGGTGCTTCGGCGCCGTCCGATCGACGAGATCATCGAGGAATTCAGGCAGATTCGGGAGAGCTACGTTCTTGTGGTGGACGACAACCTCATCGGCACGCGGAAGGACCATATCGCCAACACCAAGGAGCTGTTCCGAGCCATGATCCGCGCAAATCTTGGCAAGAAGTGGATTGCCCAGGTAACGATCAACATGGCGGACGACGAAGAACTGCTTCGGCTCGCCGCGAAGGCCGGTTGTACGGGTGTCTTCGTTGGCTTCGAGACGACGAGTGCTGAAGGCCTGGTCGAAGTTCACAAGAAGTTCAACCTTCAGAAAGGCCGTGATTTCCGGGCCTCGGTTCGGCGGATACAGCGGCACGGTATGCTGGTGATGGGTTCCTTCATCATCGGACTGGACGTTGATAAACCCGGCGTCGGGCGGCAAATTGCCCGGACAGCCAAACACTACGGTCTAGACAACATCAACGTGCTATTCCTGACGCCGTTGCCCGGCACCGCCCTGTGGGAGCAAATGGAATCCGAAGGTCGCATCGCCGCCGACACATTCCCCGAAGACTGGCAGTACTATACGTTGACCTTCCCGGTGGGTCGTTACAAGCATCTGAGCCGAGCCGATAGTCTCCGAGAGATGGATCTCTGCAACCGGAATTTCTATTCGCTGAAGCGCATCATGAGCCGATTCGCGCGCAACGCCTTGAAGAAGCGCAAGCCCTTGGCGACGCTCGTGGGCAATCTTGCCGGCAGGAAGAATTCTCGGCTAAACCGGAAGGTGTACCAGCAATTCAATCTGTCGCACAGTGAGACCCGTTTTGAGGCGATGGTGCCACCGACCGGCGACGACCTGCATGTCACTGTTGCGGCGGGAGCCGCTCGCAAGTATGTTGCCGTCTCACGACCGGGCATTGAGCCTCAAGTCTGACCCTCTCGGGTTCATTCCACGAGCTGTGCGGCGTGCGAGCAACGACAATCCCGCAGACACACGCTTTGCGTCGGCGAATTCGACATCATCGAGGTTGGCTCCGATGTACCCACATCCGTCGTTAGATATTGAGCTTGACGGTGAAGAACTGTATACTTGAGGCTCCGGTTAAACCCGCCTCTCGGTGACGTTCTAGAGAGGAACGCACGCCATGAAACTCCTCCATCGCTGCTGGTGTTTGCTCATAGGAGCGCTTTTGCCCAACGCGTGCACGGATAGCGGCGTCGACCCCGCGCCGGAGTACGGTGCGCCCCACGCCACGTTAAAACTGGACGGTGTCGTTGTTGATAGTCGAGGAGCGCCGGTCAGAGACATCCTTGTTGAATTGGACAATTTTGGCTCGACGACGTCCGACTCGTTGGGCAGCTGGTCTCTGGAAGCCGTCGGGTTCGACTCCTGCGTGGTCGACACCCAGACCGCGTGCGGGCTGGTGGCGACGGATCCGGCCGGCCCCGGGATGTATGTTCCCACGCTGGTGGACCTCGACCTCGTGCAAACCGCGCCCGGGAGCGGCTTCAACCTGGGCACATACGAGCAGCACGACATCAGGATCGTCATGGACGACGTGGCCGTCGAATACGGTCCGGAATGCGCGAAGGCCGCGTACGGCCGGAAGAAACTCGACGAGTACTTGTCGCTGCAGCGCGAGACCAACTGATTCGGCGCGGCGCCGACCAGCGGAAGAAACAGCCGGCCCGCGCGTGGCGAGATCCCGTGATGACTCGGAACACAAAGCACTCATTCCGCGAACGAGCGATACGCCGGTTGCTGCCGGCGCACCAGGCGGCCCAACGCCGTGTCCACGATCTGATTTATCTGTTCCTCGAATTGACACATCGCTGCAACCTCTGCTGCCGGCACTGCGGCAGTGACTGCACGGCCGCAAGCGACTATCCGGACCTGCCGGCCTCCAGCATCCTCGAGGTGCTGGAGGGGATTCGCGAGCGCCATGATCCCGGGCGCATTACCGTTGCGATGGCGGGCGGCGAGCCCTTGCTCTATCCCGGGCTGTTCGAACTGGGGCAAAAGGTAGCCGAGTTGGGGTTTCCTTGGGGAATGGTGACGAACGGGTATGGCTGGAAACCCGACACCGTCGACTCGGCCCGCAAGGCCGGCATGTGCACGGTGACGGTGAGTCTGGACGGCCTGGCCGACACACACGATTGGCTGCGCGGCCGCCAAGGCTCTTTCGAACGGGCGGTCAATACACTGCGGATGCTGCTGGCCGCCGACTGGATACAGAAAGTGGACGTCGTTACCTGTGTCCACCGGCGAAACCTCGCTCAACTGGATGACGTACGAGCCCTGCTCACAGAACTCGGTCTCGAGGCGTGGCGGCTGTTTACCATTTCACCGATTGGACGGGCGGCGAACGACCCGGATCTGTCGCTCAACAGCGATGAGTTCCGGCAACTGATGGCGTGGGTTTACGAGCAACGAGAGAGAGACGGTATGTCAATCCGGTACTCCGAGTCCGGTTATCTGGGCGCGTGCGATACGCAGGTTCGCAACCATTCCTTCTTCTGCCGGGCGGGGATCAACGTCGCCGGTATCATGATCGACGGATCGATTCTGGCCTGCCCGAACATCAACCGGCGCTTCAGCCAGGGCAACATCCACCGCGATGATTTCTGTGAGGTGTGGGAGAAAGGTTACAAGCCTTTTCGGGATCGGCGTTGGATGCGAACGGGGGAGTGCATCGACTGCAGCGAATGGGATCTTTGCCAAGGCAACTCATTCCACCTTCGTGACCCGGAGACCAACCGCACACTCCTCTGCTACTACAAGGAGTACGGTCTCGACGAGTCTCCCTGTGGCTAGTTATGAGTTGCCGTTCCACCCGGCGAGGCGTGCCCATAGCCACCACGCGGCGCATCCCTTGAGCGCGCAGTTCAGGTTGGCCTGCGCGGGAGAGCCCGAGTGGGCGCACCCGCTGGTGATGGCGGTAAGCTGCGCGAGTTCGGAGCCCGGATTAGCGGTGATCCATTCCACTGCCCAATTGTTGCCGCCGTCATAGTTCAAGTTGTCCATCATCCCCAAATCCCAGAAGTAGTCGCCGTCGGGATCGTACGCCTCGATGTCGGCGAAATCGAACAGCCAATGTCCGTGGGTGGTACAGTGCTGGCGGATGAGCTGGTTGTTGTAGTGGACACTGTTTTCGCTGGTGTCCTCGCCTTGCCCCTCAGCGTGACCGGTCATAAAAACGAACGTGACATCCGGATATTCAGCGATGAGCTTCTCCATGTTGTCGACGTAACGCTGCGCGTTATGACCGTTGATACTGCACCAGGACCAGACCACAATGTTGACGTGGCTGTTGTCCGGGTTGTCGAGGAGCGCGCGTGTGCCGATGACCCAGGGTGTGTCGCCGTTGCCGTCTTCGGAATCACCCTGGCTCAGATCAGCGCAGCTGGCGGGGATGCCGTAGTCGTCCAGATCCAACGAGTTCGTGTCGGCGCCGGAGTCATCCCAGGAGTAGAGGGCTCCATATGCGGAGAACGCCTCGAGCGAGTTCATCCCCGTGATGAGCTGGCTGCCGTGGGAGGTATGCTGATAGGCGATGTGCAGACTCGCCTTTGCCTGCTCGATGGCCGCCCGGGGAATACTTGTCAGGTCGGCCGCCGTGTGATCGGCTGTGGTGCCCGCGTTGTTACCGGAGTTGACACCTTGGGGTGTGCCATCGTCCCCACAGCTCGAGGTTGTCAAACCCATCCCGACAAGCAGTAGTAAAAGAATTGCAAGTATCCGCATTCGTATCATGCCTCCTCGCCGACTCCGCGTCGGCGACATCTCGCACCCAGGACTCTGTGGCGGTCGTCATAGACGTCCACGGCGCGGTCAGCACCAAGCGGACCGTCTACGGGCAGTGGGGGCGTTGCACGGCGTCGATGAGGTTGTCCGACGGGGGGATTCCATCAAAACGGCGCCCGACTCTCGAGTGAGCATTCTCTATGCCAGCGGGTCCGAAAACGACATCGGCCCGAACACAAGCCACCGCGTAGCACTACCAATGGGGTGCGTTCATCTGTGCGGGAAATCCAAGGTAAGGGTTCAAATCGCCGCAAATCGACTTAGTGTCCCTGAATCGAGGCTAACGCTCGCTCAGCTCGGCGGTCCAGTTGAGGATCGTCGTGATGGGCGCCACCCGTCCTCTCTCCATGAGCGTGAGGAGCAGAAAACGCTC
>CBDVBZ010000083.1:0-16002 GCA_965372355.1 uncultured bacterium | reverse complement strand
CGCCTCGCGGAAGCGCTTCACGCTATCTCAGAAGTTGAAGACGAGGACGACTAGAGGTAAGGGCTCAAGTTTGCTCGGAGTCACGAAGCCGGTTGAGCCGCACCCGAAGGGTGTCGGCTCCAACCGGCGTTAGATAGGCTGCCGCCTGTGGCGGTCAGCCTATCTAAATCTTCATCGTCTTCGTGTAGGCCATCCCGATAACACCCTTGCGGCAGTGCTTGCTCGACATGAACCCGGCGGAGTGTTTCGCCTGGATATCGAGCGCTTCGGCAATCGGCGCCTCGCACGAGGCAACCACGTTATCCAGAATGGCCTTTCTGGCCGCTTCGATGGGCGGGCCACCGGAGGGGACACCCGGATCGGTCGGGATCCCCTTCAAGGCGCCAGTCTCGAGCGGCCGCATCGACAGCCCGTGATCGCCATCGGTGGCGATGTTCCACGCCATCTTGAGCGCGTCATCCATCGGTGCCGCATAGTCGACGAGCCAGCCGGCGGTCTCCTTGGCCTTCATCGATCTGCCGCTGGCCAGCAGCTTGACGAGCTTCGGCCAGTGTTCAGACCCGGTCTTTCGGAACGGCCAGTGGCACCCTTCCATACCGGGTACGACGGGCAACGTGACTTCCGGCATACCGAGATCCGCGCTACCCTGGGCAACGAGATAGTGGCAGTGCATCATCAGTTCGAGCATTCCGCCCAGACAACGCTTGCCGTTGACAAAACCGACGGACACCTTGAAGTCGTCGTTCAGACGCCGCGCGGTCGCGGACCACGAACGAGAGATTTCCACACCCTTCTCCTCGTTCTCCAGCGCGGGGTAAAAATCGCTCGTGTCGGCGCCGACCATCTGCGTGGACAGGTGAAAGTCGCCGGTCACGATGACACGCTCGATGCCCTCGGCCTTGAGCCAGTCGATAGCGCGGTTGATCTCCGCGTTGACATCGGAGTTGTAGCTCTCCCGGCCGATCGTGATGACACCGGCGGTGCCGTCGTGCTCGGCGTTGACATAGAGCTGCTGCCATTCGGGGCTCGAGATCGCCTCGAACGCATCGGGGTGCCAGGCGCCTTTGGCGGCTTCTGGATGAACCTTGTGGTAGGAGTCCACGATACCCATCACGTCATCCACGCCGTGGTGCCGGATCTGGGCGAGGATTCCGCTACGGAACTGGGCGCAAAGCTCGCCGATGATGTTGATGTGCGAGAGATGCCCCCGTTTCTCGTGGAGCATGAGGCTCGTCATCTGAAAGAGCGGTCCCAGGATCCACGTCTTCATTTCCTCCTGCTCTTCGTCATCGAGCTTCCAGTCCACGAGGGGCCGGAAATGATTGGGCGGGTACCAGTTCTCGCCGCTGTCCTTGCGTGCGGTCAGCTCGGGCGTTGGTGTGAAGACATCGCCGTAGCACTCGCTCAGGTGATGGAGGCACGACCACGTGAGGAAGTTGGCCCCCTTCGCCCCGATCGCATCGTGGGCGCGCAGCGGGTTCGCGCCGATGTCCCGGCGAACGAACTTGTCGATCTTCCAAAACGGCATATTCGATGCCCGGTGGTACCGAAGCGCGGCCAATGTCAGCCCGCAGAAGAGCACATCGAGCACGAACGACCAGTCATCGCTCACCGGGATGGGGATGAGCCCCAGCGCCCAGAGGAGCTGCGTGGCGGCCGATGGCTCCGGCTCAACGATCTCCCATACCTTGTTGATCTCATGAGGAAAGGCGGGGTGTGCGATCCCGACACCGAGCTGCGATGACGGAAAACCCGAGGTCACCGATTTGATCTCGATTTCGGGAAACTCCGCGCGGAACATCTTGTAGTGCGCCTTCTTGATCTCAAGGATCTCTGGGATCGCTTCGAGGAGGAACCGTGGATTAAAATCCTTCATGCGTGACGGCAGCTGTTTGCCGTCGTACGTGATCCGGGTAATGCTCTCCATGACCTTGTCCGCGCCCTCTCTGCCAAACGCACGGACGAGCCCGGAGTACTGCCGGCCGATGCCGTCGGGCGCGCTGGCAAAGTCGAGCGCGACGATCGGCACGTTAAAGGGCTGGAGCCTCGAGCCGAGCTGCATGGTCTTGCCCGCGCCAACGATCCCGTTGGCTCCGGATATGACGAGCGCCCCGCGGTTACCCGAATTGCCAAAGACCTTGTCCACCAGTTCGCCGGCCTCGACGGGCAGACGCCCTCGCGAGAAGATCTCGAGAACGGTTCCCAGACCGATCGTGTCGAGTGTCGACTGTCTCATCTGTTTCACGGAAGCCGCCATCACCGACCACCTCCTTCCGACACCTTCAATATCGATGCGATACCCTGATCTCCAGCAGCGCAGCCAAAGATGAGTACGTAGCCACCGCCGAGATCGACCGCTTCCTCCAGCCCTTCGAGAAGCACTCTCGTTAGAGTGGGTCCCTGCGGGTGACCCCAAACGAGCGGGCAGCCCGTCTTGTTCAACTCATGCCAGTCGTAGTCCATGACCTTGGCAAAGATCGCGTCGTTGACGGCGAAGGGATTGTGGTTCTTGGCCACCACGATGTCCTTCATCTTCAGCCCCGTCATCTCGAGCAGTTTCTGGACGGCCAGCGTGGGGGCTTCGGGCATGTGGCTCGGCGATGTCCTGAGCTCTGTCTTTGCGACGAACCGGATGTCGATCTCCGGCCGCGGGCTCAACTCCTTGGCCTTCTCTTTGGTCGTGACGAGCAGGACCGCCATCCCATCGGATGCGTGCGTCTGCGTGCCGCCGGTCACACAGGTGTCGAGTTCGCGCATCTCGCGAAGCGACTCGAGCGTCACCCGGCGTACACCGAGGTCCTCGTCAACCCTTCCCAACGGACGGCCCTGGACGTTCAACAGATCGAGCGGCACGAGGACGCGATCGAGAAAACCGGAGTCCTTGGCCTCGAAGTACTGTCTGTAACGGTGAAAGGCAAGCTCATCGACTTCTCTCCGGTCGATCTTGTATTTGCGGGCGCCGATACCGGCGGTCGTGATCATGGCGTTGCCCGTTGACGGATCGAATCCAAAGTTGTCCCAGACATCGCTGATCGCCTGCGTTCTCTCGTAAGAGCGGCGTTCGGGAAAGACACCCACCGGTGAATCGCTCGTCCGGTCGAACGTCAGCACGCCCACGACGTCGTGACCGGTCTCGACTTCGGCGGCGCCCAGGATCGCGGCGTGGAGACCCGTCGCGCACGCCTGCTCCATGTGATAGCCGGGTAGACGCTGGCCGAGACAGCTCGATACGAGCGGCGCGGTCCAGAACTTCCAGTGCCAGGGGACAGTGGAGCCAATGACAAGGTAGTCGAGAGCATCCTTGGCGACTTTTCGCTTTCCCAGGATCCGGTTCGCCGACTCGCCGGCGAACTGAGCGATATTCACCTCGGCCAGAGGCGACATCTGCCAGGCGGGGAAATAGCTGCTTCCCCACGTGCCGTAGGGAATCCTGGCTCGTGGAAACATGGAGTCTCCGTTCTTCATGGGTCACTCCTTCTTTGTTGTTGCGGGATCAGTGGACCATCCGCAGAATGTTCAGCCACACGCCACTGCGGCAAGCCGCCGCCCCTCTTCGAACGCGCGCAGGTTTAAATCGAGTATTTTTTTTGGAAAACGACGTCTGATCGCAGCCTGCCACGACTCGTCGGCCAGGGTCAGACGTGTCGACAGCGCGCCCAGCAGAACAACGTTGGCGCACCGCTTGTCCCCCAGTTTGACTGCGGTCTCGAGGCCTTGTACGACAATGACCTCGAGTCCCTTGCTGCGAAGAAACGCATCGACACCCTCGGGGTAGGGTTGTTCCGGCTCATCGGGGAGCTGGATCGGCCGTACCGACCGGTTGTCCATCACGACGAGCCCCCCGGGTTTGACATAGTGGGCGAACCGCAGCGTCTCCAGCCGTTCGGCACCGTAGAGAACATCGCCGTCGCCGCATCGTATGAGCGGCGAGTGAACCTTTGGCCCGAGCCGCACGTGACTCACCACACTGCCACCCCTCTGGGCAACCCCGTGCACCTCGGATTGCTTGGCTTCGAGTCCTTCGGCCAGCCCGGCGAGCGCAAGCGTCTCGCTTGCCACCAACACCCCCTGGCCGCCCACACCCGCCATCAGGACGTTTATCGTGGCCGGTGTCGCGGCATCTTTCTTTGATTTCTTGTTCGCGCTCATGCTTCATCCAGTTTGTAAAGGGCTTTTGGTTGACAGAGCTCGGCGCATACGCCGCATCCGACACACTGCAATTCATCGATGATCGGTCCCACTTCGTCGTCCCAGTCGATGGCGGGACAACCAAAGTTGTAACAGAGCTTGCACTGGTTGCAGAGCTCGGGCGCGAACTGGATCGGTTCGTGGTGTTTCTTGCGTTCCTCCTTGATCATCAGGCAGACATGCTTCATCACGACGACGGATGGACCGGGATGGTTGATCGCCTCGCGCAGCGTCTTTCTCACGAGCTTCAGGTCGTACGGATCGATCTCCCGGATGAACTCGACGCCAATGGACTCGACCAGCTTTATGAGATCCACCTGCGGGGCCGCCTCGCCGCTGATCGCCTTGCCGCTCGCCGGGTTTTCCTGCTGGCCGGTCATCGCGGTGGTCGAGTTGTCGGCGATAATCAGTGTCGAGTTGGCGTTTTTGTACACCATATCGACCAGGCCCGGGATGCCCCCGTGCAAGAACGTACCGTCGCCGATAATGCCGACGGCCTTAGGGGCGCCTTTCTCGGTGGACGCCTTGGCAAACCCGATCGCGTTGCCCACACTCGCCCCCATACAAAATGATGTTTGCATGGACGAGTACGGCGGCAGCCCGCCGAGCGTATAACAACCGATATCACCGAGCGCCACGACGTTCAGTTTCATCATGTTCTTGAGCGTGTAGAAGATGCTGCGGTGCGGACAACCCAGACAGAAGAGCGGGGGTCTTGGCGGGATCGGCATCTCCTCGGCAAAGCTCTCCGGAATCGGCGTGCCTTTGAACACCTGTTCGAGTGTCTCCGGATTGAGCTCGCCCATCAGCGGCACCTTCTCCTTGCCGACAATGTTTGTGATCCCGTTGATCCGGAGCTGCTCTTCGATAAACGGTTCGCCTTCCTCGATGACGTACACCGTATCGAATCGCTTGCAGAACTCCCGTGCCTTCTTTGTGGGGAAGGGAAACGCCATCGCGATCCTCAAGTAAGTGGCATCGGGCATGACCTCACGAGCGTACTGATAGGCAACGCCGCTCGCGATCACCGCGACATCCGGGTTGCCCTCTTCGACACGGTTGTACTCGAAGGACTCGCTGAACTCGCGCAGCTGATCGAGCCTCTCCTCGACCAACGGCCGGCGCTTGCGTGCAAAGGGCGGCACGAGAAAACGCGGGATGTCGGTCTCGTACTTCTTGGGTTCGACCTCTACCCTTTCGCCCATCTCCACGATGCCCTTTGCATGCGAGATCCGGGTCGTCGTGCGGTAGAGAACGGGGACCTCGAACCGTTCCGATATCTCGAAGGCGATTCTGACGAAGTCCTTTGCCTCCTGCGGGTCGACGGGTTCGAGGAGCGGCACCTTGCCAAACTTTGCGTAGTAGCGGTTGTCCTGCTCGTTCTGTGACGAGTGCATCCCGGGGTCATCCGCCGATATGACCACGATCCCCCCGATGCAACCGGAGTAGGGAATCACCATAAACGTGTCGGAGGCAACGTTAAGCCCCACGTGTTTCATTGTGACGAGCGCGCGCTTGCCGGCAAGCGATGCGCCCAGGGCAACGTCCAGCGCAACCTTCTCATTGGTCGACCACTCGGACTCAATATCGTCGTATTTGGAAAGGTTCTCGAGGATCTCGGTGCTTGGTGTGCCGGGGTAACCGGTTGCGTAATGAACGCCGGCTTCCCAAGCGCCACGCGCGATCGCTTGGTTGCCGGACATGAGTTCTTTCATATAACACTCCAGACGGTCGTTGCTCGGGGCGTCGCCCCTTGAGAATGCGATTCCTTAATCCCCTTCACCGGCCATTCTACACGTTTCCTACGTGTCTTCATATGATTTTTGTCAATGCGTCTGTGTCCCATAGCGTTGCAGGGAAACGGTTTGTCGTCGTGTCCGATGGGTGTTGGAATGGCGTATTGTCCTCCGGCGAATCCGCAGGCGGCCCTGTCCTCTGAAAGAGGGCTCTGCCGTTTAGACGGCCTTATCGGATCTGAGCCGAGGACAACACGTCATGCCGACGCTCAGCCTGACCGCCGTTCTTATGCCCCGACGCGCCGAGCGGCGGCCCGTCCTCGCTCCTTGACAAAAATCAACAAACAATCTTTCCAGCCCCCCCTTGAAGCGAAGCCGGTATCCGAATACTCTGGTATATTGAGCGAGAAGTTCGTTCGGTACTCTCGAGTTCAGAGGAGGTGGGGCCGGTGCAAGCCATCGAAGCATACGGGTACTCGTTCGAGGAACCCGGAAAACCGTTGAAAAAAAAGACGTTTCAGATTAAATCCCTGGATCCCGACCAGGCGGCGATCGAGGTTGCCGGGTGTGGGTTGTGTCATACCGATGTCACGTTCTTTAGCGGGGCGGTCAAACCGAGCCAGATGCCCGTGATACTGGGGCACGAGATCAGCGGCAAGGTGGTCGCTGCCGGCGATCAGTTTGGCAACCTGGTGGGCAAGAACGTGGTGATACCCGCCGTTCTGCCGTGCGGCGAATGCGATCTTTGCAAGGAGGGACGTGGCAACATCTGTCGGCGCCAGAAGTTTCCGGGAAATGATTTCGACGGCGGCTTTGCATCGCACGTTGTCGTGCCCGCCCGCTTTCTGGCTCCGATTCCCGAAAACACAGGCGGCTTGAAGATCTCTCAACTCTCCGTTGTCGCCGACGCTATTACGACACCCTATCAGGCGATGAAGCGCGCCAACGTGCGCGACGGCGATCTGGCGATCGTCACCGGTGTCGGAGGCCTCGGCACCTATATGGTGCAGATGGTCAAGGACGCCGGAGCGACGGTCATCGCGATCGATGTCGATGACAAAAAGCTTGAAAACGCAAAACGTATGGGCGCGGATTATACGATCAACGCCAAAGAGCTCTCCGACCGCGACACAAAGAAAACGGTGAGGACGCTTGTCAAAGAGAACGGTCTCCCCGGCCTCGGATGGAGGGTGTTCGAAATGAGCGGTACCGCTGCGGGTCAGCAGAGCGCGTTTGGTCTGCTCTCTTTTGCGGGCACGCTGGCCATCGTCGGTTTTACGATGGACAAGATCAACATCCGGCTGAGCAATGTCATGGCGTTCGACGCCGACGTGTTTGGCAACTGGGCTTGCAAACCCGAGTACTATCCGGATGTGATCGACGCGGTGGTGAGTGGGCGCATCAATGTGAAGGACAATATCGAAGAACACCCGTTGGATTCGATCAACGATATCATGCAGCTTGCGCTGGATCATAAATTGGAGCGCCGGGTCGTTTTCGTGCCTTGATATAACGGCCGAAGGCAAGCGGCGGACCGGCTTATCACGGTGAGGAGTTTGAAAATGAAGAATCACGATCTTGTCCCGGATGTGTCGTACAACGAAATCCTCGTGGAAAAGCGGCCATTGCTGGACTATGACAACAACAAAGTCGAAGGTCTTTGCAACTACTGGATCTTCTTCAACAACCCGAAGCAGTACAACTCGTATACAACCCAGGCAGTGAAAGAAGTCATTCTCGCCATGCGCCAGGCGTCGTGCGATCGGTCCGCCGTTGCCGCGATTTTCACGGCTGTTGGGGACAAGGCATTCTGCACGGGGGGCAATACCAAGGAGTATGCGGAGTACTACGCGGGCAACCCACAGGAATACAAACAGTACATGCGACTGTTCAACGATATGATCACGACGATTCTGACCTGTGACAAACCGGTGATCAATCGGGTGAACGGTATGCGAATCGCCGGTGGGCAGGAAGCCGGTATGGCCTGTGACTTTACGATCGCCGCCGATACCGCGATCTTCGGACAGGCGGGGCCCAAGCACGGCTCGGCGCCAGATGGCGGCTCGACGGATTTTCTGCATCTCTACGTGGGCATCAACCGCTCGATCGAGTCCTGCACGCTGTGCGAGCACTGGTCGGCACATGAAGCGGTGCGTCTGGGTCTGATCAACAAGATCGTGCCGGTACTGAAGAACAAAGAAGGAAAGTTCATTTCGTCACCCTTTGTTCACACAGAGGAAACCGATGAATGGGGCAACCCGATCCGCGGGCGCCTGAAGAAGGGCGGCGACAAAAAGGCGGCACGCGAGGCCGTGGCCGAGTGCACAACCGATCTGTCGTTACTCGATAACGAGGTCAACCGGGTCGCTTATTCGCTCGCCTTGACGATGCCCGATTGTTTGACCAAGACGCTGGAATCGTGTCGCAAGAAGAAGCTCGAGCACTGGCAGCAGAACTGTGAGACCAACCGGTCGTGGCTCGCCTTGAACATGATGACCGAGGGGAGGGCCGGGTTTCGGGCCTTCAACGAGGGACCGAAGAACAAACGCGAGGTGGACTTCATTGGCCTGCGCCGGGCACTGGCCAAGGCCACTCCGTGGACGGACGAATTAACCGAGAGCATTCTGCCCAAGGAGTAACCCACGGTCTGTGGCAGCCAGTTTGCACGCCGGTTCGAGCTCTTCCAGGACACGTTCTTCCAGGACAGGCCGGTGGGCCTCTGGTCGCGGCCCGTCCTGGAAGGGCTCAACCGGCTTATAGAAACGGGGTGTGTTTTGGCATACAAACATTTGACGGTTAGTGAAACGCACGGCGGCCAGGTCGTGGAATGGGTCCTCGGCCCCCCGCCGGCCAATATCATTTCGATGGGTCTTTGCGAGGAGCTCGGGGAGGAGCTCCGCAGGCTCGATCCTCGCTCGGAGGGCAACGCAAACCGCAAGCTGATCATCATCAGCGGTGAAGGGAAGCATTTCAGCTTTGGCGCGAGCGTCGAAGAGCACAAGGCGGACAACGTCGCCGATATGCTTCCCGGGCTCCACCGGCTGATCCAGGATGTGCTTCACTACCCGGTGCCGACGCTGGCAAAGGTCACGGGGCAGTGTCTCGGGGGTGGGTACGAGCTCGTGCTGGCGTGTTCGATGATCTTCTGCTCTGAAGAGGCGAAGCTCGGTGTGCCCGAGATCATGCTTGGTGTGTTTCCGCCCGCGGCGAGTGTCTTGCTGCCCTGCAAGACGGGTGACTCGATCGCCTGTCAGATGGTGTTGACCGGGGAATCATTCTCCGCCGGTGATCTCCACAGGCTTGGCGTTGTTAATGCGGTCGCCGATAAGGGATCGCTCGACGGCGTCGTCGCCGAGTTTGTGGAGAAACAGATCCTTCCCAAAAGCGCGTCATCCATCCGGATCGCAAACGACGCGGCCCGTGTCTCCATAAGGGAATATTGGGATTCCCACATCGAGGGGTGCGAGAGGCTCTATCTCGACACGCTCATGTCCACCGCGGATGCGGTCGAGGGGATAGAGGCGTTTCTCGAGAAACGGTCTCCAAAGTGGGCTGACAAATAGGAAGGGGAGAACGCGACGGCGGGCTATCTTTCGAGATCTCGAGCTTCATCGATATCGATGAAGCTCGTTTTCTTTTGCACGTTTACTGTAACGATGTCTTCGCCGTGCTTGTCGATGACGCTCTGCCCCTGGCCGTCATCCGCGAGAGCAAGAAACTCGGAGAACAAGCGCTTTGGAATCACGCGGGGGTGATAGAACACACCGTCGCACTCAGGTATGACGATCCCGTTTGTATCCTCGAACTTTTCCACGAGGCTGTCGATCAGCTCGGCGGTCACGTAGGGCATATCGGCCAGGATGACCATGGCCGCATCGCTCGCCGATCCCAGCGCGCGGAGGCCGTGCTTTAGCGAAGACATCATCCCGCGCTCGGCGTGCTCGTTTCTGACGATGCGAATTCTGTCTGGTGCGCCGGGGACCCCGCGAACGACATGCTCCAGCGCGGAGGCGTCCGATCCGACCACAACGACGATTTCAGGGAGCCGCGATTTGACGGCAGCCGCCAGGCTGTGAGCAACCATGGGCCGGCCGTCAAGGTCGTGGAGCAGTTTGTCCGAGCCAAAACGCATGCTTTGACCGGCGGCCAGAAAGATCCCTGTGATCATGGGTTCCTAAACCTGATGAGCTCCGCCGTGATGCTGACAGCGATCTCGAGATCGGATCGCGCCCCGATGTCGAGGCCGACGGGGGAGGAAACCCGTTCGAGATCGCCCGCCGGGATGCCGCCTTTGCGTAGATCCTCGAACAACCGATCGCGCCTCGTTTTGGAGCTTAGCAGACCGATGTAGGGACAGTTGCGTTGCAAGGCTTGCTTCAGAACGTCTTTGTCTTTCTCGTAGCTATGGGAAAGAACAAGGACCAGTGAATGCTCGTCGAACGGAAGCGGCTCTTGGTCCACCGCGATGGTCGCAACGTTGGTAAACCGGTCGAGGTAGTCTTCTCGCCAGTCGATGACATAGACTCTTAGGTCTGATTCTTCAAGGCCTGTGACAAGCCGCGCGGCCAGCGGCGTTGCCCCGAACAGGTAGAGTCTTGCAAAAGACGGAACCGGCTCGATCAGAAGATCGGGATTCGCTGCCGGTGTGGACTCGGATACAGACAGCTGACCCGTCGTCATGTCGTGGATCAGATAAAATAGACGGCCGGTCTCGAGGTGGGTCCGGGCCTCTCTATAGACGGTCTTGTGGGCGTCCCGGATCGGTTCTACGAGGATCTCGAGCCTGCCCCCGCAGAACGTCCCCGTGCCCAGATAGATGTCGCTCGAATCGCTCGTGTCGATCGTGATCACCTTTGGCGTTCCGTCGGCGATGGCTTCACGACCCCTGAGTATGATCTCCTGGTCGACGCATAGCGACCCCAGATTGCCGTAGACGGGAAAAGGGCCGTCCGCGGCAAAGAGCGCTTTGTCACCTTTCTTTTTGTAGGTGTGTCCCTCGGTCTCGAGGATCGTGGCCAGGATACCGTTCTCGACTTTTTCGATTTCGTCAAGAAGCGAGAGGTTCATCGGGCGTTTGTTGAGTTCGTCTAAGAACAGCGTTTTGCCGTTTGAGCTGTGTTCAAAGGATGTCAGCCTGTCCTGGAAGGGCTCCAATCAGCAAATGTAACGCTGCCTTCAGGCCAGCGTTACATCTACTTCTACCCCGGGTTCTTGACTCCAATGATCTCATAGATCTCGTCTTCGCTGAGCAGCCGATTGCGCTGTTTCGCGGCGTCGAAGATTCGCTGCGCGAGTGCCCCATCGGGTTCGAATCCACGCGACTGCAGCCAGAAGGTCACGTTGGATGCTCCGCTCATCGGTCCGATCTCGATCGCCTGGTGGCGTCCGACCATTCCGGCGGGCACGGCAGAGTAGATGCGGTCGGCAAGCCACTCGTGCCCCTTGTTCATTGCCTTGATCACCGCGGCGGCGTGAACACCGGTGCCGGTACGGAAGCAATCGCTCCCGACGATCGGCTGGGTACAGGGGATCGGTACATCGCATGCACTCGATACGAGTTCACAGTACTCGGGCAGTTTGGTGAGGTCGTTGTCTATGTATTCCAGAAGGCGCAAGTTTACGAGCAGTTGTTCCATCGGCGCATTGCCGCATCGCTCGCCCACACCGAGTGCCGTGCCGTGAATACGGTGTGCGCCGGCCTGTACCGCCGCGACCGAGTTTGCGATGCCCAGACCTCGGTCGCTGTGGCCGTGCCAGTCGATCTTGACGTCCTCGCCCGTTTTCTTGACGACCTCTTTGACAAAGCGAATCAACGACATCGTGCCTTGCGGAGTGACGTGACCCACGGTGTCCGCCACGCAAATCCGCCGCGCGCCACACTCGATTGCCGTTGTGTAGAGTTTCTCGATGACTTTGGGTTGGGCGCGGGTGGTGTCCTCTGTCACAAACATGACGGAAAGACCGTTCTTTATTGCGAACGTCACCGCGTGTTCGGAGTGCTGCAGCATCAGATCGAGCGTCCAGTTTTCCACGTACTCGCGGATGGGACTCGACCCGATGAACACCGATGCCTCGATCGGGAACCCGGCTGCCTGCGATGCCTCTACAACGGGCAGGATATCGGCCTCGAGGGTCCGGGCGGCACAGTTCGGCTCGATCGGCAGGTTGTGATCGGCGATTTCTTTGGCGAGTGCCGTGACGTCGGCCAGCGCGACCGGGCCGGCGCCCGGTAACCCGATGTCAGCACTCTGGATACCGAGATCCACCATGAGGTGCAAAAGGCGGATCTTCTCCTCGGGCGTCGGGTTCTTGACCGACGGCGACTGGAGACCGTCGCGCAGCGTCTCGTCGTCCAGTTCGACTCCGCGAATATCCAGCGGTTCCTGGTCTACGGTGTTCCAGTCGTAGACAAGACTTTTTTCGTCCAGATCTTTGGAGCGGTCCATCGTCACATTCCCTCCCGGAAGGCAACAGTCCACACAGGATACCGCAGACGCGTGGCATTGACCATTGGAATCTTCGCGCTCATTCCCGGTTCATCGACCACCCTCTCGACTTTTTCCTGAGTTGTGGTATATTCATCGTTTCGCGACCATTTCTTGAAAAACAGCAGGTTCTGTGAGCGAAAGGGTATGAGGGGCGAACGATTTCCTCGATTTTGGGGGGAGGATTATGGATCTAGGTCTTAAAGGCAAAAACGCCATCGTTACCGGAGGCAGCCTGGGTATCGGGAGCGCGATAGCGCTCACACTCGCCCGTGAAGGCTGCAATGTAGCGATCAACTATCGCCGCCACGACACCGAAGCCAAAGAAGTCGTAGGCGAGATCGAGAAGATGGGCCGTAAGGGGCTCGCGGTCAAAGCGGATGTGGCGAGCTACGACGACGCCGAGAATATGGTGCAAACCGTCGTCAAGGACTGGGGTAGCCTCGATGTTCTCGTCTGCAACGCGGGCATCAACTGGGACGGTGTGATCTGGAAGATGTCGGAGGAGCAATGGGACACGGTGATCACCGTGAACCTCAAGGGCTATTTCAACTACAACAAAGCAGCCGCGATGGTATTCAAAGAGCAAAAGAGCGGCAAAATTGTGAATATCTCTTCCATAAACGGCATTCGGGGCAAGTTCGCGCAGACAAACTACGCCGCTTCGAAGGGCGGCGAGATCGCGTTGAGCAAATCTCTCGCGCGGGAGCTCGGCAAGTTCAATGTGAATGTCAACGTGATCGCGCCGGGAATGGTGATGACGGATATGGCAAGAAACATACCGCCCGAGTTTTTGAGTAAGGCGCTGGATGAGACGGTCCTCGGCCGTTTTGCTTCGGTGCAGGATTGCGCGGATGTGGTGGCGTTTTTCTGCAGCGACAGATCACGTCATATAACCGGGGAAGTCATTCAGATCGACGGTGGCCAGTACATATAAGGGGTCGAATACAATGAGTAGAGTTGGAATCATCGGAATCGGACACGGCGCATTCGGGCGGCGTAGCGATGCCACGGTTCAGGAGTTGGCATTCGAGGCGTTCCGCGAGGCCTTGCAAGACGCCGGGATCGAGAGAAAGGATCTGGACGCGTCGGTGATCGGGTCGGTCCCCGAGTACCACAAACAGCGTTCACTTCCAGGGGTTGTCCAGGAGTACCTCGGTCTCAACCCCAAACCGACATGGCTGACCGAGGTGGCCTGCGCATCGGGAAGCGCGGCCATTCGCACGGCATGGATGTCGATCAAGGCGGGGGTTCACGACATCGTGGCGGTGATCGGCTGCCAGAAGATGACCGAGCTATCGACGCCGGAGATTCTGGGGTTGATGGGCCGCGTGGGGGAGGTTCAGTGGGAGTCGGTGTTTGGCACGACGTTTCCCGCCTACTACGCGTTGTTTGCCCAGCGGCACATGCACGAGTTCGGGACGAAACGCGAGAATCTATTACAAGTGGCGGTAAAGAACCACTACTACGGCGCCCGGAATCCGAACGCACTCTTCCAGAAAGAGATCACGATCGAGAAAGCCCTGGAGTCGGATCATGTCGCCTCCCCGTTTCAGGTCTACGACTGCTGCGCGAATGCCGACGGGGCTGCGTGTGTGATCCTCGCGAGCGAGGGAAGGGCGAAGGAAATCTCGCAAAAGCCGGTATGGCTCGACGGTATGGCCTGCGCGACCGCCAGTATGTCGGTTCTGCGGCGGCCCAATCTCGTGGGGCTCCCCAGCGCGGAGGAGGCGGGGAAGACCGCGTACGAAATGGCCGGTGTCGGACCCGAAGATATCAAAGTCGCGGATGTGCACGATTGCTTCACCATCGCCGAGATCCTCGCGTACGAAGACCTGGGCTTTTGCAAGAAGGGTGAGGGTGGCCGGTTTATCGAGGATCGCCAAACCTACATCGGAGGCAAGGTCGCCGTCAACGTGGACGGAGGTCTCAAGTCGAAGGGACACCCCATAGGAGCGACGGGTGTGTCGATGACGACGGAGATTGTCAAACAGCTGCGCGGCGATGCCGGTGGGCGGCAGGTCCCGGATGCGGACGTCGGTTTGACACACAATGTTGGCGGGATTGGACAGTATTGCTTTGTCCAGGTCATGAGGAGGGATTAAGTCATGTTCAAGTGGTTCGGCAAGGTCAACTTTTCTCCGTATACAAAGGTCACCGACTTCGCCCAGTACTTGAAGGACGGCTACCTCATGGGGTCCCGGTGTAAGAAATGTGGGGCCACGTCTTTTCCGCCGAGGGCGGACTGCGGGGAGTGCATGAGCGGGGACTTCGAGTTCTTTGAAATAAGCGGAGAGGCTACGCTACACACGTTTACCAAGATCGTCGCCGCACCGACGGGTTTCGAGGATGTGACGCCGTATACGGTCGGTGTTGTCGATCTCAAGGAGACGGGACGGCTGCTGGCGTGGATTGGTGAGAGCATCAAGGAAGACGAGATCAAAATCGGGATGCCACTCCAGGTGGTGCCCCAGATCTTCGAGGAGTTGGAGGAAATCAAGGTATACTACAGCCTGGAGAAGCCCGGAACGACCTGGGCGAGATCGAGCTCGGCGATGTGAGTCCGCCGCGGCGAGTCTTGATTTCAGACTGATTCCGCGGCACCGGTTTTCGGACATGCCCCCTGAAGGAGAGACACCATGCGATTAGCATCTGTGGGGCGATGGTTCTGGGTCGTTCTCGTCGTTATTCTCGTCCCGGGCTGTGGAGATGATGGCACCTCGCCCCCACTCGCGCCCGTTGAGTCTTTCAGGGAAGTCTATCAGGGTCGCTACGTGGGCAGTGGCCAGGGCGATCGCGGCTCGCTCGTGCTCGATGTGGTCTTCACGGGCTCGCGGGTGACCGGAGAGATCGTTATTCGGTCGCACGTACTTCTGGTACAGCTTCAGTACGTTTGACACCGAGTCCGGGATGTACCGGTTGAGCATTGATCCCTCAAACCAGTAGAAGTGCAACGGCCGAGAGGATAATCATCAGCAACGCCGACTGCGCGGACGCTGGTGGTCGCCGGCCGGGGCCATCGCTTGCACGGAAGCAGGCGCTACTCTCTCGGTCGGAACCGCCTCACAAATTCCTCTCCAAACACCCCTTCTGCAGCTAGCTGAACGGCTTAATACGGTCGACCAATACGGTGGAAACGGAGCTTGACAATGGTTTGGGCGGGTGGTAGGCTAAACTCATAATAGTCAGAACAGCATCATCATACACATAACCGGGAGAGAGGAATATGAAGACACTTCGCAGATCTTTGATCGGTATGCTGGCGTTGGGTACGGTCGTGATGTTGGGTTTGGGCACTGTTGAAGTGGCGGCGTATCCGACGTACAGCGCAGGTTGTATATCTTGCCACGGGGATTACAATTCGGGTAGCTACGTTTCCTTGAGCGATGGTCAAGCCTGGGGAACCGATCTCATGCAGGGGCACATGGACGCGTTCGTCCCGGGCGGTTGTAGCGTGTGTCACCAAAGCGGCCCCAAAGGCACGGTCGTTCTCGATAACTCTATAGGCGATGGTGACCTCGACCCGATCGGGTGCGTGGGTTGTCACGGGCGTGACGAGGGCTCGGGTGTGAACGGATCGGGATTGCGCC
>CBDVBZ010000082.1:0-16068 GCA_965372355.1 uncultured bacterium | reverse complement strand
ATCTCTGCCCTTAATGTGAAGTACCGCGATTTTCGATACGTACTGCCCTTTATCATTCAATTCGGGCTCTATATTTCCCCCGTCGGATTCAGTAGCTCCGTGGTGCCCGATAAATGGCGCCTGATCTATTCGTTGAACCCCATGGTCGGCGTGATTGATGGATTCCGTTGGGCGATCATCGGCAATACCCAGATGTACTGGCCGGGCTTTTTCTTTTCCGTGGGCCTCGCGGGTCTGTTGTTCATTGTCGGGTTTGGGTCCTTCCGAAGCATGGAACGCAAATTTGCGGACGTGATATGAGCATCATCAAGGTCGAAAACCTCGGCAAGAAATACATCATCGGCCACGACCGCAATGCGGGAAGTGCCTACCGCTATCAGTCCCTGCGCGACACTTTGGCCCATACGGCACGTGGGTTTTACCAGCGCCTGCGCCATCCCCTGTCTCCAAATGTTGAAAACACGGAGCTTGAAGAGCTCTGGGCTCTCAGGAATCTCAACTTCGACATCCAACCCGGTGACCGGGTTGGCATCATTGGCCGCAACGGCGCCGGCAAATCGACCCTCCTCAAAATTCTTTGTCGAATCACAGAACCCACCACCGGACGCATCGAAATTAGCGGGCGCGTGGCATCCCTCCTCGAGGTCGGCACCGGTTTTCACCCGGAGCTGACTGGGCGGGAGAACACTTTCCTTAACGGCGCTATCCTTGGCATGTCTCGAGTGGATATCAAGCGCAAGTTCGACGAGATCGTGGCGTTTGCCGAGATCGAAAGGTTTCTCGATACGCCGGTCAAGCGCTATTCCTCCGGGATGTACGTGCGCCTCGCATTTGCCGTAGCGGCGCATCTGGAGCCGGAAATCCTGATCGTTGATGAGGTGCTGGCGGTGGGGGATGCGCAGTTTCAGAAGAAGTGTTTGGGGAAGATGGAGGAGGTGGGGAAGGAGGGGCGGACGGTGTTGTTTGTCAGCCACAACATGGCGATGATTTCCAATCTTTGCCAGAGAGGCATGGTGTTAAATGACGGCATGCTGGAATTCTATGGTCAAGTATCCGATGCGGTGATGAAATACTATCAAGCCACCAACCAACGAAATGCAGCCAACGCGCGGGAATTCAAGAGCGACACAGCAGAGTTACTCGGCGCTGAATTAATCGGGTTGTCAAACTTTTCTGACATCACCATTCACGACGAACTAACGGTTCGGATGAGATACAGAATAAAAAAGCAAATCGATGGAAAATGCGTCCCAAACTTTCATTTCTTCATATCGGATGGAAGTTACGCATTTGTGACCTCTGCCAAGGACGTTACGAGCATGTCTCCGGGGATATATTGCGCGGATTGCAAGATCCCGCGCCAGTTTCTAAATGAGGGAGCCTACTTTGTTGGCGTGGCAATAACTACCTATCCTGACGGCGGTTCATTAAGGGTCGAGTTCTTTGACAAAAACGCCTTGACTTTTAATGTTGTAGATCCAATGGACGAACGTTCAAATCGTTACGGTTATGCCGGGCCAATTCCCGGTGTTGTCAGGCCTCAATTGGATTGGTCTATCGCTAAGGAATCACAATGAAATCCGTCATCTTGGCCGGTGGTCTCGGTACCCGAATCTCCGAAGAAACCCATCTCAAACCCAAGCCTATGATCGAAATCGGCGGCAAACCGATTCTGTGGCACATTATGAAGCTGTATTCTGCCCATGGTGTAAATGACTTCGTGATCTGCTGCGGCTACAAGGGATATCTCATCAAGGAGTATTTCGCCAACTATTTCCTGCACATGTCCGATGTAACGTTCGATATGGCCAATAACCGCATGGAAGTTCATCAGCAAAAGGTCGAACCGTGGAAAGTCACTCTGGTCGATACCGGCGAGAACACTCTTACTGGCGGGCGCCTCAAACGGGTATCCGATTACATCAAGGATGAAGAGGCGTTCTGCCTTACCTATGGCGATGGTGTCAGCAACGTCGATATCCGAGCTTCAATTGAATTCCATCGCCAACACGGTAAAATGGCGACGGTGACCGCCGTCCAACCGCCGGGTCGCTATGGCGCGCTCGAAAGGTCGGGAAGTCAGGTCACCGGTTTTTCTGAAAAACCCGGTGGCGATGGCGGGATGATCAATGGCGGTTTTTTTGTGCTGTCCACCAAGGTGCTTGACCTGATCGAAGGCGATCAAAGCAGCTGGGAAGGCGCACCGCTAACGCGTATTGCCTCCATGGGTGAAATGATGGCTTTTGAGCACAAAGGCTTCTGGCAACCGATGGACACCTTGCGTGACAAGAACGCGCTGGAAGAACTCTGGGTGTCCGGCAAAGCCCCTTGGAAAATTTGGCAATGAGTGGGCTAACCCAATTGAGCAAGGGTTTCTGGCAGGGCAAACGTGTCCTATTAACCGGGCATACCGGTTTTAAGGGCTCGTGGTTGGTTCTTTGGTTACATCGGCTGGGCGCTGAGGTGACCGGCATCAGCCTGCCTCCAAACACTATGCCCAATCTTTTTTCGCTCGCCGGTATCGAAAAACTTTGCGAGAGCCATTTTTGTGATATTCGTGACAGTGCTGCACTGGACACCCGGATCAAACAAATCCAGCCGGAGATTGTTTTTCACCTGGCGGCTCAACCGTTGGTGCGCGCCAGTTACTGCAACCCTGTGGAAACATTTGCCACCAATGTCATGGGTACCGCTCATGTGCTGGATGCGTTACGCGGGCTGGAGCGTACACGCGTGGCAGTGATGGTCACCACCGATAAGGTTTATCGCAACAAAGACTGGCCTTGGCCTTACCGTGAAGACGATGCGCTGGGTGGTCACGACCCTTATAGTGCCAGCAAAGCCGCGAGCGAGATTGTGATTGCGAGCTATCGCGATGCCTTTCTCGCAGAGCAAGGCGTTGCCGTTGGCAGCGCCCGAGCCGGCAACGTCATCGGTGGGGGTGATTGGTCGGAAGACCGTTTGATTCCTGATGCCGTATGTGCCTGGCAAATGGAGCAAACACTGGAGGTTCGCCGCCCGGATGCGATACGCCCCTGGCAACACGTGTTGGAACCGTTGGCCGGATATTTGACCCTTGCAGAGAAACTCTGGTGGAAACCTGCCTTGGCGGGTGCTTACAACTTTGGCCCGGAGACCAACCAGACAGCAACCGTACGCGACGTGGTGGAAATTGCCCGCAACAGCTATGGCCGCGGCGAAGTGCGCTATGGAAACGACAGCGATGGCCCGCACGAGGCAAGTTGGTTAGCCCTGGAAGTTGCCAAATCCACTCACAACCTCGGAGTCAAATCCCGCTGGGGGCTTACGGAGTCGATTGAAAACACCATGTCATGGTATCGCGCCCGGAATGAGGGCGAAGGAGCGCGAGCGCTTTGTGAGGCTCAGATTGCTGAATACGAGAGCTTGCTATGAGCCGTTTTACAGTCACTGACTTGCCTTTAGCGGGGCTGAAACTGGTTGAACGCCGAATCTCGGGTGACAGCCGTGGATTTCTGTCGCGCCTGTTCTGTGCCGAAGAACTTGCTTCCGCCGGTTGGCAGAAGCCGATCGCCCAGATTAATCATACCTATACAGCCAAACGTGGTACGGTGCGCGGCATGCATTTCCAGCTACCGCCTTATGCGGAAATGAAGCTGGTCAGCTGCCTGCGCGGCAGGGTATGGGATGTTGCCGTGGATCTAAGGGGGGGCTCGGACACCCTCCTGCATTGGCATACGGAAGAACTCTCGGCTGACAATCACCGGGCGCTACTCATTCCCGAAGGCTTTGCACATGGTTTCCAGGCGCTGACCGATGATGTGGAGCTGTTGTATTGCCACTCGGCTGCTTACCATGACGAGGCAAAGGGTGCTTTGAATCCTCACGATTTTAAACTGGCTATCAAATGGCCGCTCGAAATCACCGAAATTTCTGCCGCGGATGCTCTTCATCCGATGATCAACCAGGATTTTGCAGGCTTAGTGTTATGAAATGTCGCCACTGCGGAACACCGCTCGAACATACTTTTCTCGATCTCGGTTTTGCACCGCCGTCGAACGCCTATCTGACGTTGGACGATCTGACTCACCCCGAGAAATATTACCCGCTCAAAATCAAGGTCTGCGATCAGTGCTGGCTGGTGCAGACTGAGGATTATGCGCAGGCTGACGAGCTGTTCAGCCCGAATTATGCATACTTTTCCAGTACCTCGACGAGCTGCCTGGCGCATGCTGCACGTTACGTAGAAAAGATGACACGCCAATTGGGGCTCAGCAAAGACAGTATGGTCATCGAAGTTGGCGCCAATGACGGCTACTTGCTGAAGAACTTTGTTGCGGCTGGTATCCCTTGTCTTGGCATTGAACCAACAAGTAGCACAGCCGAAGCCGCAGAGAAACTCGGGATTCCCGTGCTGCGGGAGTTCTTTGGCGAACAGCTCGGCAAGCAACTCGCCACCGAAGGTAAGCAGGCCGATCTAATCGTCGGTAATAACGTCTATGCCCATGTGCCCGACATTAACGACTTCACACGTGGTCTGAATGCGGCGCTCAACCCCGGTGGCACTATAACACTGGAATTCCCTCATTTGAAGCGGCTTATCGAGCACACGCAGTTCGATACGGTCTATCACGAGCATTTTTCCTATCTGTCGCTTTTTACCGTGAGCTCCATCTTCAAGACCGCCGGCTTGCGGGTGTGGGATGTGGAAGAGTTGCCTACCCACGGCGGCAGTCTGCGTGTTTACGGTTGTCATGAGTATGATTCTCGGCAGACGTCGCCTGCAGTCAATGCGTTGCTTACAGAAGAACGCAACCGCAGCTTACAAACACTGACTACCTATCAAGACTTCCAGGCTAAAGCGGACAAGGTCAAAGACGATTTCTTGATTTTTTTAATCGAGCAAAAACGTGCAGGCAAAAAAGTCGCTGCCTATGGTGCTGCCGCAAAGGGAAATACACTACTGAACTATGCCGGCGTCAAACCCGACTTGGTGCCGTTCGTATGCGATGCGGCTGCGGCAAAACAAGGTAAATACATGCCGGGAAGTCACATTCCCATTCTGCCGCCATCTGCCTTGCTGCAAGATTCCCCCGACTATGTGCTGATTCTGCCGTGGAACATCGCTGCGGAGGTGAGGCAGCAGAACGCCGAATTGACAGAGCATGGGACCCGCTTTTTTACGGCGGTTCCCGAGCTGGAGGTCTTCTGAAACACCGCATCCTTTACACCAAACCATCCATCACCGCGCTGGAGGTCCAATACGCTACCGATGCAGCCACGAATGGCTGGGGCGAGAAGTGCTACGAATATATCATTCGCTTTGAAGAATTGTTCAAAGCCCATCTCGGTATACAATATGCAATTGCGACTTCCAGTTGTACAGGTGCGCTTCACATGGGAATGGCGGCACTGGATATTGGCCCTGGCGATGAAGTCATTCTGGCAGACACGAACTGGATTGCCACGGCATCCCCCATCGTTCATTTGGGCGCCAAACCTGTTTTTATCGATATTCTTCCCGACTCTTGGTGCCTGAATCCGGAACTGGTCGAGCAAGCCATCACCCCGCGAACAAAGGCCATCGTCGCCGTTCATCTCTACGGCAACCTGTGTGATATGCAGAGGCTGTTGGCGATTGGTGAAAAACACGGCATCCCTGTGATCGAAGACGCAGCTCAAGCCATTGGCTCCGTATACCATGGGATGCGCGCGGGCTCTATGGGAAAATTTGGTACATTCTCGTTTCATGGCACCAAGACGCTAACGACAGGCGAGGGTGGAATGTTTGTCACTAACGATCCGGACCTGTACGGTCGTGTGCTGACGTTAAGCAACCATGGCCGCGCACGCGGGCAGACGAAACAGTTCTGGCCAGACATCGTCGGGTTCAAATTCAAAATGGCGAACATTCAGGCTGCGATTGGTTGCGCACAGTTGGAACGCATTAAGGAACTGACTGACCGAAAGCGTGAAATCCTCAGGTATTATCGCAACCATCTGGAAAAACTGCCCGGCGTGACGATGAACCCAGAGCCTTCGGGAACAGTGAATGGCGCATGGATGCCTACGGTTGTATTTGAGCGTGAAACCGGCATTACGCGGGAGAAATTACAGACAGCTTTTGCGGCTGAAAATGTGGATGCACGAGTATTTTTCTGGCCGCTTTCTACATTGCCAATGTTTGAACCAGTGTTCGGGAATACAATCGCTTGGGATATTCCAACGCGGGCTATTAATCTGCCCGGGTACCACGATTTGAAACCGTCTGAGCTAGAACGAGTGTGCAGGGTATGTTATGGAGTTTTGGAAAAGTGAAAATCGTTCTTTTTGCTGACGCTATTATGGGGATGAATATTACTAGATACCTAGCTGACCAATTTCCTCAGGATCTATCTTTGGTCGTGACAATAAAGGAAAACAAAATTTCTGATTTGGCTCAAGATATTGGAATACCAACCTGTGTGTTTGACTCCGAGCAGAGTATTGTACCAAGGCTTCCCGATGACCTTGATCTTGGGATTCTGGCGTGGTGGCCAAAGATATTGAAAAAACCTCTGATAGAAACTCCACACCAAGGATTTATTAACACACATCCGAGCTTGCTCCCTTATGGCCGGGGGAAACATCCCAACTTTTGGGCGTTGGTCGAGGAATCGCCATTTGGTGTCACGCTTCATCGCGTTGATGCAGGTGTTGATACAGGTGAGATAGTCGCGCAGCAGGAGATAACTTCTGAATGGGGAGACGACGGAGAGTCGCTATACATGAAGGCCCAGGACGCAATGCTCGATTTGTTTCGAAATACTTATCCGGCTTTGAGGACAGGCATGATTCAGGCGATACCACAGAATAACGACGAGGGTTCTTCACACCACTCATCGGAGATAGAAGTTGCCAGTCATATAGACCTTGAGGGCATGTACAAGGCTCGCGACATCCTTAATTTATTGCGGGCCAGAACATTTGAAGGGCATCCCGGATGTTGGTTTGAGGATAATAATGAGCGGTATGAAATTTCAATAGAGATCAGAAAAGTAAAGAAATGAATCAACATAATTCGTTTAAACAGGACTGTGAGTCCGAGATTGCGGCTTTGGGAAAAGATAGCTCACTCAAAAAATTGACGAGTGAATGGATTGAATCGGTTAACTTGTTCAAGTATTCCTACCACTTTGAGTGGCAAGGGCGGCCGATTATTCAGTATCCGCAGGATATTGTTGCGATGCAGGAGCTGATATGGCGGGTCAACCCCGATCTGATCATTGAAACTGGTATCGCCCATGGGGGCTCGCTGATTTTTAGTGCGTCAATGCTGGCGCTGCTGGACATGCGCGATGCGATTGAATCGGGCGAGATGATCGACCCTCGGGTTTCACAGCGCAAGGTGCTGGGAATCGATATCGACATCCGGGCGCATAATCGTCAAGCCATTGAAACGCATCCCATGTCTTCACGTATTCAAATGATCGAGGGGTCCAGCAGCGAACCGGAGATTATAGAACAGATCAGGGGGATTGCTTCCGGCTACCAGGAGATTTTGGTTTGTCTCGATTCCAATCATACCCATGACCACGTGTTGGCTGAACTGGAGGCATATGCCCCGCTGGTTTCCGCTGGGAGTTATTGCGTGGTTTTTGACACCGTGATTGAAGACATGCGGGCCGACATGTTCCCCGATCGGCCATGGGGACCGGGTGACAATCCGAAGACTGCAGTCTGGGAATATCTGAAAAATCATCCCGAATTCGAGGTTGACGTGAGTATACAGCAAAAGTTGCTTATCTCAGTTGCCCCAGATGGGTACTTGCGGCGCACCGGCTAACCGATATGAATTCCCAAGTGCAATTGGCGTTCAGCCGAGCGAAAATGCATCAAAGCCTCAAAGAGCAGCGTGCCCTGAGGGCAAAGGAATTCCCCCTAATTCTGTGGCTGAAGACAGGGGCTCTCCAAGAGGGTTGTCTGTGTCCTTCCTCCTTGGGAACCGGTTAGCATATTCGATTGCTTCCTCAGCGGTTTGAAATCCAAATCTGTTGTCGTCTGGAGGGTGGATTCCAAAGAGGTTTACCAAGATTAACCAAACCCATTTTGTGTGTGAACCACCGGATAACCACTTTAATCGGTTCACAACACTGCGTGTCGAAAAAAGCTTACGCATAAATGAACCATAATTAAATCTCCTATTTTGAAGGCCTTGCCAGCCATGGGTGACAAGTAACGCCTCCATTTCAAGCTTTAAGGATGGATTTTCTATTCTATCAATTTCCTGTGCGATATGTTTGAGGTAGGCACATTGGTCAATTTTTCGGAATTTATCGCTACTATTTTCTTCCTTTATAAGACAATACTCATGACAGATGGCATTAAATACCGTCCTGAATTGCGGGATCGGAGCGGCAAAATTCATAGGTGTGCCTCCCAAATCAGCAATAAAATCCATATGATCCGTGGTACTTTTTCCTATTGCCACGCTTTCCCCATTACTTCTGTATAAAGCATAATGTAAAAGGACGGATGTGTCAAAATATAAGATAGTGTCAAATATCTTTAAGAACCGAAAACAGAAATTGAAATCTGGAGAAATTGAATCAAAAACGTTACCGAAGTGCGCTTGTATCTTATGTATGCTAGAGCGCGGGACAATAGAATTAAGCATTCTAGGCAGGCAACCATGTAGAGTCGCTCTTGATATAAGAAACAATAGACGTTCTGAACTGATTTCAAAAACGTTTCCAGTCCATGGTGTCTGAAGCATTCTGATAGGGGTTTTATGATCAATTACTTTATCGTGGGTATAACACAATAGTTTATTGGGATGGTGTTTGGCGATCTCGATAGCCTCTGCCAATTTGCCTTTTTTGAAGATCATTCGGTCGGTCAAGAATGTAATATGGTTGGATGCTGAAAGTCCCAAAGATTGTTCCATGGCCCAATCCCAATGTCGTGACATAGGCATTGGCTTTGGAGGGTCTATGTAGTGAACTCCCCTGTTAGTTAATGGTTTGCAAAAAGCGGACAACTCGTTCGCCTCAGCACCAATGGTGGAATTATCCGAAACAAGGATCTGTATATTCTCCAGGGATTGCCCTAAAACCGATCGAATAGCGTTCATTGCCAACTTCGCGCGGTTTCTCGTAGGGATTACAACTGTTAAACCAGTATATGGCATGAGCATTTCCCACCTAACGTACCACGATCAACGAATCAAAATGGGCTGCTGAGCCCGGCGAGTGATTGCAGTAGTTGTGGATCCACCATCAATCCTGTGTCAACCTGATGATCTCGTCCCCTCATTCCTTCTTGGCGAGGAATGTGATCCTTCCCGCCTGTCGCAACCAGGCCAACAGTGAAGCGGTGGGCCTGACGGCATACCGAAGAAGCCCGGAACCTCGTTCGGGAAACGCGAGAAGAGCCTCCGCGAAGGGCAGGTTATGGCGCGCGAGAAACCGTCCCGCATGGAACATCAAGTTGTTGACGTTGCGCTGGTGAAAGATCCTGATGTCACAAAAGCCGGTGTACTCGAGAAGGTTGGTGAGGGTTTTCGGAGTGAAGTGGAAAAGGTGGGTCGGGACCTGGAGGGCGTACCAGTCGGGGCCGAAAAAGCGGAACTCCCAGCTTGCGCAGTTTGGAACCGAACCCATGATGTGGCCCCTGGGACGGAGCCAGGTGTGCAGCCTCCGAGCGTCCGCAAACGGATCGTGGAGATGCTCGAGGACCATGATTGCGACGATCAGGTCGAAGGACCCGGGATCGAAATTGACAGAGTCGATGGTGCCGGTTTGAACCGGCAGCTCGATCCGCGAGCGGAGTGCTTCGGCCGCTGCCTGCGATGGTTCCAGCCCCTGGACACTCCAGCCCATGTCGGCGAGCTGTACGAGAAAACGACCCGAACCGCAACCGACCTCGAGAGCGTCCCCGGGGGGGCGATTCCTCGGCAGGACCCACTCCTTGGTATCGAGCAGAGGACCCGCAATCGCCTTTGCAGCCCGCTTCCACCGGGGCGGACTTCGCGGCGCGTGAGGCGCGGAGAACGGTTGGTAGTCCTCGGGATAATAGGCGGCAATGGCCCGCCGGTCGGGTCGGGGGGAGGTCAGCATGAGCCCGCACCCCCGGCAGCGGTGGACGCCCCACTCTCCGGGCAACTGATGGAGAGTGTCGGCAGCGGTGAACAGCGGCTGCAAGTCTTCTGACCCGCACCCGGGGCAGGATGTGAGCGACTCGAGCTCGATCCCGGTGCTGTTGTTATCGGTTTCGGCGGGGATCATCGGTCCGTTCCCGGCCCGCATCTCGTGCCAGCTTTCCGGCCGTGGCATATTGCTCGCAGATCCATCGTCAGCTGCCGTTCGCAGGATTGCTCGTGACCTCGGCGAGCGCCTCTTCGAGACGTTCGATCGCCTGATCGACTGTCCACTCCTCAGACACCCAACGGCGGCCGTTTGCCCCCAACATCCGGCCGAACTCGGGATCGCAGAGAATTGCCTCGATCGCCTCGGCCATTGCAGCGGGGTCTTCTTCGACGAGGAGGCCGTTGAAGCCGTCACGCACGGTCTCGCGAATCCCGGCCTCGGCGATGCCCACGACCGGCAGCCCGCATGCCGAGGCCTCCAGGGGCGCGAAGCCGAAAGGTTCGAGGCGGGGCGCGTACACCATGGCCGAGGCGCGGTTGAGCCTGCGCACCAGCTCCTCATCCGAAAGATTGACACTGAAGGCAATCTCCACGTTATGGTCTGCAGCCAACGCCTCCATGCGCCGCCGGTAGTCAGCATCAGCGACATTGCCGATCCACTCCAGGCGTGGTCGATTGGCGCTCACCGCCGCGACCGCCTCGATAGCGCGCTCGATCGCCTTTGCCGGGACGATGGCGCCGACACCGATGACGGTGCGTTCGCGCTCCAGACGGCGGTCGTGGAACAGCGAGACGTCGACTCCGAGGCGGCAGACCCGGGCCGAAAGACCGTACGCCCGCAGGATGCTCTCCCGGCTATAGAGGGAGTTGACCAGGAGCAGATCGAATGCGCTCGCGTTGTCCTGCTCCTCGCGCATCAGGACGCCGAGGCTGCGGATCCGAGCCATGTGACGAATGAAGGCCGCGACCGATTTCGGGCTCAGGCCGGCAACGGGCGACCGTTCAACTGTTGCCCGCCAAGGCAGATGCGGCGCCGCCTCATAGAGTGAGCGCAGCGGCTCTTGCAGGTAGAGGAGCTGGGGCAGATCGACGAATCGACCGATCGCGCTCACTGCGTAGTGCATGCTCGCATTCGCGAAAAGGACGTCAAACCCTCCCGCGCTGATTTGTCCTGCACAGGCCCGGCAGTGGCGATCCATGGCCTTGATGTCGTTTCGGACTCCCCGGTAAAGTGCGACCGGACCGCTGCGCTGAGGGCGGCCCTCTGGCCACTCGACGGGGACGACGTGCTCAGGCGCGAGATCCTGAAGTGGCAGGAAGTCCTCGTCAACCCGTTCGGGGCACCAGATCTCGACCTCATGCCCACGATTCAGCAACCCTTTGACGTGCATATGGAGGGCGCGCCTACCGCCACCCCCGGGGAGATAATGCCAGACTGCGACTCGGAGCGGGTTTGCCGTGGTCATGTTGCTCGGACCCCGGTTTCCGCGCCGTTCCCGCTCCGCGCCCGAAACCAGCGCCATGGCCAGGCAAGGCACAGGAGCGGATACTGAACAGGGTGGTGGGTCTTGAAGTAGTCAAACATCCCTCGAAACAGCAGATCGTCGTAGATTGCCGGGTCGAGCTTCTGGGACGAGACCCCCTCGATGTGGATGACCATGGTGTCCGGGAGGACGTGGCTGACAAACCCGGCCTCCTTGATGCGATGAAAAAGATCGACGTCGTTGAAGAGGAGCGGGAAGCGCTCGTCAAAGAGCATGCCGATTGCGTTGATCACTCGGCGACGCAAGAGGCTGAACGACGCGCCTGACTGGTCGACCTCCTCGACCCGGTCGAAGTTCTTGTCGCGCAAGAAATAGGCGTCTTGGATTCTACGGCCGAGGAGGAAGCGGTCGACGGCTCGTCCGAGACGATGGTAGTGCGCAATGACAAAAAGGGCGTTCGGCAACCGGCGGAAAAACTCCTGCGGGGCGCCCGCCCGGTCGCAGAATCTCGGAGTGACGGCTCCCACGGCCGGGTGGGCGTCCGCGTACTCAACCAGGGCCTTGACGGCATCGTCCTGAAGCACGATGTCGTTGTTGGCCACGATGACGTACCGGCCGGTACTGATTTCGAACCCCTGGTTGCAGGCTCGGGCGAAAAAAAGGTTCTCGCGGTTGAAAATCGGTTTGACCCGGTCGTCGGATTCGGCCAGCTGTCGGATGATATGGGGGCTGGAATCCGTGGAGCCGTTGTCGACGATGATGAGCTCGAAGTCGATGTCCTGGGTGTGGAAGAGGATCGAATTGAGGCACTCGGCGAGGACTTCGTGGCCGTTCCAGTTGGGAACGATGATTGACACCTCGATTCCCACGGACCTTACACTCCGTCGGAAAGGCAACGAAACAAAGGAGATCGTTTCTTTGGCACCCGATAATTCTATCACCGTCTTATAGGCCGAGCCGCGGTACTCGATACAATGGTCCGGAGGCGCTAGCGCCTCCGGAATCCATGATTGAAGTAGAACACGTGAACGATGATTATCCAGAATTGAAGACCGCGGCACACCGGAGGCCGATCCCTGTGCGATGGAGGCGATCCTCCCGCTTGTTGATCCGGCCTGTCGGAGACGAGCGCGTGGCCAGCACGCGCTATCGGGTCTTGGCGCATCGTGACACCCTCTAGGAGGCAGGGTTCGCAACCGAGGTTCAGCTGCAGGCGGCGCCGCGTTGGGCACCCGGGCGTCTTCCCCTGCGTCTTGCGGAGCTCGTGGCGGACACGTGGGGTCCGCTGCCGGCAGAGCTCCTTTTCATCCACCGTCGGACCTACCCGCCGTTCTTCGCACGGCGGCAGCGGCGACCTCTCGTGATAATGTCGTGAGGTATGTTTGTGGAGCACGTCTCAGAGCTCGCATGTCCCAGATGTCGCGGGGAGCTCCGGGGCCTCGGCGGTTCGGGCTGGATCGAGGAAGGAACGCTCACCTGTATGGGGTGTTTGGCGTTCTTTCCGATCGTGTCCGGTGTTCCGCGGATGGTCGAGCATGTGACCGATCGTTCCGGTCTGACCCACGTCGATCCCCGTACCCAAGCGGCCTTCGGCTTTGAGTGGCTCCGCTATCCGGTGACGACCCAAGAGGAGGATCTCGTTACTTTTTTTGGACTCACTGGGGTCGAGCCGACGTTCCAGGAAAAGGTCGATTTCCACGACTTTCCGACCGAGCAGCCAACTCCCGAGGAGGTCGCTGCAGCCAGCACCTCCCGCCTCCGGGGCAAGAAAGTCCTCGAGGCTGGCTGCGGCATGGGCAAATACGTGGCCGTGGCGTCTACCCTGGACGCCGAATTGGTGGTCGGTCTCGACGCGAGCGAGGCCGTCGAACGGGCGTGCGAGGTGACGGAACGGCGTCCCAACGTCCTCATCGTCCAGGGCGACATCTTCCATCCGCCTCTCCGTGGTGGTTTCGATTTCGCCTACAGCGTCGGCGTGCTCCACCACACCCCGGCGCCGCGGCAGGCGTTCATGAGCGTCGCGTCGCTGGTCCGGCCGGGTGGCGAGCTAGCAGTGTGGTTGTACCCCCATTCGAGCGACCTCGGTCCGCACTTGCTCGAGATCTGGCACGAGCGGGTGCTCCGTCCACTGACCTCACGACTGCCGCATCTGGCCCTCGAACGCCTCTGCGTTACGTTGGGCAGGCTCACGGTGCTCAAGACCCGCCTCCGCGCGAAGGGAGGATTGATACGCAGCGTTCTCGCCCGCACCATGAGCTCGGTGGCGGTGGGTGAACACCGTGACCCCGGAATTGCCGCATTCCTGAATTTCGACTGGTACTCGCCACCCTACCGGTCGCGGCATGTTGAAGAAGAACTCTTCGAGTGGTACCGGACCGCGGGGTTCAGCGAACCGATGATCCTTCCGGTTCCCGTCAGCGCCATCGGTCGCGCCGGAGATACCTCATCGCCGCCGACGGCTGCGAACCCGCCCTGATCGTCCGATGGCGTTTCGACGAGCGAAGGTGCTCTTTCTCACCGTCGGGGATCTCCAGAGTCCTGGCACGCGTCTCAGAGTGCTGGCGTACGTGCCCTTCCTGCGTGAGCGGGACTACCAGGTGGAGGTTCTCTTTCCGCTCGGATCGATGCCCAACCGTTTGCAGAGACACCGTGTTCTCCGGTCGCTGGAGCTCGTAAGGGACCTGGCGGCGGCGTCGCGCGCCAATGTGGTCGTGGTCTACCGAAAGACCTTCCCGGGGTTTTCCGCACGGCTCCTCCGCTGCCTGGCATCCAAGGTGATCTACGAGTTCGACGACGCGGTTTACCTGCCGTCTCCCTCCGAGCCCCAGGGGGTTCGAGCCGAAGCGCGGTACCGACGCAACTTCCGAGCGACGGTCAGGGCGTCCGACTTGGTGGTTGCCGGCAACCGTCAGCTGGCAGCCGAGGTGCCCGAGCGGCCGACCGTTATCCTGCCAACCGGTGTCGACCTCGCGATCTTCAAACCGGTGCCAAACAAAACCGGGCCCAACGATTGCGTTTTCGGCTGGATTGGAACGGCCGAGAACCTGGTGCAGTGGCGGTGGCTCCTCCCGGCCTTTAAACGGGTTGCCGCCGCCGATCCAAACGTCCGGTTCAAGATCGTCTCCAACGGTGATCCTCCCCAGTGCGACCTGCCGGTCGACTTCGAACGGTTTTCCTTGGACCGCGAGGCGGAGTGCCTGCAGGACTTCGATGTCGGGTTGATGCCTCTCGAGGATACTCCCTGGAATCGTGGCAAATGCAGCGTCAAGGCCCTACAGTGCATGGCCTCGGGTCTGCCTGTGGTGCTCTCTCCGGTGGGGATGAACCGGGAGATTATTCAGTCGGGAGTGAGCGGTGCGTTTGCTTCGACCGAGGATGAGTGGGTCACCGAACTCCGGCGTTTCGCATGCGACCCGGAGCTGCGGATGAGGGTGGGGCAGGCCGCACGCAGGGTCGTCGAATCATCATACTCCCTCAAGCACGTCGGATCGACCATGGCGGACCTTGTCGGAGGTCTTTTGGACTGACGGCGTCCCCAGCCGCAGCATGGACAGCACCGCCAGACGCGACCGAAGCAGCCGAGAATCGTGGCAAGCTGTCATAATCGACCTGTGTGTGGAATCGCCGGAATTCTCGGAGAACACGACGTCGACAGCCGGAGGCGGCGGGTCGAGCGCATGACCCGTGCCCTGGTCCACCGCGGGCCGGACGACGAGGGGTTCTTCAACGATGATCTCGTGACGCTGGGATTTCGCCGGTTGGCGGTGATCGATCTCGAGACCGGGCAGCAGCCGATCGTCGATGAGCAGCGGCGGCTGGCGATCGTCCTCAACGGCGAGATCTACAACTTCCGCGAGCTGCGTGAGGAGCTTCGGCAGAGGGACCACCGCTTCCGCAGCCGAGGCGACGTGGAGGTCGTGTTGCGGCTGTGGGCCGAGGAGGGGCCGAGCTGCCTCGAGCGGCTCAACGGGATGTTCGCATTGGCGGTGTGGGACGGAGAGCAAAGGACCCTTTTCCTGGCCCGCGACCGCTTTGGGATCAAGCCTCTGTACCTGTGCCGCGAGAGTGGGGAGCTAGCCTTCGCCTCCGAGCTGCGCGCCCTGCGTGCGGGGGGCTTTCCGGCCGCACCGCGCCTCGACGAGGTGCAGCTGCGCCATTATCTCGCCTATGGCTACCTCGCGCCCGATGGTGCGCCTCTGACCGGCGTCCGCTCGCTGCCGCCGGCCTCGATTCTGGCAGTGAACGCGGATGGCGGTGAACGCCTCACCACCTACTGGCGGCCGCCGGAAGCGGGCGAGCACGCCGCCGTGGCGGCCGAAATCGCCGAAATGCTCGGCGCTGAGCTCGGATCGGCGGTGGAGCGGCAGCTGGTGGCCGATGTGCCGGTCGGCGTCTTTCTCTCCGGCGGTCTCGACTCGAGCACTCTCTGCACTTTGGCCCGAAGCCGGGTCAGCGGCCCGTTGCGGACGTTCTCGGTCG
>CBDVBZ010000081.1:0-16715 GCA_965372355.1 uncultured bacterium | reverse complement strand
TCCTCTGAAAGAGGGTCCCCGGAGGGGGTCGCCGAACAGCCCACCCGTGCTCGCTCACGCTGCGCTCGCGCGGGCGCCCGTTCGGCGCCACCCGCAGCCTGCGTAGCGCCGCGAACGCCCATCACGCCCTCGCCTGGCCATGGAAAACCTCTCTCGTGCGCGCTTGACCTACCGAATCCGGGGGTGCCCATAAGCACCCCCGTTTCTCATATATGGTAAGAATCTTGCATCTCCCTCGGGTTTTGTCCGGAGGTAGGAGATGGGTTTGCCTGGTCGTAACTGTTTGCGGTACCTGGCTGTTTGCGTGATGGCAATGCTTCTGGCGGCGGCGCTCGGATGCGGTTCCGGGGGCCAGACCGGCGAGCGCGCCGATGGGGTCACTACGGGTGCGGACACACCGTTGGCGGCCCGCCACGGTGGACGGCTGGTGATCGGCGTCCAACAGGAACCGGAACGCCTGAGCGAAATCCTCAACGCAACGGCGACAACGAATCTCGTCTGCAACCTCATCTTTTCGAAGTTCGTCAAGTACGACGACCAGCTCAACCTGCTTCCCGATCTCATCGAGACCATTCCCACATCGGACAACGGTGGGGTCTCCGCCGATCATCTTACTTACACATACCGGTTACGGGCGGATGCGACCTGGCATGATGGAATGCCCGTGACGAGCGCCGATGTGCGTTTTACGTACGAGACCATCATGCATCCGAAAATCGCCGTCGAGTCACGAGAGGGGTGGGATGTCATCGAGTCGATCGAGACACCCGACGCTCGGACGGTTGTATTCCATCTCAAGCAACCGTATCCCGATTTTGTGTCCGAGACCTTTCTGGACGAGGCAGTGCTCCCAAGTCACCTGCTGACCGGTGTCGAACCGGCGGAGTTTCATCTCGCCGATTACCATCGGGCCCCGACGGGATCGGGACCCTTTGTCTTTAAGGAATGGGTGCCGGGATCGCACATCGTTGTGACGAGGAACGACGCCTATTACGGAGAGGGGCCGTATCTCGACGAAATCATCGTCAAGTTTGTTCCCGACGAGAACTCGCTGCTCGTGCAACTGAAAACCGGCGAGATCGATCTCTACGACAACGCGAACCTGACCTTCCTGGCGGACGCGAGGAGCATCCCGAATATCGAGATCTACGAGACACCGACCATGATGTACGAACATCTGGATCTCAACACGGAAAACCCGATACTCCAGGACCGGCGGGTGCGCAGGGCACTGGCCTTCGCGACGGACAGCGAGGAGATCTCAACGCAGGTTTACCACGGCGTGATGCAGGTGGCGCCCCTGGACGAACACCCGTCCTCGAAGTATTTCAACGCCGGTGCTGCCACCGCGATGCGACACGATCCGCTCTCAGCGCGGCGCCTGTTGCGCGATGCCGGGTGGGTGGATCACGATGGTGACGGGATTCGTGAAAAAGACGGGCGGGATCTCACGCTCACGATAACGGCGACGGCGGGTAACCCGGACCGCGAGAATACGGAACTCGTGCTGCAAAGGCAGTATCGTGATGTGGGGGTCGATCTGCGTATCAAGAACTACAACGCGACCGCGCTCTATGGATCCTACGAAGACGGCGGCATACTAAAACGGGGACAGTTCGATATCGCTATGTACGCGTGGCTTTCCTCGCCCGAGCCGGCCACGAAGGCGACACTGTATGGTATCGACAACATTCCGCCGCACGGCCAGAACCACCCGAGAATCCGGCACGCACAGCTCAGCGAGCTTCTCGATCGAGGTGCCAGCGAAGTCGATGTCGAGACCCGAATCAAGCTCTACCATCGCGTTGCCGACATACTCGTCCAGGAGATGCCGGTGATCCCGCTTTTCTGGTACACGATGGTCGATCTGTGCAACGCAAAGCTCCGCAACTACCGGCCCAACCCGACCCAGTCATCCGACACGTGGAACGCGAACACCTGGTACCTTGCGCCGGCGGGCGCGGAATTATCTTCCCGCTGACGCTCGTGTCCCACTGGTACGGTTCTCGCATGTAACGCAGTGCGACATGCGCGAGGGCAGTTGATCATTTAACTATATATGTAATAGAAGGTTATCCAATGTGGCATTATACCCTCAGACGGCTCCTTCAGATCATTCCGCTTGTTCTCCTGATTTCCGTGCTGTGTTTTGCGCTGATGCACGCGATTCCAGGGGGACCGGCGGGGATGCTCGCGAGCAATCCGAAGGTATCTCCGGAGGATGCGGCGCGCGTGCGGGCGAACTTCGGGCTGGATCAGCCCCTGCCCGTACAGTATGCGAAGTGGTTGGGCCGCGTGGTCTTTCACGGTGACTTCGGCCGCTCCTTTGTGACCGGGGAGCCGGTGCTCGCCATGATCGCCCGCAGACTGCCGGCCACAATCGAGCTCATGGGCTCCGCCTTTTTGATCGCGTTGCTCGTGGGGATGTCGATCGGCATCCTCTCTGCGCTTCGACCCCACACGCCGCTCGACACATTCTTTACGCTGGCGACACTCGTTGCGATATCGATCCCGGTATTCTGGTCCGGGCTTATGGCGATCATGCTCTTTTGCGTCAAGTGGAAGTTGCTTCCCTCGGCCGGCATGGTCACCGTCGGATCGACCGCGTCGATCGTCGATCATCTGAGACATCTTGTCTTGCCGTCGGTCGTGTTGTCGCTGGTCTTCATCGCGAGTTGGAGCCGCTATCTTCGCTCCACACTGCAAGAAGTCCTCGAGAAGGATTTCATCGATGTCGCGAGGGCCAAGGGTTTGTCAAAAACCGCCGTCGTGCTGCGTCACGGTGTCCGCAACGCTGCGCCACCGGTGCTCACCGTGATCGCGCTCAACCTGCCGCTTCTCTTTACCGGAGCCATCATCGTCGAGACCTTGTTCGCCTGGCCGGGTATGGGACGTCTGTTCTATGAAGGCCTTGGGAGAATGGACTACAGCCGCCTGATGGCGATTGTGTTCATCACATCAATTCTGATTACCGTCATGAACCTCATCGTGGATTTGATCTATGCGTTCCTCGACCCCCGTATTAGATACGCCCGCTAAAAAGCCAGAGGGGTCCAAACGGGTCCCAAAGCGGCAACAGGCTGGCTCGCGTCCCCCTGCGCCACCGGAGCGTTTCTTCGAACGGCCGCGGCGCCGGCGCCTCACATCGGTGCTCCGAAGGGACAAGGCGACGATGTCGGCGTTGGTTCTCCTTGGCCTGCTGGTACTCTGCTCGATTTTCGCACCGCTCTTGAGCCCACACGCGGCCGATGGTGATTTTGCGCATCGGTTGCTGTCACCCTCGATACTTCACCCATTCGGGACGGATGAGCTTGGCAGGGATGTCTTTCTCCGCGTCATGGAGGGTGGACGGATCAGTCTGGCCGCCGGCATCTCGGCGATGTTGTGCGCGCTGCTCATCGGTGTCTTCGCGGGCGCCTTATCGGGTTACTACGGTGGACTCGCGGACACGCTGGTCATGAGAACCGTCGATCTGTTTCTCTCAATCCCGGCGTTCTTCGTCATTCTGTTTCTGGCCAGTGTGATGACACCGGGGTTTGTTCTGATATGCATATTGATCGCTGCGACCCAGTGGATGGAGGTCGCTCGCGTGGTCCGATCGGTTGTGCTCACGGTCAAACAGAACGAATTCGTCGAGGCGGCTCGCGCGCTCGGAATCCCCGACAAACGTATTCTGTTTCGTCACGTTCTCACGCACACCAGCGGGCCGGTCCTCGTTGCCGCCACGATCGGTGTCGCACAGGCGATCATGATCGAGAGCGCGATTTCATTTCTCGGGTTCGGCGTTCAGCCACCGACCGCCAGCTGGGGATCCATGCTCACGAACGCTCAGAGCTACCTCGGCACGGCGCCGTGGCTGGCGATTTTTCCCGGGGCCATGATATTCCTCACCGTGCTCAGCTGCCACGCGCTCGCCGATTTTCTGCGGTCATCACTCGGCGCGGCCACCAAATAAGCGCCGCCTTGCCCCCCGCCCCATTTGTCGGAGTGCTTTCCATTTGAACGCCCGGTGACGTCGTGTAGTATAGTGCTGTTGTGAGTACAAAACCGAAAGGCATTGGTCTTCTCTCCGGTGGACTCGATTCAGCGGTGGCCGCGTCGCTCGTAAGAGACGCCGGGGCCGACGTGAGTTGTGTCCACTTCTTCACCGGGTTCTGTGTCACCGGACACAACAGCCGAGTGGGACGCAAGAACCGCCCGATCGCGAACAGCGCCCTTCAGGTGGCGGCCGAGGCGGCGATTCCAGTCGAGATCATTGATATCGCAAAGGACTACCTGCCCGTTGTGCTCAACCCCAGGTTCGGCTATGGACGCAATATGAATCCATGCATCGACTGCCGCATCTTCATGCTCGTCAAGGCAAAGGAATACATGGAGAAGGTCGGCGGGGATTTTGTGTTTACCGGGGAAGTGCTGGGTCAAAGACCGAAGTCTCAGCTCAAGCGAAAGATGCGTATTGTCGATAGAGAGACAGGTCTCGAGGGCCGGCTTCTGCGGCCGCTCTCGGCAAAGCTCCTGCCACCGACGATCGTCGAGGAGGAGGGCAGGATCGATCGCTCGAAGTTTTACGATATTCACGGACGCGGCAGGAAGCGCCAGATCGCTCTGGCGAAGAAATACGGGATCAAGCGGTTTGCGCAGCCCGCCGGTGGGTGTTGTTTTCTGACCGACAAAACCTATACGAAGAAGTTCCGTGACATCATCAAGCACAGCGATGGTTGTGGGTTCGAGCTCGAGGACATATTCATCCTCGGTGTCGGCCGCCACTTCCGATTCTCACCGGGTCTCAAAGTCGTCGTCGGGAGGGACGAGACAGAGAACAATTTTCTGATGCAATACTCGGGTGAGTACTGGCTGGCCACGGCAAACGGGTTTGCCGGGCCGACGGCGATGATCATTGGCGATGTTACCGGCGAGGAACTCGAGTCGATAGCGGCGGTTGTGGCTCGCTATAGCAGCGGCAAGAACGAACCCGCCGTCGAGGTCAGGTTCTTTTTGGGTGACGAGGTCGAAGCAGTAACGACGGCCCCGGCGAGCGACGCGTTTGTCAACAGTCACAGGGTGTGAGGCATATGCAGAAGATTCCGTACCAGGTTGTGATCATGACGGTCTCGAGCCGTGAGGAGGCAGAGAAGATTGCCGAGGCGCTCGTGGCGGACGGCCTCGCGGCGTGCGTCAACATCATCGAGGGCATCGCAAGCGTTTATCGGTGGAAGGGAGAAACGGTGAGGGATACCGAATTGCTGATGCTTGCCAAGACGCACCGCGACAGATTCAAAGACATCGAGAAACGAGTCAGCGAGCTGCACAGCTACGATGTGCCGGAGATCATTGCCGTGGATCTGGACGCCGCCTCGGACGGATACCGTGGGTTTCTAGAGGATTTGCTGGGGAAATAACACGTCCGGCTGCCCGATGGACAACCTTCAAGCAAGTGTGGCCGGGCCCCGCGCGACACCCTATATCGGCAGAAACAGACCCAGCAACCACCGCACGACGATCAGCATCACCGCAAGCGCAAAACGAACGACGATCTTGACGACAACGACCGCGACGGTGATCGCGGCCTTGATCAACGCCGTTGCAACCGTGACCACGGTATGAACGTACGTCTCTACCGCCGATTTGACTTCGCTGAATGTTTTCTGGAAATCTTCGTGGATCGTCTCGATGAACGACAGTTTCTCGGTGCTCTTCTCTACACCGTTCCACAAACCGCTCTCAGCTGCGGGACGGGTACACCACGCCGTATTCACGGTGACGAGAACGAACACCGCGAGGGCAAACAAGAGGACCTTCTTCATTCCCATCTCCTTGGGTCACGCTTGCGTCCAACTACTACTTATACCACAAGTTGGGGGCCAGTGGATCAAAAATTGCAGCCCAGCCTCTGGATCTTTGCGAAGGAGGCAACAATGAAACGGCTTATTGTACTAATTGGCGTTCTGGTAATAGCTTATCCGGTTGCGTCATGGGCGGGTGCCGGCGTCGGTTTCGGCGGCTCCGTGGGATTTGCGAGTTACTCCGGGGACATTCTGCCATCCAGTGGCGACCTCGGCGAAGGGGTGCAGTACGGCGCCATACTCGAGATCACCTCGTTCCCGGTGATCGATCTGGAATTCCACGCCAACTACTTCACCAAGAGTTTTATGTACACGTATGACATCGGCGGTGTTCCCGTAGGCACCGACTTCGAGTTCCGTGACATAAGCGTCAGGGCGATTGTAAAGAAGAACATCTTTCCCGTACCCGCGTCACCATTGAAGATCTATGTGGGGGCCGGTGTTGGATACCACATGATGAATACGGAGGTTGCTCTCCACGCACTCGGCAATCCGGGGCAGGCCGATGACCCGTTTGAGCTTCTCTCCGACATCGGCAGGACGAGCGTGGAGGGGATGTTCGGTCTCAAGATCGCTCCCCCGGTCGCACCGCTGGCGATCTATGGGCAGTATCGTTTCGGAAGAATACTGACCGATAACGTTGTGACGACCAAGGAAATCGAAGCGGGGCTGATGCTCAAGTTCTAGAATGGCGGCGTAGAGGCAGTCAGGATATCAGCCGGCGCCGGTGTGCCGGTTGATTTCTTTGGGCGCGGGTATGTGTGAACCGCGGCGAATTTTTTGCTTTTGCGTACGCGGGTTTTTGACATACGATTCAACAACGGGTCGTCCTGGCTTTGGGGCGGGACGACGATTGACCACGAAGGGAGGGGAGACTTGTCCAATACGCTGCTGCCTGTGGGACTAGCGCTGAGCGGAGGTACGGCAAAGGCCGTAGTGCACGTCGGTGTTATCAAGGCGCTCACGGAAGCCGGGATTCCCATCGATCACGTAGCCGGGACGAGCGGCGGAAGCATGGTCGGCGTATTCTACGCGTCGGGGATGCCGATGCCGGATTTGGTGAAGGCCGCAAACGAGATAAGCTGGTCCAAGTTGATTACGATCCGGCTGTCCCGTTTGGGTTTTGTCTCGAGCAAGCGCATCGAGGACTTTGTCAAAAGCGTCATCGGTGACGTCACATTTGAGGAACTCAAGACTCCGTGCCACGTCGTCGCCACCGAACTGGAGAAGGGACAAAAACACGTCTTCAGCTCCGGTCCCGTTGGGCCTGCGGTCAGAGCCAGCTGCAGTATTCCACAGATCTATCTCCCTGTTGAAATCGATGGCAAGTACTACGTGGATGGCGGGTTTTCCGAGTACTTGCCCGCCAATACACTCCATGAAATCGAACGTATGTTTGTGATCGCCGTGCATCTTGCTTCTGAGAAGTCGATGTACAGGCGGCCCAAGAACTACCTCCAGCTTGCGATCCACATCACGGGTCTCGTCGCGAAGACCAACTACATTATCTCGAGGGAAAAAGCGGACATTCTCATCCATCCGAACATGGACGGGTTCGGCTCGTTCGACTTCGATACGTCCGAGGAACTGATCGATATCGGCTACGAGATGACCAAAGACCTCATCCCCGAGATCAGGCGTCAGTGGAAACGGAAGAGCAGCAAGGTGCACCGGATTCTGCAAAGGCTCTCACTCCGGGATTGATGTGCCGATGGAGTCCGACCGTCACAATACAGTGCGAAACCCCATCGCGCTGCTAACCGATTTTGGCAGCGACAGCTTCTACGTGGGTGCCATGAAGGGTGCGATACTCGCCGTCGATCCCGACGCTGTTATCACCGATATCACACACAGCATCACTCCGCACTCGATCGACGAGGGAAGCTACGTGCTTGCCCGCGTGTTCGATGTGTTTCCGGTGGGAACGGTGTTCGTTGCCGTCGTCGACCCCGGCGTGGGAGGTCGTCGAAGAAACCTTCTCGTGAAGACGGCGGGCCGCTATGTCGTCGGCCCGGATAACGGTCTGCTCACCGATATCGACGATACGGCGGGGATCGACGAAGTTTACTCGATCCGGCAGTCGGCGGCCGAAGGAGTCAGGAGGCACGTAGCGTTTGGCGACACATTTCTTGGGCGCGATGTCTTCGCGCCCGTTGCGGTGGCCCTTGCCGGGGGCAAGGCGGTTGGCCAACTGGGCAGGCGGCTCAAGGCGGTGAAACGGATCGACATCCCGCGCGTCGAATGTGGCAAGCTGTCGATAGCAGGGACGGTTCGGTACGTGGATCGCTTCGGCAACATGCTCACCGATATCTCCGGCGGCCACATCGAGAAAGCGTTCGGGAAACGACCGCTTGAAAGAGTCGGTGTCTCGGTCGATAATAAGCGGGTGGCCGAGGGAATCCGGCGGTACTTTGCGCAGGGGCGTGAAGGAGAGCTCATGGCGATCCTCAACAGCTGGAATATGGTCGAGCTGTCCGTCAACGGCGGGCGCGCCGCCGATCGATTCGAGGGGTTGGCTCGCGTCGATGTGCGGCTGACCCCACTAAGTGCGGTGAGGTGATCGTGGCCGCAAAAGTCAAGATCGTCCGTAAGAGCGACTATCTGTGGGAGATCCCCAGAGAGGGCGGGATGCGTGTGCCCGGTCGCGTCTATGCCAGCGACCGGCTCATGCAGGATCTGCAAGGTGACCCGGCACTCGAACAGGTGGCCAACGTGGCGCACCTGCCGGGTATCGTGGGCTATTCGTGGGCGATGCCCGATATCCATCTCGGTTATGGATTCCCGATCGGTGGCGTGGCGGCGATGGCATACGATCAGGGCGGTGTGATATCACCGGGTGGTGTTGGCTACGACATCAACTGCGGTGTCCGGCTCTTCACGAGCAACCTCAAGATCGACGACATCCGCGGAAAAATCGAAGACATCGTCCGAGGCCTCTTTCGGTCGATTCCGTGCGGACCGCATCCCCGCGACACCGGTTTTGGGACGCTCAGCGCGAACGACCTCAAGAAGGTCATGCAAAAAGGTGCCGCGTACGTCGTCGAACACGGTCTGGGATCCGAGCACGATCTCGAGCACTGCGAGGAGGGTGGCAGACTCGCCGGTGTGGACCTGGATACGGTGAGCGAACGCGCGGTTGAGCGCGGGCGCCACCAGCTCGGCTCCATCGGGTCGGGCAATCATTTCCTCGAGGTCGGGTACGTCAAGGAAGTTTTTGCGCCCGATATCGCGAGGACCCTCGGCCTCGAAAAAGGAGATGTTACGGTAATGGTTCATTGTGGGTCGCGGGGGTTCGGTCACCAGATATGCACCGATTATCTCCGAACGATGGCATCCCGGCGTCACGAGTTTGCGTTCGGTCTCCCCGACCGCCAGCTAGCTGCGGCGCCGCTCGACTCCGAAGTCGGCCGATCCTATCTATCGGCGATGGCCGCGGCGGCAAACTACGCATGGGCCAATCGCCAGACTCTAATGGTACTCGCTGAGCGGTCGATTGCGGAAACGCTCGGGGCGACACCTCGGGAACTCGGCTTTCGTTTGCTCTACGATGTGTGTCACAACATTGCGAAAAACGAGACACACACCGTGGGCGGCAACGCCGTCAAATGTTGTGTCCATAGAAAAGGTGCCACGCGGGCTCTGCCGCCCGGCGACGAACGCGTGCCGGCGCAGTATCGCTCGGTAGGTCAGCCCGTTCTTGTGCCCGGTGATATGGGAAGGGCGTCGTATGTTCTCGTCGGCTCGGCCGGCAGCAATCGTGCATTCTCGAGCTCGTGCCACGGGGCGGGCCGGCGGCTCAGCCGGCGCGCCGCTCTCAAGCGGGGAAGGGGCAGATCGCTTCTGGATGAACTCAAGAAAAAGGGCGTTGTCGTCATGGCGAAAGACCGGCGCACACTTGCCGAGGAGATGCCGGAGGCCTACAAGGACGCGTCGAAGGTTGTCGATGTCTTGCACAATGCAGACGTCACGAGAAAGGTGGTCGAGCTCAAACCGATTGGCGTGATCAAAGGCTAGGTTGTGCCTCTGAAATTGGTTGCAATCTATTATCAAAACCCGGATGCTCATTTTGTCGGGTGGTGCGTTCTCTCTTGTGCCCGGCACCTCGGCCCCACGCTCATCGTGTCGGATTCGGCGCGGCGGTTCAATCAGGGAGGTCACGTGTGAAAACGATCTTGTTGTTGACGTTGCTCGTGGTTGGAGTGGCGTCCACTGCGTCGGCGGGGCCGGGATGGGTGTTTCTGGCAGACGGCGAGATTGCGTTTCTCATCCAGGGGCCGGAGAGTCTGACGGATCGATACAATTCGATCGGCTTTGGTGGCGGGGTGGGTCTGGGGGCCATTTTGACGAAGCAGGTGATGTTCGTCGTCAATCTCAACTACACATACGTTCCGATAGACGAGACGGGCTACAAGAAGGTCGATGACCTTCCGGACGATGCAACGCTCGACGGTGGGGACCTTAGTATTATCTACCTGTCCGTGGGGGCGAGGGTCAACCTCCTCAAAGACCCGCCGCGATGGACAAAACCGTATCTCATCGGCGGGGCGGGCTGGTACCGTATCGAGGCCAAGGATGTCACGGGAGAATCACCGACGGCAGGCGACTTTAGCGCCAAGGGCGGTTTGGAAGACGTCTTCGGTTTGAACATCGGTGTGGGGACCGACATCTATTTGTCACCGACGGCCAACGCCTTTGTTGAAGTGCAGTATCAGGTTGGGTTCACGAGCGGATCCAACACGGCGACGGTTCCCGTTCGGCTTGGACTTGCCTTCTTGTTGGGTCAGGACGGCTAACCGTGTTGCTCTGCCCGGCGCGTGGCCGTAGCCCGGGCGCTCAGGGTCAGGAATCGATGACCGGGTACCGATTGCTCTTTGTGTTGGTTGTGACGGCGCTGGTAGCCGTCGACGCATCCGCAGGGATGGTGTCCAAGCCAAAGATCATCGTCCACGGCGATGTTTCGATTCCGATCGATCCGCAGGAATTCGCGGATGGTTTTAGTCTCGGGTTGGGTGGCGGTGTTGGAGTCGGCTTTCCGCTATCGTCGCGGTTTGCCGTTGTCGCGGACGTCGACTACAAGATCTTCGGTGTAGACCAAGCGGGATTCAGACGGGCCTACCAGGTACCTCCCACCACAATGCTCTCGGGAGACCAGATCGCCACGGTCTACGCGTCTCTGTCGTTGAAGGCCGATTTGATATCCGCGCCCTCGCAGATCAGGCCCTATCTGATCGGGGGAGTCGGGTTCTTTCGCGTCAACCCCGATGACTTCGCTGTGGATGGTGCTTCCCTGGGGTTCGAAAGCGAAAGCACGTACGGTGTCAACGCGGGCGGTGGAGTCGAACTCGTGTTGGCCCCGTATCTGATTCTGTTTCTGGATGTCATGTATGTGGTTGGGTTCACGGAAAACGAGAACACGGGCTATGTCTGCATCCGCCCGGGGATAGCGTTCGACTGGAAGGCGGAGGACTAGGTGTGTCTGGACGCCTGAAGTCGTGACGCCGGGATGCGGGCGGGATCCTAGTCGCCCGAACTGTCAACAAACTCCCGCACAAAATACCTGGGTGAGAGGTCTTCGCCGGTTGCTTTGTGGATCAGCTCGTCCCAGCGGTACCGCGCGCCCGGTGCAAAAAACCGTTCTTTGAGGTAGCTTCCCACCCGCGCATGGCCGCAAAACGACCCCGCGAATCCCCGCGGCAAGACGTGTTCGCGGATATAATGACCGAGCTGCGAGGCGAGTAATTCGCCGAGCAGGTAGTTGTGGTAATAGACCGGGGCGGAGACGATGTGTGTTTTTGCCACCCAATGCGGAATGTCCAGATTGTCGGGAGGGGTCACCATCTGGTACTTCTGCACGAGATCCCACCACCGCGCGTTGAGATCCTGCTCGGGATCGGTGTAGAGCTCGCGCTCGAAGTGAAGCATCACCTGAGACCACCGGGAAAAAATCACCTGATGGAGTCTCATGCCTCTGGCAAGATCGTCCGCGATTCTCTCCCTTTCCGTCTCCGCGATGCCGGTCATGTCCCGTATCCAATCCGCGTCCTTGGACAGCCGCCCAAAAAGCATCGCGATTGCTTCGGTCGTGAGAATATGTGCCTCTTGCCTCAGAAGGAACGGCAGACTGGGGTCGATGTATCTGTCGTGAACTGCATGGCCCAGTTCGTGCAGCATCGTGCCAGCCCACATCTCGTTGTTTTTGATGTTTGCCAGAATGCGAATGTCGCCGGCGCGATCGATGTCAGTGCAATACGCGTTTTGATCCTTCCCCGGTTTCTCGTAGAGATCGCTTCTCGATAGTATCTTGTCCACTTCCAGACCGATGCCGTTGTAGAAACGTGTCGCGAGCCCGAGTATTTCTGTGCCGGTATAGTAGCTATCGATCTCAACATCGTAGATCCGCGGCGCCTCCTGAAAAAACGGATCTTCGTAGTGCCACGGCCGGATGTCTGCGGGATCGATCCCGAATCTCGAAGCGAGGCGGGTATCGACCTCTTGTTTCATTTTGCCGAAAGGCTCGCGCGTGAGCTCTTCGAGCTCGCCAAACAACCGAACGATCTCTTGCTCATCCTGCTCGGCGAGTGCCATGGACATGGAATAGTAGTTGTCGTAACCCAGTGATCGCGCGGCCTCATTGCGCAGCCGCACCAATGTCAGCATGTCGCTCCGAACCGCGTAGCCGACCCGCTTGCCCGCTTCCCACGCCTCTTGTCTTAAGCGTACGTCAGTGCTCTGTTTGAGGATTGTCCGAATATCGTTGCTCGTTGCCACGTTGCCGTCTATGGTGGCGCGAAAAGAACCGAACAGGTTTTCGATTTTGCTCTGGAGTTTTGTGGTTCTCTCGTTGAGAGAGGGATCGATCTGGTTGCGCAGGTAGGTTCTGTAGAGGAGATCAATCTGGCGGCGGTCGATGTCGTCGGTGATCGACGGGTCGTCCCTCCAGCCGCAGATTCTATCAAAGTCATCCCGGTCGGCGTAGACCCGCTGCAGCTCGATCTGCAACTGTGCGCTCCGTTCGACGTCAGCCAGCGCGCCCGAGATGGTGGCGTTCCAGTAGGCGAGATTTACCTCCCTCAGCAACGGCTTGACGCGCTCGAGGTGTGAATCGAGAAAACGAGCGAACTCCTTTGTTGACATAGTGCTCCGTGGACGGTCAGGGCGAATCGCGCCCCCGCTCGGTCATCGTCAGCGGGTGGGTCGAACGGTTCGGGGGCCACTCTAGCGGAAAGCCGCACCGTTGACAAGCCCAAACTCAAGCGCCGTAAGTGATTACAGGACTGTCATCTTTGAGTGACACCCCGTGTGGCGTTCCAATTGAATAATGCCCCGTGCAGGGTGTATACCCTTTTATGGAGCTGTCACAGGTATATGCGGGGAGTCTGCCGGTGCAAGAGACAGAACGGGACGTCATCGAACGATGGCGAAAAGGTGATAAACGGGCGTTCGAGAAGCTCGTCAAGCGTCACATGGCGGACGCGTACCTGACTGCGCTTGGATTCACAGGCAATCCGGAAGATGCCAGGGACCTCTCGCAGGACGCATTTGTAAAAGCGTTTCAGGCGCGCCGGCAGTTCGACCCGGAGAGACCGTTCTATCCTTGGCTCCACAGGATACTAAAGAACCACTGTCTCAACTTTCTCAAGCGTGTCAGAAAAAAGACGGAGCCGCTGTATTTCAATGAGGCACTCGACAACGAAAGATTTGCATCGGCGAGACCGTCACCATTGGAACAGCTGGAAAAAAACGAGAGAATTCGCCTGTTGCGGGCCGCGATCGATCGTTTGTCGGCCGAACACCGCGAGGTCATCATTCTCAAGAACTTCAGAGGACTATCGTATCGAGAAATGGCGGATGTGCTCAATACGCCCATCGGCACGGTAATGTCGAGACTGTACTACGCGCGCAAGATGTTGAAGGAGATCATTACGGAGTGGGAACGCGGTGATGCCGGTGCGCGTACGCAATCGCACGCGAATGGTCGAACGAGTCCCGGGGAGGTTGTCTAGCTATGGCATGCAACCGGTTTCAGACCGACGGCATGAGACTTCTCGATGGGGAACTCAACGCCGAGGAAACAAAGGCCTATGAGGCCCATGTCAAAGGATGCGAGGATTGTGCGAGCGAACTCAAGGATCTGGGACGCATCGTGGAATTCACGAACGAGCTGCGTTTGAGGGCGCCGGATCAGGAGTTCTGGGATGGGTACTGGCGCAGTGTGTATCGGCGTCTCGAGCGCGGGTTTGGTTTTGTGCTTCTCATTGTCGGTCTCGTTGTCGTGACGGCCTGGGTAATCTACGAGGCGGTGACATCGCCCGAGTTTTTCACGGTCAAGGGGATCAGCATCACCGTGGTCCTTCTGGGGCTGGTTATCGTCTTTCTGTCCGTCGTACGCGAGCGTTACCACGAGAGCAAAGACGATCCGTACAAGGAGGTCGAGCAATGATCATAACGACCGGCGACGCGATCCCCGGCAAACGAATCATACGGATTGTCGGTCTGGTAAAGGGCAACACCGTGCGTACGCGGGACATCGGCAAGGACATTCTCGCGGCCTTCAAGAACATTACGGGCGGTGAGATACGCCAGTATACCAAGTTGATGGCGGAAGCCCGCGAGCAGTGCCTCGACCGGATGCGGGGGAATGCCACCGAGCTCGGCGCCAACGCGGTGGTCGGCGTACGATTCATGACGAGCAGTGTCATGCAAAACGCCGCCGAACTTCTCGCCTTCGGCACCGGCGTTGTCATCGAGGACGAGTAGCCCCACTCCAATCAACTCTTGGCGTTCCCGCCCACACAGTGATATGTTCACGGCACTGAGTTCTCTGTGGTAAGGGAGCGCGTGAGGTTTTCCGTAGGATCCCTTCGCGGGAACAAGCGAGGATCCACCGCGGTGGCGCCGCAGGCGCCATGGCAAGCGCGAAGCGCCAGCCCTCTTTCAGAGGACAGGCGAGCGCGACGCGGTTAGCCGAGCGAAGTGGAGCGAGGGTCCCAAGGAAAAGCCTTGCGCGCTCCCTTTACGTCCGAAACGAAGGAAAGGCTGCAATGAAGATTGGCGACTGGGAAATTAGCTCGTTGGTATCCTGTGAGTTCAAGCTCGATGGCGGTGCGATGTTTGGCGTCGTGCCCAAGACGTTGTGGTCGAAGGTGGCACCGGCCGACGACAAGAACCGTATCGATATGGTTATGCGGTCGATGGTGATCCGCGGTGCGGACAAGACCATTCTCGTGGATGCAGGGAGTGGCACCGGGTACGGCGAGAAGTATGAAAAGATCTACGCCTTCGAGAAGAACACGCCGATGAACGAGGGACTCCAGTCGCTAAATCTCACGCCGGAAGACATCACGGATGTCATTATCACGCACCTGCATTTCGATCATGGCGGCGGAGTGGCGTATCCCGCGGGCGATGGGTGGAGCCTGACATTCCCGAACGCAACGCATCACATTCAGCGGGTCCAGTGGGAGCACGCGCTCGATCCGAACCCGCGCGACCGCGCGAGCTATTTCCGCCCACGGATCGAGATCATTGAGCCTGCGCTCGAGATTCACGACGGGGAGTGGACCCTGGCCCCGGGGATCGATCTTCTCACCTTTCACGGACACACGCCCGGCCAGCACCTGCCCAAGGTAACCGGCGACGGCGAGACGGTGTTCTACGGCGGTGACCTCGTACCGATGGTGGCACACCTGCCCACGCCCTATATTATGGCCTACGATCTGCAGCCCGAGCTCTCCATGGTCGAGAAGTCGCTGATTCTCAAGATCGCCGTTGCCGAATCGTGGATCCTTTTCCTCGAGCACGACCCCAAGATCGCGGCCTGCCATGTCGTTGAGAGCGACGGGCGGTTCAGCATTGGCGACCTCGTGGATGTGTGAAAAGAACAGAAAAGCGCCTTCCGACTTGACAAATATCAAGTTTTCCGCGATTATAGCCATATAACTCGCCTGTAAGCCTGGTTTATCCCATCACCATGCCACGAAGGAGGCCCTTTTGAGGAGCAAAGCCTTTACTATACTTGCGGTTACAGCTGTTCTTGCAATTGTCGCCATCGGCGTAGGCGCCCCGGTGTCCGTGAGCGCATGCTCCAAGACGAACTCGAGCGCCTCCTCCGTTGACGAGGCGAGCTGCAAGGAGGCAGCCAACAAGGCAGCAGCCGCCGTAACCGTGGATGCCCACGACTGTTGCAAGGCCGCAGTAGCGACGGCCCTGGAGGCTTGTACGAGCAAGAACGCGTCTTACACGACGGCTGGCACATCTTCGTGCTCATCGTCGAGCGCAAAGGCCGCCGAGTCCAAGACGGCGCTCGCGCCTTGTTGCGAGAAGACCGTTGCGGCGTTCCAGACGGCTTGTGCGGAGAACATAGCGGCGTACACGAAGGTCGCCGGCGCGGGCGCCTACTCGTGCACGAAGGATGCGGGAGCTACGGCGTCAACGAAGGTTGCGGGTAGCTACTCCTGTACCCGGTCTGCCCAGACGACGAGCCTTGCCGCGATTACCTACGACGAAGGCAAGCGCGTCGAGCTGACCGGCAGTGTTGTGTGCGGCCACTGTGATCTCAAGTCCGTGGACAACTGTCAGGCTGTTTTCAAAACGGCGGATGGCAAGGCGTACCTGTTGATCGAAAACGACATGGTCGAGAAGATGAGGTCGAAGCAGACGGACAACGGTTATAAGATCGAGACGGTTGTCCGCAGCGTGGATGGAACGAAGTATCTCGACGTCGAGAAGATGTCCGCGCTCTAGAGCTAAAACGCGCTTCGAACGAGAGACAAGAAAAGGGCCGATTCCAGAAGAATCGGCCCCTTTTCATTTTCGTGCTGATCCCGCGACGGCTTATTTCCGGCGACCGCCGCCACTGCTTTTCGCGCGGCT
>CBDVBZ010000080.1:0-16735 GCA_965372355.1 uncultured bacterium | reverse complement strand
ACCACGTCTTGAACTCAAGGGCAGTCCCGCAATCGACCCACGGGCTGTATGGTGAGCGAGAGAAGTCTTCCGTAGTACCCTCGCACGGGGCATGGCGAGCGCTCGAACGGATATTTCGAGCGAGCGCCACAATCCGGCGCGTTATTGCCAGCTTGGCGGCCGAGCGACTCACTCAGCCGTCAGTGTGCGGGTGCCGAGCTCGCGGTCCAGCATGAACAAGGCTGCTTTCTCGTTGCCGACGCGCTTGGTGTCCTCGACCAGCTTCGTTGCCTGTGCCTCTTCTTCTACCTGCTCGTCGATGAACCACTGCAGGAATGAGCGGGTCGCGTGGTCCCCGACCTCGAACGCGAGTTCCATGAGATCATTGATCTGTTTGGTGTTCTCGCGCTCTCGCTTGAGTGTGTCCTGACAGGCCGCGAGGACCGATTTCCACGTTGTCGGTGGCGCCTTGACAACCGCGAGCGTTGCCACACCGTTACGCTCGACAATAAAATCGAACAATTTCATCGCGTGGGTCCGCTCTTCCTCTGTCTGCATGCGCATCCAGTGCGCAAAGCCATCGAGGCTCTCGGTGGCGAAATACGAGGACATCGCCAGATAGACGGCGCTCACGTAGAACTCATAATTCATCTGCTTGTTCAGAGCGGTTTCCATCTTCTTTGTGATCATCAAGGGACTCCTTCGTTATCGGGTGATTCTAATTCTCTCTCATCTGCACCGGACTCGCGGCAAGACGGTCGGTGCTAATGACGTTTCCCCGCCGGTCGACCTGTCCGAAAGTCAAAACGCCTGTCGGGCAGCTTTGCACGCACGCCGAACAGCGCACACATTCAGGATCTTCCATGGGGAGGCCTTTGTTGGCGAAACTCATGATATCAATTCCCTGGTGACAGACGGAAGTGCAAACGTTGCAGGAAATGCATTTTTTCTTGTCTGCAAGTATGCGAAAGCGGCTGAACCGTGCATAGATATGCATCAACGCCGCAAGCGGGCACAGAAACCGACACCAAACGCGACCGCTGAACCAGAAATAGACCCCGTATCCCACAGCACCGGCCAGAAAGACGTCGACGATCCACTTGTACTTGTCCTTCAAGGTCACAGAAAGCGAGTCCAGCATCGGGTTCGGGAAGATCCATCCGTACACGCGCACGAGAAGAATCAGGAACGCGATGAGAAGGACGATCTGACCGACCATGTTGAGGCGATTCCACACGGGTCCGTGCGGCATCTTGTGACGCTGGTTGTCACCGAGGGTCTCGGCGAGCGCGCCGCACGAGCAAATCCATCCGCAATAGGCGCCCTTGCCCCAGAAGTAGATCATAGCCGGTATCAAGACGAAGGTTTGAACAAACGAGATCACCAGCCACCACGCGATCGGCGAGTCGGTAAAGACGTTGTATACGTTCAACGGCCACGCGAGAATCAGACCGTAGGCTCGCCAGAACTCGCGTCCGTGGCCGTAGCCGACCACCGGAAAGAGGCTGTCGGCGATCGGTTGCCATAGGAGGCCGCTCTTGTCGAGCAGCGGCAGGATGATTTCCGGTAGCAGAAAGAGCGGCAACACCTGGATTGTCATCAGAGTGATTGTCTGAACCGTGACGTAGGGTGTTTGCCTCCGCCTGATACGCCGGATACCAAAGGTGACCACGAGCACGCAGTAGGCCAGGGTGTACCAGAACGCAGGGCCGGATGCCGAGATCACCAGGATGCCGAGAAACGAGCCGGGGTCGGCCGCCGCCGTGGCAAACGTGCTCTTGAGCGAGACGGGGAACCAGTTGTTCTGATAAAAGAGGTCGCTCAGCGAGCCACCGGATTTCCAGTTGTAGAGCGCGATGCAGAACAGAAAGAACCCGACAAGAGAGAGAACCGTTTTCTTCGTCCATTCACCGGCGATGCTGATACCGGAGCGGCGAAAGAAATCCAGCGGCGGTTCACGGCCGATCATCGTGAACACGACATCGTTCGGGAGGGTTTTGGTCCGGCCGCCCGAGGCTTCTATGACGACCTCTTTGTCTCGGATCTCCCGCACGGCAGATCCGGTCAGCACGTCGGTGGACCCCGCCCGGAGCTTCTCGACGTTTTCCGGCTTCGGGCGCGAAAACTGCTCGCCACGATAGCTGATCGTGACCCGGCTGCCACAATCCGCCAGTGCGATCGCCGTCTCGAGCGCGCTGTCGCCTCCGCCAACAACCAGCGTGTCCTGCCCGCAAAAGTCAGCCGGATCGTGAAGACGGTTGTAGACCTTGTCCAGATCCTCGCCCGGCACGTCCAGCCTGCGATGATCGCCGCTTCTGCCGAGCGCGAGCACCACACGGCGGGCAAGAACGCTATCGCTTTCGGCAATCTTGAGTTCGACGTATCGCGCCCTGGGCCGCACGCGTTCCACGTGAGCCAGATTCGGCTCGATACCGTGTGTCTTCGTTTGTTCCAGGAGCTCACCGACGAGGTCTTCCTTGATATCCGCGGTGACCTGAAGCTCGCCGGTGGGTGTCATTTCCTTCGGATATGTGAAGATCGGTTTGCCCTTGGGAAAATTGACCACGGTCGAGAAGGGCTCGCTCGACTCGAACACCTCGAACGTGAGCCCGGCGACCTTTGCCTCGATCGCCGCCGCCATGCCGGCGACGCCGCCCCCGACGATGGCAATATCCACGACGTCCCCATTGCCCGTCTGTTTGCGGAGCGCCTGAAACGCGCCGTCCGCGACAATGTGCCGCACGGCGCGGGCGCCACCATCGACGGCGAACTTGAGGAGGGGGACGCCACGGAGATCGCCGACGACGTAGACCCCGCTGACGTTTGTAGTTCCATCATCGCTCGCCAGGGGCAGCTTCTCCACGAGGCCGGCGGGCCACTGTGTGTGAAGCCAGCGAGTGTATCGTTTCAGGAAGTTCATTTTTGATCGGGAAGCAGGATTGTATTTGCTATCTGACAATTAGACAGAGGGTTTGAGCGTGTGTCCAACATACGGGAAACGGCAAAAAAATCATAGCCATTTGTGTAAGGATTGGGTGGGGTGGGCGACGAATGAGTACATATTCAAGCCGTCCGTGTTGGCGGCTCCTGTAATCGGCGGCGCATCACTTGAATCAGGCAGAGTGGGCGATAAGTAGAGTGGCGCGCCGCCTTTTTCCTCCCCCAAAGACCTCCACAACCACCGTTTCCCGACCCGTTTATTGGACCCCCTTGCGGCCTCACGCCAGTGGTCGGTTTTCGTTTTTGCTTGACTTCGCGCGCTGTCCCTGGTAAATAAAATGTTAATATTATTCAACTTGTGGCATTCCCCACCTCGTGCAAGACATTGGTTTGACGCCGTGGCACTCCGTTCGCCGCGGACCTGATAGCCGCTTGATCGGCACGGATTTGGTACGCCAATCCGCCGCCGGTCTCTCGTTTTCTGAAGCAAGCACTGGCTCTCGAACCCGCACACTCTTTCCTGGGGAGGAGCGATGGACAAAACACCCTACAAGCCGTTTGTGCCGGAAGAAACCAATCTGGCGGAGCTCACGCTCAAGGCGATGGTACTCGGCATATTGATGGCCTTGGTCCTGGGCGCCGCCAACGCGTATCTCGGTATGAGAGCGGGCTTAACGGTATCGGCGATATTCCCGGCGGCTGTTGTCGCGATGGCGGCGTTGCGGCTTATGGGAGGAACGATCCTCGAAGAAAACATCGCGCGAACGACGGCGTCGGTTGGCGAGGCGCTGGTCGCGGGTGCGATCTTCACACTGCCGGCATTTATTCTCAGCGGTGTCTGGGACACCCTCCACTATCTCGATTCCACACTGATCATGCTCGTGGGTGGGTCGCTCGGTGTTCTCTTTATCATTATTCTTCGCCGAACCATGGTGGAGGATGAGACGCTTCCATTCCCGGAGAGCATCGCGGCCTCCGAGATCGTCAAGGCGGGGCAGGGAGGACAGACCGGTGCGGGGTATTTGTTCGCCGCGATGGGTTTCGCCGCCTTGTGGGAAACTCTCAAGAACGGTTATGGCGTCACACTCATCCGCGACAGCGCCGCGAAGTTTATCGAGTTCTCGTCGTCGAAGATCGAAATGATGGGGCAGCAGTTCACGTATAGCGGTGGGATTCTTCTGGAAACGCCGTCCGCGTCGCCCGCTCTGGTCGGTGTCGGTTATATCGTCGGGATGCGGGTTGCCGCCGTTCTGTTTGCCGGTGCCGTTTTTGGCTGGTGGTTTCTGGTGCCGCTCTCGGTGTTTCTCAACCCGGAACTGGCGGTGCTCGCCGAGGGCAACGGATGGGAAGCCGTCTCAAATAGCGTATGGACCTCACAGGTCAGACCGCTCGCCGTCGGCACGATGATTGTGGCCGCCTTCTACACGCTCTACAGCCTTCGTAAATCGCTCATAGACGGTATCTCGAAGGCCATCCGCGATATCAACGCCTCGAAACAGAGCGGCAAGGGCCTCGGGCGACTGCAAACCGATCTCGATTTTAAGAAAGTGTTCATAGCGATCGGCGCCCTGGCGGTTCCGATGCTGGCGCTCTACTTTTACTTTAGCGGATCGATCGTGGGATCGGTCATACTCACGATCATCATGGTTCTCCTGGGGTTTCTGTTTGCGGCCGTGGCCGGGTATCTCGTGGGTCTGATCGGTTCATCGAACAACCCCATCAGCGGCTTGACGCTGAGCACACTCCTCATCTCGGCCATTATCATGGTCGCCCTGGGTATTACCGGACCGAAGGGCATCATGGCTGTTCTGGGGATTGCCGGTGTGATCTGCTGTTCGTCGGGAATTGCCGGTGACATGATGCAGGACTTGAAGGTCGGGTATATTCTCGGAGGTTCTCCACGCAAGATGGAGATTGCCGAGATTATCGGCGTTGTTTTCGCCGCTCTTTTTCTCGCCTTTGCCATTATGGCGCTTCACGAGGTGTATACGATTGGTAGCCGGCTTCTTCCTGCCCCCCAGGCGGGTCTGATGGCTCTCATGGCAAAGGGTATCGTCGGCGGCGACATGGCCTGGCCGCTGGTGATTGTCGGAATGTTGATGGCCGGCGCGCTCATCTTGATCAAGGCGCCCAGCCCGATGCTCATCGCCGTCGGGATGTATCTGCCGTTTACCGCGACGGCGCCGATCTTTGTCGGTGGCATCATTCGTTTCTTTCTCGATCGTGCGCTTCAGAAACGCAACGCGGATGATAAAACAAAGATGAAGGCGGAAAACACCGGTGTCCTTTTGGCATCCGGCTTTATTGCCGGCGAATCACTGATGGCCGTGATTATCGCGTTTATTGTGTTGGGTCACTCGATGATCGATAAGGGGTGGGAGACAGCGCCGATGATCTCCTTGCCACCGCAGGGCTGGCTGGGGCTCCTCGTATTCCTGATCCTGGGCTATTTGCTGATCGGATTGCCGCTTAGAGCGGCCGCCTCTCGCCGGTAAAGCGGTTGAATCGCGATGTCCGAAAAGGTCCTTAATCTGTACGAGCTCAGACCCAGGCAGGCGAGGCCATTCGAGGAACTCGAGGACGGCACTGTCGATGTCTTGATTCCTCGCTATGGTGAGAACGTGATGGGGCGGTTGCTAAAGAAGATCCTGAGCAACCGCCCCGTCCGCGTTCATCTCGATGACGTGGGGACGTGCGTGTGGCGGCTCTGTGACGGCGATTGCACCGTCAAACAGATCGGCGAATCGCTCCACGAGCAATTTGGAGATCGAGTCGAACCTCTCTACGACAAGCTGGAGACTTTTATCAGACAGATGCATAGGGCCGGTCTCATCGAGGTGTAGACTTGGCCTTGCGGCAGACCTTCCAGGACAGGTGCTGCATGCGCCGGCGGGGGCCGTTGTCCTTTGCGGGTGGCGCCGTCCCAGTCCACGAGCAACGTTCGTGAGCACGGCTGGGGAGTTCGGCGACCCCCTCCGGGGACCCTCTTTCAGAGGACAGGCAGGCAGGACCCGCGAAGGTCGCACCAAGACAGGAGAACAAATGGATAAGAATGCAATGGAGAAGATGGCGAAGGCTATTGACGGCTACCACGACGAAGTGATCCGTCTCCAGACGGAACTGTGCAAGCGCCCCGCGCTGGGACCTGACAACGACGGTGTTGGCGAGATCGAAAAGGTGGAGTTCCTGAAGGAGTATCTGGCGTCGATCGGGTTCACCGACATCGAGCAGTACAACGCTCCCGACAAGCGTGTTCCATCCGGGCATCGACCGAACCTGGTAGCGCTGCTTCCCGGGCGCCAGAAGTCGCCACGTGTGTGGATCATGACGCATACGGACGTCGTTCCGCCCGGCGATCTGAGCAAGTGGACGGGCGACCCGTGGGTGGTTCGCGTCGATGGAGACAAAGTGATCGCGCGCGGAACCGAGGACAACCAGCAGGGGATGGTGTCATCGCTGCTTGCCGCCAGGGCCTTCCGGGATACCGGGTTGTCTCCCAACCTGCCATACGGGCTCATTCTCTGCGCCGATGAGGAAACGGGCAACGAGTACGGTGTTCGTTACCTGCTCGACAAACACAAATCGCTTTTTAGCAAAGATGACCTCATCATCATCCCCGACGCCGGTGATCACAAGGGAACGATGATCGAGGTCGCCGAGAAGAGCATCCTGTGGATGCGGTTTCATACACGAGGCAAGCAGACCCATGGCTCCACACCGGAGAAGGGCAGGAATGCTCACAAGGCCGCCTGCTACCTCGCCACGCGGCTGGAAACGCTATACGGCAAATTCAAAAAACGAGACCCGCTTTTCGATCCCCCGATCTCGACCTTCGAACCGACAAAGAGGGAAGCCAACGTTCCGAACGTCAACACGATCCCCGGAGAAGATGTTTTCTTCTTCGACTGCCGGGTGCTGCCGGACTATAAGCTCAGCGCTGTGAAGAAGGCGACGCAGGCGATGGTCCGCGAGACGGAGAAACGTTACAAGGTCAAGATCGCTGTGGAATACCCTCAAATGGAAACCGCAGCTCCGCCGACACCTCCCGATGCGCCGGTTGCCACCGCGATCGCACGAGCAATCAGGGATCTGCGCAAACGGAAGCCGAAACCCATGGGAATCGGTGGAGGAACCGTCGGCAAATACTTCCGCGATGCAGGCTTCTACTGCGCCGTTTGGTCCACTCAGGATGAGGTGGCGCACACGGCGGATGAGTACTCGCGCATATCCGCGACGCTGGCCGACGCAAAAGTCTTCGCGCACGTCGCGCTGCAGGACTAGAATTGTAGCGCCGCCGCAGTGACCCAGTAGCGCTTTGTCGGCGATTGTTGACAGGTGTGTAGGACAAACGCCTAGTCGGTTGTAGGCGCGCTTCTGTTTTTTTTGTCCCGGCCCCGAAATCGTTGAGTTTTTGCGCCGATCGTCCAGATCACGCTTGACATTAGTCGGTTAATCGTTCAGTGTACATTTGAGTACACTTTTGAGTACACTTTTCGCCCATTTACCGAAAGGAGCACGTATGCAAGGCATTGCCTTTGGCCCTACAATACGCCTCTTGAGACAGGCTAAGGGCATAAGTTTGAGGGAATTATCAAGACAGCTCGGTGTCTCCCCCGCGTTTCTCAGCCAGATCGAGGCGGGGAGACAGCACAAGATCCCGAAGCAGCGAATCGTCCAGGTGGCGGACATGCTCGGGGTATCCGTGGGCTATCTGATGGGTACCGCGCGCCAGATTCATCCCGATGTTCTCGAGTTTCTGAGGGACACTCCCGAGGCAGCCGAGTTCATGATCACGGCGATGAAAAGCGGACTTGCACCTGAGGATTTTTCCGATTTGCGCGAAGCGCTGAAAGGCAGGCCGGCGAAAGGATTCGTCCGTCGAGCGACGGTACCGGCAACGGGGCGCAAGAAGAAGCGCTCGAAGAAGGACGGGGGCGATGACCTGTCCAACTACCTGGATCCGGCACTGTGTGTCACCGGAGTCATCGTGCAGAGCAAGGATCGCCTTTTTCAGCGTTTTGCAAAGCTTGTCACCAAGCGCAAGAAGTCGCTCACCAGTGATATCGTGCTAGAGCGGTTGAAGAAGAGGGAGCGACAGGCTCCAACAATCGTTGGCGGGGGGGTAGCGATCCCGCACGCGTTTGTTCCCGATCTCGATACACCGGTGGTCGGTGCGATTTCTCTCAAGCGTAACGTCCAGTTTTCGCCCGACGGAGACGGGCGAGTGAGGACCGTGTTCTTCGTCATCGGTGACGAGACGAAACCACAGTTCCACATATCGACTCTCGCGAGGATTGCGCGGTTGTGTGCGACACCCGAGTTTCTGGATGCGTTCGCCGGCGCAAGGACCAATCGGGAGCTGTACAAGACTATTCTGCAGTGGGATAGCCGAATCAGCGGTGACTAATCGATTTTTGGTCGCGGGTCCGGCGCCCGATGGGCGCCACCCGCGACGCAATCGAACCCGGACGCCGGCAAGACCACCGGTCAGCGGCGTCTGGGGAACACAGAGGAAACACTCCACGCCCCCCGGTCGAACAGCATCACCATAGCGGCCGCTGCAATCAAGAACAGATTCCTGATAACGAGTGGAAGGTTCGTGGACTGGTTGCCGTCTGTGCCAAAGCAGCCACAGTCGATGACCAGCCCCTTGACCATGGTCGCGAGAACGGCCGCGGTGAACATGGCCAGCATGAGGAGTATTGCACCCGCGGCCTGCTTCGTCATAACGCCAAGGAGTAGCATGATGCCGGCCAGTGCCTCGCTCCACGCGATGAGGAGCGCAAAGAGGTTGGTGAGGCCAACAGGCAGCAGTTCGTAACTCCGAATCGCGATGGCAAACTCGGCGGGCTCTCTGATCTTGTGAATCGATGAATAGATGAACATGACACCGAGGGTAATCCTCAACGCAAAAACGAACACCTTGTTGGTGAGCAAGATCGTCAACGGGTTGGTGCTGCGAATCGTTGATTCTTCTACGGTCATCACGAAATCCTATTCTACGGGAAGACCCGCCTCCGACCACTCATCCCAGCCACCCCGGTAAACCACGACACGCTCGTAGCCCATCAAGCGAAGCTCCTGTGCGAGGTTCCCGCTCTCATCACACGTCACGCTCTGGCAGTAGACGATTACCATAGCATCCATGGGCACCCGTTCATCGAGGTGGCTGTAGTACTCGACGAAGTCGTAGATCGGGATGTTCAACGCGCCCGGCAGGTGTCCTTTGGCGAATTCCTCCGCCACCCGGGCGTCAATAACAATTGCCGTTCCGGTCTCCATGATCGTCCGCATCCGGGCCATCGACAACTCACCCGCGGCCAGCTCCTCTTCGGTAACGTACTGGGATTTAATGACTTCTTCCGAGGCGGTCTCGTTTTCCGTCGAGTGAGTCGCGGCGTTTGCCGTGGACGAGGCGGGAGCCGGCGTCCGCATCTTGGGGAACAGCTTGACCGGGTCGCTACGGACGGCATTCTGGGCGACACCCACGATCAAGGCAACCACCATGATAACCGCACCGCCGATGAGGTTCTTAGCAAAGGTCATAGATTCGGGCTCCTTAGTCAATGCGGGGCCACACTCGGTGGCCCCACATAAGTTTATAGGATCGGACGGAGGTTTTCCAGGGGGTTTCCCCTTTTTGTACGCCGCTATCGGCAGGCAGTTCCCTGAAGGGAGCGAAGTGGAGCGAGGATCCCGAGGAAGAGCCTCGCTCGCCTGTCCTCTGAAAGAGGGCTCCCCCAAAAAAGAATTGAGGCGGGGCGCGCCGTGGTCAAAAGGGGGAGGGATGTGGCATGACCGGACGGGCGTTCCGCCTCAAATTCAACTCTGGAAATCAGCACGTAGAAGGGAATCGTGCCCTGATTGGTCGCGGTGAGTCCGTGATGCTTACAGATCTCGTCTATTTCTCTTTGGAGAGGACTTCCTTCATCCGTGCCTTGGATTCGGGAGAGAGTGATTCGTCAAGAAGCACGGTCTTGGCCACGAGAGAGTCCGTTCGTCCCAGAGCCTTTGAGAGCTTGCGAACCATGTCGATCTGCCTGGAGAAGTTACGGCAGAGAAAGCACATGGCGAGATGCATCCTGAGCCGCATCTGGTCGAGCAGGGACAAGCGCCTGTCGTGTCGTTCCGACACCAGTCTTGCTGTTTCTTCACAACTCGTCATTAGATGCATGATCTCAGTCCTCCGGGGCAACTCATGCCCCCGCTAGCGCTCGGCAAACCAGTTGATCTCCAGACAGTCCCTCAGTTTGCCCCGCGCCCGATGCAATATGACCCAGAGATTCGTCGCGGTGATATCCAGTATCTTACATATTTCCTCGGTGCCAAGGTCGTCTAACTCGCGCAGTGAGAACGCCCTGCGGAACACCGGGGTAAGCCCGTCCAGACAGTGCGTGAACGTCTTCCAGAACTCCTTATTTTCCATTAGGTTATCGGGCGTGTCCCGCCATTTCCGCGGATGGGCTTTGGCGTCCGCCAGCCGCTGGACGGCGTCCTCATCACCGTTTTCCGACGTGGAGAGATCCGAGGAGACGATCTCTCTCGTGCTCTTCCGGAAGTAGTCGATGACCTTGTGCTTGAGGATCCCGACGAGCCACGTGCGAATTGCGGAGCCCCCCTTGAAGCGGTCGAGACCCTGGATCGCGGATACAAATGTCTCCTGGACGAGGTCCTCGGCGACGTGCGGATCCTCTACACGCAGCAGCGCGAATCGGTAGAGCACGTCACCGTGCTCGTCTACCCACGTTGCGGGATCGGTTTGGATTCTCACAGACTGCTTCTTATTCATAGACTTACAGAGACTGATCGGGTATCATGGCGCTCTGGTATTTGCCGACTCTGCCCCGCGTGGCGGGGTGGGTCCATCATAGCGGGCTCGCGGCTCGGAGCCAATCAAAAAGACCGCCCGCCGAGGCCGCGATTTCACGATTCAGCGTTTGAGGTACTCAATGCAGGCCCGGGAAGGGATAGAACTCATCTGTTTTGACGTCGACGGGACGTTGGTCAAGCACCCGGACGATATGGTCATCTGGGAGGTTCTCAACATCCGCTTTGGCGGCAACCGGGGGGCCAACAGAAGGCGGTACGAGATGTACCACGGCGGCGACATCACCTATGATGAGTGGGTCGCGCTCGATGTGGGTGATTGGGTGTCGGCGGGGGCGACGAGGGACGAGATCCTCGAGTCCGTGGCCGAGTTCAGCCTGGTCGAAGGCGCACGCGAAACCGTTGGCGAGCTGAAGCAACGTGGTTTCCAGCTGGCCGTGATCTCGGGTACGATCGATATCGTGCTGGACACGCTCTATCCCCGACATCCGTTCGATGATGTATACACAAACAAGATCTTCTTCGACGACAGCGGAAAGCTCACATCGTGGCAGGCTACGCCCTTTGATGGGTACGGGAAACCGGCGGCGCTGAGACGAATCACTGAACAACGCGACATACCGCTGGCGCAGACAGCGTTTGTCGGCGATGGTGAAAACGATGTCCCGCTATTGGGAGTGGTGGGGGTGTTCGTGGCCTACGAACCTCGCTCGACCGAGCTCGAAGCGGGCGCGGATGTCGTCATCAAGGGCGACCCATTCAAACGGCTTTTGGAGGTGTTTGCATAGCGCGGATGTCCGGTGGCGACGGCCGCACGGGGGAACGCGTCTGGTAATATGGCATCGAACTCGAAGAAAGCGGCAATGAGACGGGATCATCTCGATCAGATACTCGCGAAGATAAGCGAGTTGTTCGAATCCGACGACCATTCGCTGGAGACGATCTTGCAGCGCGAGATCGTTCGCAACTTCTTGAAAATCGTGGATGACGATCTCGACACGCTGGATCTGAAGATCATCAACCGCTCGTTCCGCGAGCTGCGCTATGCGTTCAAGGTCTTCAAACCGTATCGGCATATCCGCAAAGTGTCTATTTTTGGCTCGGCGAGGACGCCCGAGGACGACCCGTACTACAAGATGGCCGTCACGTTTGCCCGCCTCCTGGCGAAGCGGCACTACATGGTGATCACCGGTGCGGCGTCCGGCATCATGAAGGCGGGTAACGAGGGTGCCGGAGCCGACAAGAGTTTTGGCGTAAATATCCACCTGCCCTCCGAGCAGGGCGCGAACGAGTATATCGTCGACGATCCCAAACTCGTTACGTTCAAGTACTTCTTTACACGCAAATTGATCTTTGTTATGGAGTCGCACGCGATCGCGCTTTTTCCGGGTGGCTTTGGCACACACGACGAGGGCTTCGAGACGCTGACGCTGCTCCAGACGGAGAAAGCTCCTCCGAGGCCGTTCCTTTTGCTGGAGCTCCCCGGCGAGTCATACTGGGAGCGATGGGACAAGCTCGTCAAGGACCAGCTCCTCGGTCGTGGTCTGATCTCTCCCGAGGATATCTCGCTCTACAAGATCGTGCACTCGGCGGAGAAAGCGGTCGACGAGATCGACATGTTCTATTCTACCTATCATTCGTCTCGCCAGGTTGGCGACAAGCGCGTCCTTCGCCTCGAGAAGGAGTTGCCCGATACGGCGATCGATCAGCTCAACGAGCAGTTCAGTGATGTCGTGACGGACGGCAAGATCGAGCCTTCGGATGCACTTCCGGAGGAAGCCAACGAGCCCGAGCTTCTCAGCAAACCCCGAATCGTGTTTCTGTATGATCACAAGAGCGCTGGTCGGCTCAAACAGATGATCGACCTGATCAACACACTGGGCCGTTTCTCCAAACCGGCGGAGTGACCCGCTTATCGTGCAGCGCCGCGTGGTATTTCGTGAGCGGCGACCCCACGGAATGAAAACGTTTCTTCTGTCAATTGTGTTTCTGCTAGTGACCGCGGGCCAGGCCCGCGCGGACGCGATCATGCTCACGCGTGCCATGACAGCGACCACAATCGTGGAAGTTTTTATCACATCCGATTCCGTTCACGTCGAGTTGGAGATCGGTGTGCAGGATCTCAACGGCTTTCGCAACATCATGCCCGACCCGATCTTCGAGCGCCTCGGCAACGATCCGGAACCGCTCTCACAGAGGCTCGTGCGTTTTCTTACCGAGGACTGGGTGATCCGTGCAGACGGTGCCTTGCTCCCCGGCCGCGTTCTGAGCATCGTGCCGCGGCAGCGGTTGAGGCGCGACGAGATCACCGGAGAGCCTCTGCCTCGGGGAGACGACGACGATGAGATCGTCGTGTTTGTCGAGTTGGCGTACGAACTGCCCGGCCGGCCAAAGACGCTGTCGCTTCGCCCACCTGGGGTGGATGGGCTTGTCAGAGCGAACATCGGTTTTGTCACCTATCACGAAGGGTTGCCGGTAACCGACTTTCGCTATCTTGCCGCCGAAGAGACTATCGATCTCGATTGGGAAGATCCGTGGTATTCGCGTTTTCGAAACCGCAATCTGCAGCGGCAGTTCGACGCGCCGATGTCGGCCTTTCTCTATGTCGAGCATTTCGAAGTCCGCAAAGAGATCGTCGTTCGCCCAAAAGATCTCCAGCAGTGGATCGATCTCGGAGTCGATGGCAAGGCTGTGATCGCCGTCGAGGATCAGGCGGAGATCAAGGAGAGGGTCGCGAGCTTTTTTATGGAGCGCGGTCTTGTCACGATCGACGGCCGGGTGGGGAAGCCGACACTGGATCGCATCCACTTCGTTCGGCGGACGCTACGGCGAACCGGCGTGATCGAGCCCCCTGAGCCCATTCCAGCGGTGTCAGCGACGCTCGGGGTGATATTTGTCTATCCGATCGATTCTCTCCCCGACGAGGTATCCATGACGTGGGATGTATTTGGTGGCAGGATACAGACCTTGCCGGTGTCTGCGACCGATGAGGCGGGTGGCCTGCCATCCATTCTCTCGCCGGAGGATCCGGTGCTGGTGTGGCAGAATTTTCTGACCAACCCAAAGATACCGGCGCTTGTTGGCATTGCGCCGGCGCCGACGTTTGGCCGCATGCCGGTCCCGTTGCTCAGCGTCCTGTGTGTTCTGTTGTTCGTGGGTACACTCGCGGGATACGCAAGAGCGAATGCCAAGCGAGGCAGGTTTCTGTTGGCGGGTGCCGCTGTCGTCGTTTTGGGTGTCGTGTCATGGCCGCTGGCGCGGGTGCCGGTTCCGGTGCCGTATGTCAGGAACGCCGTCGTTTCCGTCGGCGAAGCGGAGTTGATTGTCTCGGGGCTGCTGACCAACGTGTATCGTGCGTTCGACTATCGTGACGAGAGCGATATATACGATGCTCTGGCCCGGAGCGCGTCGGGGGATCTGCTCACCCAGATCTATCTCGAAACGCGTCGTGCGCTCGAGCTGCAGAACCAGGGTGGGGCAAGGGTCAAGGTCGACGAGGTATCGATGACGGCGGTCGAACCCAGCCGGCTACCGGGCGAGATCGGCTTCGCGGCACGCTGCACCTGGAACGTGCGTGGGTCCATCGGGCACTGGGGGCATATCCACAGGCGAACGAACCAGTACGATGCCGAGCTCACGATCGAATCGGTCGATGGGGCATGGAAAATCACCGGTATCGAGCTCCTGGATGAGCAGCGGCTTTCCCGCGGCGCCGCGCGAACAAAGGAACAGTCATCCCGAACGTGATGGGGGTGTAGAGTCGATGATCGATGTCTCAGATCTGGAATTCCGTTACGGAGAGGGCGAGTTTCATCTCAAGATCCCCCGCCTAGAGATCGAGCGCGGATCGACGGTCGCCGTGATTGGTCCCAGCGGTACGGGTAAAACGACCCTCCTCAACCTCATCGCCGGCATCGTGACACCGCTCTCCGGGCGAATCGTTACGAACGATGTCGACGTGACGACGCTCGGTGACTCGGAAAGACGGGATTTCCGGATTCGACAGATCGGTCTCGTCTTCCAGGAGTTCGAGCTGCTCGCCTATTTGAACGTCCTGGACAACATCCTGTTGCCGTACCGGATCAACGCATCATTACGGCTTGGGGAGACGGTCCGGCAACGTGCGGTCGAGCTGGCCCATCTGGTCGGGATCGAGGACAAGCTCACCCGGCATGTCAACCGACTCTCGCAGGGTGAACGGCAGCGGGTGGCGGTCTGCCGTGCCCTTCTGCCCGAGCCGGCATTGCTTCTTGCCGACGAGCCGACCGGCAACCTCGATCCGGCCAACAAGGGACGGGTGCTCGATATCCTCTTTGGCTATGTCACCAAGAACGGCACGACGTTGGTGACGGTAACACACGATCATGATCTCCTCGGTCGGTTTGGCCGCGTCATCGAGTTCAAGGATGTCCACACCGGCGCCGATGGACGGTCATCGATCGGTTCGGGTCGGCAAATGGCGGATGGGGCACAATGACACAGGTTCTCTATCTCGCGTGGCGGTATATCGCCTATCACAGGATCAAGTCCGGGATACTCGTGGTATCGATCATGTTGATCGTCTACCTGCCCGTGGGGCTCCGCGTGCTTGTTCGACAGAGTGAGAGAGAACTCACGACGCGTGCGCACGCGACGCCGCTCGTCATCGGTGCCAAGGGGAGCCCGCTCGAGTTGATACTCAACTCGCTCTACTTCGAGTCGGACACACCGTCGCTGATGCGCTATACGGAGGTTGCACGCGTCACCGAGTCCGGGCTTGCGCGTGCGATACCGTTGTACACACGGTTTCGAACGGGTGACACACCGATTGTCGGGACCACTCTGGATTACTTCGAGTTTCGGGGACTCGATCTCGCACGTGGGCGGAGTCTCGCCGTGCTCGGGGAGTGCGTCCTGGGCGCGGATGCGGCCCGGAAACTCGATGCGGGGCCCGGAGACAGCGTCATCTCCTCGCCGGAGAACGTCTTTGATCTGGCGGGTGTGTACCCGCTCAAGATGGAGGTCGTCGGTGTGCTCGAGCGAACGTATACGGCCGACGACGATGTCGTGTTTGTCGACATGAAGACGGCATGGATCATCGAGGGCCTCGGCCACGGACATCAGGATCTCACGAAGCCCGAAGCGGCGGCCGGGGTTCTAAAACGTGAGGGTGACAAGGTCATCGCCAACGCGTCGGTCGTGCAGTACAACGAGATCACGGAGGAGAACCTCAACTCGTTTCACTTTCACGGGGTGGACGAGCGGTTTCCGGTCACGGCGATCATTGCCGTGCCGTTGGACGAGAAGTCGGCGACACTTCTGCAAGGACGGTATCTATCGCAGGACGAGCTCGTCCAGATCGTACAGCCGGTCAATGTGATGGACGAGCTTCTCTCGACGATTCTGACCGTGCAGAGCTACATCGTCGCGGCCGTCGTGATCGTCGGTATGGCGACGCTCGCCACCGCCTCACTGGTTTTTATGCTGTCGTTGCGTCTCAGGCGCCGGGAGATCCAGACGATGATCAAAATCGGTGGATCGAGCGGACGCATCCTCGGCGTTCTCGCTTCCGAGATCGTCGGTGTTTTGATTCTGGGTATCCTCCTGGCCGGTGGTTTGACCGCGCTGACGAGCCGGTTTGGGGCGGATATCATTCGGAGGTTGATTCTGTCATGAAGCGTTACTTTGCGGCCGCCGGTCTGGTTTTCTTTGTCGCAGCGTGTGGAGGATCGGATTCCAAAGACCAGCAGTCGTCGCAGACTGCGGCTCACGCCACAAAACCAGTGGTTTTTGTTGTCAACTACCCGCTCCAGTACTTTGCCGAACGGATCGGCGGCGAATTCGTCGACGCGGTTTTTCCGGCGCCCGCTGATGTCGATCCCGCATTCTGGATGCCCGATCCGGAGACCGTTGCCGAGTACCAGAAGGGCGCCCTCATCCTGCTAAACGGCGCGACGTACGCGAAATGGATCGAGCGCGTGTCGCTGCCCGGGCACAAGCTGGTCAACAC
>CBDVBZ010000079.1:0-16782 GCA_965372355.1 uncultured bacterium | reverse complement strand
CATGCCGGTCTGTTCGAGCGAAGAACCGCCTTTTCGCGAGGTCGATCCCGGCCACTCCGCCAGTTGTTGGCTATACGAAGACCGTTGACGGGCCTTGTCGGGGCACGGCGAACGCCCTCACTTTATGTCTCGCTCGCGGGGGCACGGCGAACGCCCTCACTTTATGTCTCGCTCGCGGGGGCATGGCGAGCGCCCTCACTTCATGTCTCGCTCACGCTGATGGCTCAATAGGAGCGTTCGCTCGTAATGTCCGTTCGGGCGCCCATCATGCCCCCTATAGCCCTGAGCCACCACCGCCGCTGGCCCCGCGAGAAGACCTCGCGAGAGACCCCTGGAAGTGGCAGGAAAAATGCAAGTGAAATGGTGCCGAGGGCCGGAATCGTCGGGGAAAATGCCGGTTGACATCGACCGCGCGGTCAAATATATTTCCCTCGGAAGTCAGTATATTCTCTAGAAATCCGATTCTGACTGTGTTAGTGTGACCCCACCTACAGGACTGAGAAGCGGTGGCCTGGGCTGCTTCATGGTTCGTCCCCACAAAAAGAAAAGAATGCTGGACGGCCACGAAAGGGGTGCCTGCATGCTTAGAGACGCCATGGTGAGAATTCTTGCTGGTGGGTTACTGGCTGTTGTGATTCTCTCTGTGTCTTGCCCCCTCCACGCACAGGGAACCGGGACGATCAAAGGCAGGATCATCGACAAGAGCACCAAGCAACCGCTTGGGTTCGCTAACGTTGTTATCGTCGGTACATCCAAGGGTGCTATGAGTCTGGACAACGGTGAGTTCACGATCACCGGTGTCCCCGTCGGTACTCACCGGGTCAAGGCGATGATGATGGGTTACAAGACGATCTCAGAACCAACGGTTATCGTCAACGCGAATCAGGTCACGGAGCTGAGGTTCGAACTCACAGTGACGATCGTCGCGACCACGCAGGACATCATTGTAACCGGTGAGAGAAAGATGGTCGACGTTACATCGTCCGATGTTCGGTCGAGCGTGACGGATGAACAGGTCAAAGACATGCCGGTGGACAGCGCGGTGGATGCGATCGCATTGAAAACGGGGATCGTGAGAACCGGGGATGAGCTCCACGCTCGTGGAGGCCGTTCCGGTGAGATCCAGATGCAGATCGATGGTGTTCCCGTCGATGACCCGCTGGGAGCGGCGTCGATGGAGGTTGGTCTCCTCGGTGTGTCTGGCTCCGAGTTTATCGCCGGCGGCATGGATGCCGAGTACGGCAACGCGCAGTCCGGCGTCATCAACATCAGCACAAAAGAAGGCGGGAGCGTGTTCGGCGGCGAGTTCCGGTTTATGACCGACGACTTCGGTCGCAAAGACAAAACCTACACGAACTACGACCGGGTCAGTGTGGGTTTTGGCGGGCCGACACCGTGGCGCTCGGTTCGCTACTACGTGTCCGGCGAGGCGACGTTCGCCGATGGTGAGAACGCGTCAATAGAAGGCCGCCAGGAACACACGGCACTCAACGGTTGGCTCAAGGCAGCCGAGCGAATGCGCCACTCCTGGAACCTCCAGAGCAAACTGTCCTGGAACAAGGCTCCTTTCAAGATGACCGGCGAGGTTATCTATCAGCGCGCGAGACGCGAACAGTTTATCAATAACTGGAACATCAAGGGCTACGTTCAGAGGGTTTACTACTTCCAGAGACTGGTCCCGACGGGTACCGGCACCGATGTGTTTGGTTTCGGGTCGATCTGGCGGAACCTCTACGAGGGTGAGTGGCTCGAAGCAGTCTCCGATCCGAGTCGCGAACCGAATCCCCGGCCGATTGTTGTCGAGCAGTTGGTCCCGATTCTCGATGAGAACGGCAACCCGACCGGCGCGAAAGAAGTCATCGAGTACAACAACTTCAGAGGAGTCGATATACAGGGTGTTACGATCCTGTGGGACGAGGCGATGTTCGACGGGACGGGGCAGTTCACACACTACAAGGACTGGTTGTTGTTCGAGGGATTTCAGTTTCCTCAGAGCGGTTTCAGCAACTTCCGGGATGACAGCTCTTACGTCTTTTTTAACTCGTCCACGCGTACGCCTGAAGTCCGGGATGAGAACCTCCAGTTCAAAGTGAAGTTCAACCACAATATCAAAGAGGACCTCCTCTATTCGATCAACGCGAGTGTGCTGTCGTTCAACCGAAAGTCATCGATCTTCAACGAAGCGTATCCGGATGGCAAGTCGCCCGATCAGTTCTCGACCGCCGGGTTGCCACTCGAAATGCCGGACGGCACCGAACGACTCGGCATCACTTCCGCTGACTTCTACACGGACTCCAGTTTTCCGTATTTCATTACCGCCTACGACTATCCGCGTTTCCAGGACCGGCAATCGGTTCAGTACCTGCTGAAGGCGGACGTCACTTCGGAACAGTTCAGGGGCCACCGGATCCGGTCAGGTGTACAGCTGATCTACAACGACCTCAACCAGGACACACGGTTCTTCCCTGCACAGATCCGCGATCCGGGAGGGCCAGACGAGCAGCAGGGGCTCAACGTCAACGTTTTCCGAAACTTCAACCCCGAGGGCGCCATCTACGTCCAGGACAAATGGGCCTACGAGGGTATGGTGGTCAACGCCGGTATCCGGTTTGAGTATTTCTCGACGGGTAACAACGACGACATCCAGATAAACAACGAAGACATTGAACCCGAGGTCGAGAAGTTCAAATCCAACTGGTCGCCTCGACTCGGGTTTGCATTCCCGATTACCGATCGTGACAAGTTCTTCTTCCATTACGGACGATTCACTCAGTGGCCGAGCCGGACGTTTCTCTTTGCGACACAGGACGCGATTGGTGCGGCGGGAACGCTCGGCAACCCGAACCTGGGACCTGAGCTTACCGTGTCCTACCAGGCCGGAATCGCTCACCAGTTTACTCAGGACGTCGCCGCGAACTTCGTGGTCTTCAATAAGGACATTTATGGTCTGATTTCCTCGACGCGCGTGACCGATGACACGACCGGTATACAGAGCTTCCGCTATATCAACAGGACCTATGCGAGTTCGCGTGGCTTGGAGATATCGCTCGAGAAGAGGCTGACGCGCCGGTTTGGCTTCGAGGCCTACTACACGTTCTCGTTTGCCGACGGCGTGGCGAGCGACTCCGATTTTGGGCGGTCCGCGGAGGGGTTGACTCACCTGCCGACCGACGAGAGGCCGCTCGATTGGGATCAGCGCCACACATTCAACGTTACCGTGCGACTCCAGGACCGTAACAACTGGGGCGCGACAGCCATTTATCAGTATGGCAGCGGTACACCCTGGACACCGATCAACCGGTTCGCCCGGTTGCAGGATCCCACGGTGGAGAACGCGATGCGGTTCACCAACACCCAACGGTTGAGCATCCAGGGACGAAAGAAGTTCAACATCTATGGTCGTGAGTTGACGCTTTTCTTTGAAGGAAGAAACCTGTTCGACGACGATATTCCGCTGCCCGGTGGAGACAGACCGGGCGCATTTCCCGCAATGCAGGTGGCCCAGATGGACGGAGGGTCTTATCTGACCGAGACGGGGCGTTTTGGCGGTGCGTATCTCCAGGACCTGGATGATGATGGCCGAGACGACTTCGTGCCGGTTTATGATCCGACGATCTGGGAGACACACCGGTTCTGGCGCATTGGGTTTGGTTTTGAGTTCTAGTTCGATGAATGGACGAGAAGTGAAAAGTTGCTTTCATAGAAGGTCCCCACTTTCTACTGCGCGATACGCAGGAGTCTGAGGAGGTTTGGCCGTGCGTTCGAAGATCATTGCCGTGACATTGTGTTTGATATTGCTGGCGCCCACACAGTTGCTTGCGTCGGAGCCATTCGCCAAAGTGGGGACGTTCGCGTTCTCGTTTCTGAAGATACCTCCGTCGCCGAGAGGCGCCGGTATGGGGGGCGCTTTTACGGCGCTCGCGAATGACGCTTCGGCTACCTATTGGAATCCAGCCGGGATGGTGGAGATCACGCGGACCGCGATCAGGCTGGAACACACGTTTTGGCCTGCTGATATCAGCCTCGACTACGCCACGGCGGTTTTCTCGCTCCCGTTTGTGCCCGGGACATGGGGAGTGTCGGCGAGGGCGTTGTCGATGGATCCTCAGAAGGAGCGGACCATCTTTCTGCCCGATGGGACGGGGCGAGAGTTCGATGCTGGTGACATGTCCTTCGGTCTTTCGTACGCGCAGTATTTTACGGACAAATTCTCCGCCGGTGGTACGGTGCACTTCATTCACTCGGGGTTGGCCGAGAAGAGCGTCAACACATACGCCATTGACTTCGGGTTGATCTACCGTATCGGTTTCAGCGGTATGCGGCTCGGTATGATGATCCAGAGTCTGGGAGGCAAGGTAAACTACGATGACCGCGAATCCAAGATGCCTACCGTGTTCAAGGTGGGTTTGGCGGTGTCGGCCTATCAACGAGGTGCTCACAAGATGGACGCGGTCGGGGAGTTTGCGCATCCCTCCGACAACACGGAAAGTATGAACCTCGGTGCCGAGTATGCGTACAACCAGTTTTTCTACCTGCGCGGCGGGTACAATATCGATTACGATGCCGCCGGTCCAGCAGCCGGTTTTGGCTTGAGGATCGACACGACGCAAACGTCCGATCTGAGCTTTGACTATTCGTGGACCGATTTCGGATTCCTCGACAATGTCCACCGGATCTCGGTCGGTTTCGAGTACTAGAACCGATCTGGCGTCGAAGTTGCTGCAATGATCCGAATGATGGGCACCCACGTGGGTGCCCATTTCACTGAAAGGGTGGGTTCGAACGATGCTTCTGCGAGCGATTCTGATTGCCCTGTTTTGCTCGGTTGCATTTTCGGCTACCTGCGGCGCAGGAGAGGTCGTGGGTAGGGGCGACTTCGAGTTCTTTCTCGATTCCGCCGCTTTTCGGATGCCCGATGGTTCGACCCGGCAGGACATCTATCTGCGGTTGCCCAACGCGGGGTTTCGTTTCAAGGAGGTTGGGGGAAGATACGAAGCGAAGCCGCGCATATCCATCCTGATCCGTGACTCCGCCGGTAAGACGGTCGTGAAGCAAAGCGACGAGTTCAAGATGATCGTCGAAGCGCCGGAGCAAGCGGCGAATCCGGCCTGGTTTCACACTATGACAAAGAGCTACTCGCTCGGCGAGGGGGTCTACACGCTCTCGTGCGCGATCGAAGACTGGTACTCCCCAAAGGTTACGGTGCTGGGGATGATGAAGAACAAGTACAACAAATCCGAGATCACGAAGTATCCGCTCGAAGTGCCGACGTTCCCGAATAACAAAGTATCGCTGAGCGACCCCCGGTATCTCTGGAAGGTCGGCCGGCCGGGTGACGAAAAAACCTATGTTGCGAACCCCTCGCGGATGTATGGGCTCTATCGCGATTCGGTCAGCGTGTTTGTGGAGGCCTACGTGCCGAGGGCGATCACCTACCAGGATCTCGAGATCAAGACCGCGATCCTCGACGACCAGGGCGAGAAAGTGACGGAATCGTCCGTTGTGATCCCGGCGGTCGAGACAGCGGCCTCTGGCGACATGCAGAACGACGTCGCCACGTACCCGATCCTGATCACGGAGGATCTGAACCTCTTTCCCGCGGGCAAGTACTCGTTGTACATCAGCGCGGGGGTGCGTGACAAGGCGCTCGTTCGCCGTCCGGCGGGGAGCTTTAGCGTCGCCTGGGATATGCGGACATGGGAGGTGGCCCGTCGCGACTTCATTCAGGAGGCGAAGTTTCTCGTCGACGAAAAGGACTTCAAGGGTTTTGCCCAGAAGAGCATTGGTGAGCAGGAGGCGATCGTTCAGGCCATGTGGAAGGACATCGATCCGGATCCGACGACGGGCGTGAACGAGGCCTACGAGAAGTATCTGGAGCGATTGGCGTACGTCGACGCGAGATACACGGATTACCAACTGGGCGTGTACTCGGACAGGGGATTGATCTATCTCAAGTACGGCCCGCCGGACGAGAAAATCGTGGAGGTCATGCCGCTCAACCGTGAGTCGATGTCGGATGCGCTCCAGAAGGTGGAAGACAGGTTTCACGCGGTGAATTTCAGCAATACCGGGGGACGGCTTGGGTACGCGCGACCTCAGCAGAATATCATCGTTGATCCGAGGCGTCTCGGGGCTGTTGGCGAAGGCGGGGAGGTCGCCTATCCGTACGAGCTGTGGGTCTACAACCAGTCTGGTGACCCCATCCGTAAGCGGGACAGGGCCCTCGAGCCGGACCATGGGCTGCGGTTTATTTTCATTGACAGAGAGGGTTACGGACGGTATAGACTAGAGTCAAGCTCCTCGATGTCCAATAAGTAGCGACGCAGTCCCGGTTCAGCTACCCCACCTGGTTTCGAATCCCTGACGGCTGTATTTTTAATTGACACATAGCGTTGGGTCATTTATAGTCATCGATATCTTTTAGAAAAATGCGCGTTCTGTTTCTTTGCAAAACATCGGTTTCAAGATTCCCTACAACATTCACCTGTTCAGGTAAAAGGAGTTCTTTGCGATGCACGCGATTCATGATGTAAAGAGAGCGCTTCCTTTCATAGCGTTTGTGTTGTTGATGACGAGTGTCTGCGTTAGTGCGATGGCTCAGGAACAGGAAGCAGACCCGGCGACTCCGGCGGCCATAACTACCATTCCCGCCACGGATTCGCTCGCAATGGCTCCGAACGACTCGACGGCGGTCGCCACCGAGATCCAGGCGTTGATCAAAAAAGAACAGAGCGGCATGATCAATCGCGTGAAGCGTAGCGGTATTGGAAAGAACTTTCTTGCCGGTGGATTGTTCATGTACCCGTTGCTCTTTTTTTCGATCTTTGGTCTTGTGTTTATCATCGAACGTTTCTGGACGCTTTCGCGTGCGCGTACAAACGTTCGCGCGCTCATGGGGAGGGTGATACGTGCCCTGCGCGAAAAAGGGGTGCAGGGTGGTATGGAAGAACTCGAGCGAACGAGAGGACCGATTGCCGCAATTCTGCACTCGGGTCTCCTGCGTGCGAGTCATGGTCCTGCCGCTGTCGAGAAGGCGATTGAGACATCGGGCACCATCGAGATGTCATTCCTGGAACGCGGGCTCGTGGCCATCGCAACGGTCGGTAACGTTGCCCCGCTGCTAGGGTTTCTCGGAACCGTCTCCGGTATGATCAGCGCGTTCGCGGCGATCGCCGAGGCCGAGCAGGTGAGCGCAAAACTCGTGGCCAAGGGTATCCAGGAGGCGCTCATCACAACGGCGACGGGTCTTATCATTGCCATTCCGATGAACATCATGCACAACTACTTCGTTGCGCAGATCGACCGTTTTATCACCGAGATGGAAGAAGCCAGCGCCGAGTTGGTCAACGAACTCATTGAGCTCGAAGCCTCAGAGGGATAGTCAAGTGAAGAAGAAGAAAAGAGTCAACCAGGAGATTCAGGCGGCCGCGATGTCGGATATCGCGTTCCTGCTCCTGATCTTCTTTCTGGTGACGACGATTTTTGCTCTCGAACAAGGTATCCCGCTCGTGCTCCCCGGCAAGACGTCTACGAACGTAAAGGTGAAGCGGAAGGACATCCTTGTTATCGAGGCTCACGCAAACGGCTCGATCGTGATAGAAAAGGACATCGTGCCGCTCGCCAATCTTCGCGGGCTGATCGAACGCAAGATCGCAGAAACCGCGAAACTGATCGTTGTCGTCGAGTCGCACCCCGACAGCGATTACGGTTTGATGATCGATATTCTGGATGAGCTGCGGCTGGCGAACGCCAGGCGGATCTCCTTAAAAACCATGCGGTTATGACGAGGATTTTTGATCTATGAAGTTCGAAAGAGATTCCAAAATAGAAAACACTGTACCGACGTCCTCGATGGCGGACATCGCCTTCCTGCTGTTGATCTTCTTTATGGTGACAACTATATTCAAGTTGGAAGACGGCCTGGAGATTAATTTGCCGAGGGCAGAGACGGTGGCGAAACAGAAGCGTGAGCAGATAATGAGGGTGTGGATCGATGCGTCAGGATACATATCGATCCAGGACAAGCTCGTGAGAGTCCACCAGATCAGTGAGATCATGACCAACGCTCTCAGAGAGAACCCGCTGCTCATCGTGGCCTTCAACGCAGACACCCGAACACCCGCGGGTATCGTCCACGAGGTCATGGAACAGCTCAAGGAGGCCAACGCGATCCGCGTGTCGTTTACAAGCGACCCGGAGAGGGCCAGAGGTAGGCGCTGACAATGGCAAGCGCAATTCAGGTATCTGCCAACAAGGCCTTCAAGGCTTCCTATCCCAAGTATGTGCGGTATGCGCTGTTCGGCGCGGTGTTGTTTCACGTCGCGTTGTTTGTGCTATCGCCTCCGTTTACGTTCAAGCCGTACAAACTCAAAGAAGAAACATTTATGGTTGTAGACGTACCCGACAATATCGAGATCCCACCTCCACCCAAAGAAATCGCGATGCCGCAGGTGCCCGTCGAGGCGGCGGATGACGAAGAGGCGGACACGGAGGACCTCCCGGAGACGACATTCGACGATTTCGAAGACATGCCGCCACCACCACCGCCCGGTGGCAGTGATAGCGGTGTGTTTCTTGCCTTTGACCAGCCGCCTACCATGGTGTACTTCGAGGCGCCGGATTACCCCGTGCTGGCCCGTGAGGCGGGTATCGAGGGCACCGTGCGCGTCAAGGTCCTGGTCGCCGAGGACGGCAAGGTGCTACACGTGTCTTTGATCAGCTCGGATGTGACGCCTGCGATGGAAAAGGCGGCTTTGGCGGCGGCGAAGAAGTGCCGTTTCAACCCTGCCAAACAGCGTACGACGCCGGTCAAGGCCCACGTGATGATTCCGTTCCATTTCCGCTTGCACTAGGGGCCGCCCCCGAGCCCCCACCCCGGCGATTTTTGCTTTCCACCGGGGGTGCGAAGGCCTATAATCCTACAAACGCAACAAACTGAATCCCCTTACGTATAATTCCCCTACAGGCTGGACAGAAGATCCTCCGCTTCAAATCCCGGAAGGTGCGCAGATGAGAAAAGGTATAGCCGTACTAATACTCGTTTTAGGCATGTCGGTGTGTGGGAGCCGGGTGGGTGCCCAGGAGGTCCTATCGCTCGAGGGGGCCCTTGACAGGGCCGTGGATGTGTCGACGGCCGTCGGCCAGAGCCGGCAGCAGCTCCAGGTGTCGCGGCAGAACGTCCTCGCTAGCTGGGGGGCCTTCCTCCCGGACCTCTCGACGAACGCATACGCGGGTCACAGCTATATCGGGCCCACGGGGTCGGTCTCGTTCGATCCGCAGGGGCGCCCGATCCTGCAGAGCGGGTTCAACTTCGAGAGCTACTCGTTCGGGTTCAACTCGAGCATCATGCTTTTTGACTGGCTGTCCAATGTCAAGACCCTCCAGGCCTCAAGACACAACGCAAAAGGCTCGGAGTTCGGTCTGCAGTATCAGAAGGACGTGATCGCCGCTCAGGTGGTTCGTGAGTACTACAACCTCGTGCGAAACGAGTACCTGATACTGGTTGCGAATGAGAGCGTCAAGGCCGCGCAGAGGAACCTCGACCAGGTCGAGGCGTTTTTCGCCATCGGATCGAATACCAAGGCGGATGTACTCCAGGCGAAGGTCCGTCTGGGAAACACCGAACTAGAGCAGATCGTTACACGGAACAACGCCGAGATATCGCGCGCGACCCTCTCGTCGACACTCAACCTCCCGATCAACCAGTCCCTCCAGGTCGACACGTCGCTGGCAATCACAAGGATCGATCCCGACCTCGAGGCCGAGGTCGCCTACATGCTCGAGCACCGTCCGGATCTGTTGGGCACGCGGGAGCGTATGGAGGCCGCCAGCGACAACGTTACGGCGACCACGAACCGCCGCTGGCCGACACTGGCCGCCTCGTGGAACTACCGTTGGAACGATCGAAGTTTTCCCCCCAATGCCAATTTCTTTATAAATGAGTATTCGTGGGCGGTCGGAATCGCGATGAACTGGAACATATTCGATCGCTACCAGACGAAGTCATCGATCCTAAACGCGCGGGCACAGGAGCGGATCGCGGAGCTGACCTACAAGCAGGCCAAACTCGATGCGATTCTCCAGGTGAAGACGATTTACCTGAGTCTCAAAGAAGCCGAAGAGCGGGCGCGTGTCTCCCGGCAAACGACGGAACAGGGCAAGGAGAACCTCCGGCTTGCCGAGGAGCGTTACCGCGTCGGAGCGGGAACGATCCTGGAGACAACCGATGCCCTGGCCCAGTCCACCCCCGCACGCGCCGACCTCGTCAGCGCCCGGCCCCCCTAACACACTCCGCGGGCCAACCGCCCGTGGGCCACCGGCCGCCACGTCAAAGTGGACTAGCCCGGCTCGCGAAGAACGTCCCCTTCCATTTCTCGATGCCCTCGAGGCATCGAGGCGCGCCCATGCGTGTGATAGCGCTTGCCGCATCCGTATCCGCGTACTAGATTCAGGAGACAGGTGAGTACGTGAAAATCGTTGCAAGGATAGCATTTCTGGCCGTTCTTCTGTCGCTGGCGGCGGCCGGGCCCACGGCTGCGCAGAAACGGCAGGCAGGTTTCTCGCTGTACGTGCGAGCCCTGCTCAGCGAGGATCGCAAGCCATCGATCCGCGTCAGCGCGCACGTTCCGTATTCCAACCTCGTATTCTTGAGGAAGGACGACGAGTTCGAGGCCAAGTACAAGCTCTATATCCGCATCTTCGACAGATCGGGGAAGAAGATGCTGGATTCGGCCGTACGAACCAAACGCGAGGTTGTCGCGACCTACGATGACACACACTCCAGCAAGAACTCATCGACGCTCGCACACCAGATCGAGATCGCCCCGGGCGAGTACATCATAAGGTGCACCGTCCGCGTGTCGGATACACATCTCTCTTTCTCGAATGAGGCCGCTGTGGCCGTGCCCGACATCATGCAGTCGGGTGTGGGTATCAGCAAGCCGAGGCTTTTCGCAGTCGACGTGGACACTTCCCTGACAGCCGAATGGCTGTTCGTGATGGACGACGATGAGAAGGTTCACGTTGACCAGAAGGAAAGCGCAACGTTCGTTGCGTTGGATCGTCAGCCGGCGTTTCAATTCGATGTCTATCTGGAAAAGGCCGCCCGTGACTCGACGACTTGCGACCTGGCGTTCGAGGTGGTGACGGGCGAGAACGAGCAATTGCTCTACGGAAAGCGGCGAGTATGGCTGTCCGGCACCGAAGACCAGTTCGCCGTCACGTTCAATGTGGACGAGTGGGAACCGGGCGAGTACGTGCTCAATGTCAAGGCGACGGTGCACAGCCCGACCCGAGCGTCGATCGCGAATCTTTCTTTTGACCTCGAATTCACCCGTGCTATGCTCACCAGGCACTGGAATACAACCGTCGGCGTTCTATCGATTATTGGCACCAACGAGGAAATCAAGCGTCTGAAAGAGGCGCCGGCAACGGAGAGGGTAGCGATGTGGTCTGCGTTCTGGGTTCGACGCGATCCGAGTCCAGGTACCGAGCACAATGAGGCCCTCGAAGAGCACTGGCGGCGAATGCGCCATGCCAACAAGGAATTTGCAACGAACGACGCCGGGTGGAAGACCGACCGTGGTCGGATCTATATTCGCTACGGTCAGCCCGATGAACAAGAGATACGCACCGACCCCTACGTTCAAGGCCAGTATCTAGTTTGGCGCTACTACAAGGACAATTTGACCTTTGTTTTCTACGACCGATTCGGTTTGGGCGAGTACGTGCTCTCCGACTCGAGCACGTATTGAAAAGGTCTTTCGCAGGTCTCCTCATCGCAGCCTGTGTCACCGTAGCCCTTGTCGGGGGCTGCGGCCGAAACCCCGATAACAGCAACACCCTCGAATTCGCGTTCGAGACCTCCCCCAACAAGCTGGACCCCGCGTTTGTCATCGATGTCGCCGAGGGTCAGATCTGCTCGATGGTTTTTCAGAGCCTCGTGCGCTTTGCGCCGTCGGGTGAGCTCGTGCCGGACGCGGCGCTCTCGTGGGAGCTGCAGGACGGCGGCCGCACATACGTTTTTCACATCGATCCGAACGCGCGCTTCTCGAATGGCAGACACCTCGTCGCCTCCGATGTCGTGTCGAGTTTCGAGCGGGTTCTCGCCCCCCGGAGCCGATCGCCGAGACAATGGGTTCTGGACCGGATCGCGGGCTCCGAGGAGTTCTCGAGCGGGCGCGCGGAGACAATCGCGGGTCTGAGAGCGCCGGATGACGGCACGGTCGTCATCGAGCTCGAGAAGCCGTTTCGACCGTTTATTCAGCTCCTGGCCATGCCCGCGGCGTGTATCGTGCCAGAGGAGGAGCTTGGCGACGAGAGTCGATTCGCCGCGAGCCCGGTCGGGTCGGGACGATGGATTCTCGCGCAGTGGGAGCGGGGGGATTTCCTTCTTTTGGAGCCCAACCCGTACCATCCGGGAGAGCGCCCGCGGCTCGGTAGCGTGAGGTTCCGGATTCTGCCCGAGGCCTTCACAAGGATCGCCGAGTTCGAGTCGGGCACGCTCGATGTGCTGAAGATACCCCTGGCCGAGTTGTCCCGGTTTCTGGGCGACCGCGCGCTGGGCGACCGGATCCAGTCACGGCCCGAGCTCCGGGTCCTCTACATCGGACTCAACACGCAGCGCGGACCGTTACAGGATAGTCGGGTGCGAAAAGCGCTGAACATGGCCGTGGATGTCGACCGGTTGATCGAGGTGCTTACCGAGGGCCGCGCGATCCGGGCGGCCGGTGCCATACCGCCGTCGCTGGCCGGGTTTGAGGAGCGCCCGGCGTATCCGTACGATCCCGTTGAGGCCCGGAACCTGATCGCCGAGGCGGGTTACAGGGAAGGGTTTGCACTGGAGATCTGGCAGCGCAACAGTCCCGAGGGCAACCGACTCGTCGAAGCCATCCAGGGTTACCTTCTTGCCGTGGGTGTTGAGGTGCGCATTGTCAAACGCGAGTGGAGCGCGTTCAAGGAGGCGGTCAGCCAGGGGCGTGTCGACGCCTTTTTTCTCGACTGGTACGCAGACTACCCCGATGCGGAGAATTTTCTGTTTCCCCTGTTTCATTCGGCAAACGCCGGTGGTGGAGGAAACCGGGCTTTCTTTGATGACCCCCGCATCGACGAACTGATCGAGCGGGCGCAGAGGATTCCGGATGCGAGGGAAGGAGAGCAGCTGTACGCGATGATCGATGGGTTGGTCTACGATGCGGCGCCGTGGATCTACCTGTATTTTCCAACCACGTTTGTTGTCGTGTCGCCGCACGTCAACGACTATGTTTACCCAGTGCTTTATCTCGGCGAGGATTTGTCGACCGCCTACAAAACAGCGGAAGGGAAGCGTTAGTGTAACGTGCTGCACTACGCCATCAAACGGATCCTGCTCTTCATCCCCATTCTTTTAGGCGTGGCGACCGTCACGTTCTTTCTCGTTTATGTGCTGCCCGGTGATCCCGTCCTGAGTATGGTAGGTGAACGCTACGACCAGGAGACGATCGATCAACTCCGCAAAGAGATGCATCTGGATGAACCCCTCATCGTGCAGTATGGCCACTACATCGCGGATCTTGCCCGTCTTGATTTCGGGACATCATATATAACGGGTGTGCCGGTGTGGGAGTCCGTCAAGAAACGTTTTCCGTTTACCTTTCGACTCGCACTCTTTGCGATGGTCATATCGGCCGTGATCGGGATTAGCGTCGGGGTCCTCGCCGCGTGGAAGTGGCGTACCCCCTTCGACTACGTGGCGATGGGGGGCACGATCGTGGGTATATCGATGCCGGTCTTCTGGCTCGGTGTCCTCTTGATATATCTGTTCTCGATGAAACTCGGCCTGTTACCGGCATCGGGATACGGCGGCGGCAGCGTAAAGCACCTCATCCTGCCCGCCGTGACGCTGGCGATGGCGTCGATGGCGTACGTTGCCCGGATCACGCGGTCGAGCATGCTGGATGTTATCCGTGAGCAGTACATCCAGACGGCGCGGGCAAAGGGCGTGTCCGAGGGCCGCATGCTCTTTGGGCACGCGCTTAGAAATGCGCTGCTTCCGATCATTACGGTCGTTGGAACCGATTTTGGCAGTTATCTCAGTGGTGCGGTGCTTACCGAGTCGATATTCGCCTGGCCGGGTTTGGGAAGATTTACGCTGGACGCCATCCTCAAACGCGATATCCCCAGCATACAGGGAGCGGTGTTCTTCATGGCGGTGGTGTTCATGACGGTGAACCTGATCGTAGATTTGCTCTATGCCTGGATCGATCCCCGGATCAAGCTCGAACGACAGAAGGCGTCTGAGCCGAGGTAACAAGACATGTTCAAGCTCGTATTGGCACAGAAGAGTGGAATGTTCGGTATCATCCTCGCGGGTGTGGTTTTGCTCAGCGCGCTGCTCGCGCCGTGGATTGCGCCGTACGATCCGTACGTGATGAACATGGACGAAGCGTTGCAACCACCGTCGCTTACGCATCCGATGGGCACCGACGTCCTTGGCCGGGATGTGATGAGCCGTCTCATATTCGGTGCACGGATATCGATGGAGGTCAGCATTTTCTCGCGTTTGATATCATTGCTGCTGGGCACACTGCTGGGTCTTGTCGCGGGGTATTTTGGCGGTAAACTCGACAGTCTCATCATGAGAATCGCCGATGTGACGTTGGCCTACCCCGCGTTGCTGCTTCTGATCGCTGTGGTCGCCGCGGTGGGGCCGAGTCGGACTTCGTTGATCATTTCGTTGGGCGTTGTCGGTTGGGCGGCGGTCGCGCGCGTCGTCCGCGCGCAGGTCTTGTCGATCAAGGAGCGGGAATTCGTCATGGCGGTAAAATCGCTTGGCGGCCGTCACAGCGAAATCCTGTTCCGGCACCTGCTTCCCAACTGCATGTCGCAGCTGATTATCGTTTTTTCCATGGGCCTTGGGATGGGAATCATGGCAGAGTCATCGATGAGCTTCCTCGGGCTCGGAGCGCAGCCTCCGCTGCCGAGCTGGGGATCGATGATCAGTTCGGGGTTGGACTATCTTCGTGTGGCACCGTGGCTTAGCCTGTCGCCGGGTATCGGCATAACGGTCGCGGTGCTCGGATTCAACCTGCTCGGAGACGCGTTTCGCGACGTGCTCGATCCCAAGCTGAGAAACCTGGAGCCGCGGGGGTAGGTAATGGAAGACATGAACCAGATACACCGCATCATCACGGATGTGCTTGGACGCCGGCTGCTCGATCACCGGATGTGCTACACGTCGATCTATGCGCGCCCGCCCGAAGGGGCGCTAGTTTTCGAATGCAGCGAGCACGAGGTCTCGGACGAGATCCGACGGCGGATCGATGACGAGCTCGACGGCGGACCTGCTGCAATCGAGTACGTGCTTCTGCCCGACGAGAAGAGCGCGCTGCCGGAGTTGTTTATCGCGGTGAGCAGCGTGGTCGATGTCCGGAGAGAGGCCTCGCACACCGCAGAGCTTCTCACCCAACTCATTTACGGCGATTCCGCGCGCCCGCTCAAGCAGGAGGGCGACTGGTATCTCGTTCGGCTCGCCGATGGCTATATCGGGTGGGTGCGGAGCTGGCACCTCAGGGCGCAGTCGAAAGGCGATTTCGAGCGCTTTCGCGCGCGGGCCCGGCACCGGATCACGGCCAACATCGCACAGGTCTTCGAGGATGCGGATGAGATGTCTTATCCGGTCAGTGACGCCGTCGTCGGGACGCCTGTCGTCGCGTCCTCGTTTGGAAAGCGGGGTTGGCGACGGTTACGTCTACCCGACGGGCGTAAAGGATTCGCGAGATCCCGGGGAATCGGGTCGCTCCCATCTTCGCGCCGTACGTCTCGCGATGGTCTCGCCGCAACGGGAATGCGTTTTCTGGGGATTCCGTATCTCTGGGGGGGCACAACACCCAAGGGATTCGATTGCTCGGGACTGATGCAGCGGATATTCCACCTCCACGGAGTGACGATTCCGCGGGATTCGGATCTCCAGGCCCGCCACGGCCGGCTCCGGCGCACCGATTCACAAACGCTCCGAACGGGTGATCTCCTCTTTTTTGGCAAGAGCATCGAGCAGATCACCCACGTGGCGATGTACCTCTCCGACGGTCTCTTTCTCCACGCCTACGGGCAAGTCAGGGTCGGTGCTCTGGACCCGCGCCATGCGCTTTTTGAGCCCAAGCTGGCCGGAATCTGGCGGTCCAGCCGGGACCCTCTCGCGGAGTAACTCGCTGCACGGTATGTATGTATTTTGACGCATGCGGACGCGGCAAAACTGCCGCCGAGGCCGCGAGACTGCCGATAAAGCGGTTAAGACCTTTATCAAAAAGTTAAAAAAAGCATTGACAAGCGCTTTGAGCATTAATAGCATCCCCCTCTGAAACCCTTTGCCTGCAAAAGAAAGGGGGGTAGGCGTGCTGCGCCGTTCGGCCGAAAACAGAGAATTAATAAGATCTAAATAGCATTCTTGGCAGATAGACGTTTTTTGCGTGACCTTTTCAGGAGGAGGTGATGCATTCACGTTGACATCGAGCCACCACGAGGTAGTTGGCTCAGATCATCCGTTTTGCCTAGACAACGTTTGTGAACCAATTGTTTTGGAAACAACACTCTTGTGGGATGGAATTGTCGCCAGGAACCGTCTGGCACGCTTCGTTCCTTACACTCAGGAGGTAAGTAGATGGTTAAGATAAGCAAGGTGCTTATTCTCACAGTCCTCGTCGTCTCCATGGCGTCGGTGTCATTCGCGACGACGAGTCGTGTGATCTCCCTCGCGGGCGCTGCCCCGTACATGAACGACGACTCGGATGTGTTTCGTTGGTATGG
>CBDVBZ010000078.1:0-17259 GCA_965372355.1 uncultured bacterium | reverse complement strand
TAACGGCCAGGACGTCACAAGCGGTGTCTATCTGTATTCCGTCGAGACCGAAGACAACAACTTCGATCGCTTCATCGGGAAGTTCGTCATCATACGATAACGATCGTATCAATCGCATTTAACGCGCCCTCCAGCAAGAGCCCCGGCCGCCGCGCCGGGGCTCTTCGTTTTACCCCCCCCCTGGCACCCTGCTTCGAGAAATTGACATCCGGGCGGGAACCCGATAATATCCTCACTCCCCATCGTTTCGAGGCCCAGGGCACCAATCCAGAAGAGGAACCATGTCTAAAGAAAAGGGTTATGTGGTTGTGACCGTTTCCGGGCGAGACCGTCCCGGGATTACCGCATCTTTGACCCGGGTGATCGTCGAGCACGGCGTGGAGATTGTCGACATCGACCAGGCCGCCCTCCACAATTTCCTCGGCCTCTCTTTTCTGCTCGAGCTGACCGGCGAGAGCCGCACACACGACACCGTGCTGAAAGATCTGCTCTTCGAGGCACACCGGCTGGAGATGACGCTGAGCTTTCAGCCGCTCTCCAAGGGGGAGATTCCCAAGAAACAGGATCTCAACCTGTTCGTGCTGACATTCTTTGGAGGCACAAGCGCCCTTGCAGAGATGGCTGCAATCCTCGGCGAGGAGAACGCAAATATTAAGAAGATCAGCAACCTGTCGAACAACTCCGCACATTGCATCGAGCTCGTCATCGACGCGCGACGCGCGAACCTGTCGCGCCTCAAGAAGCGCGTGATGCAGCGAAGCCATGAGCTGGATATCGATCTCGCGCTGCAGAAGATGGAAGCGTATCGCAAGAGCAAACGTGTGGTGTTCTTTGATATGGACCGCACGCTGATCGATATGGAAGTCATCGACGAGATGGCGCGGCTCGCGGGCGTTCATGAAGAAGTCGCGCGCGTGACCGAAAAGACGATGCGGGGCGATATCGATTTCGAGGACTCTCTTCGTCAAAGGACGGCGCTCATGAAGGGTTTGACGCTCGACCGGCTTGCGGAAGTCCGGGATTCGATGGACATTTCCGTGGGGGCCCGCGAGCTGATCGCAACGCTGAAGCGGTTGGGCTACACACTCGGCGTCGTCAGTGGCGGCTTTACGTACTTTGCCGAGCATCTAAAACAGGAGCTGGGGCTTGACTTTGCGTTCGCCAACAAGCTCGAAACGAAAGACGGCGCGTTAACGGGCCGTCTCGAGGGGGAGATTATCGACGATGCGACGAAGGCAAAACTGCTCAACCGCGTGTCGAAGGAGATGGGGATTCTTCTCGATCAAACGGTGGCCATCGGCGATGGCGCGAACGACCGGTTGATGCTGGGACAGGCGGGGCTGGGCATTGCGTACAACGCGCACAAGGAGTTGCGCCGCAGCGCGAGCATGAGCCTGGGACGGACGCGGTTGATGAACATTCTGTATATCCTTGGTATCAATGAGGATGACATTTTGTTGGCAACAGTTGGGCAAAAGAGCCCGTAGGCATGGTGTTCCGTATGTGTCCTGTATCAGGCTATGAAATCAAGGAGATAAACACATGAGAGACTTCGTCAAGATGTTCTTCGCCTCGCTTTTTGCGATCGTGTTCCTCGTGCTCTGTCTGGTTGGTGTGGTGGCCATCCAGTCCGGGGGGAAACCCGACATCAAGGACGGCTCGTACCTTGTCATCGATCTCTACGGAAACATACTGCCGTACAACCCACCCGACGACATCATAGCGGAGATCTTCGGTGACGAACCCGAGACACTGCAGCGAATCCTCACCAATCTCGAGAAGGCGGCGATCGACGATCGTATCGAGGGCGTGATCGTCAAGGTCTCCAGCCACCTGTCGCTGGGTGGCGCCTCAGTGGAGGAGATCCGTGAGGCGATAAAGAACGTGCGCGAGGCAGGCAAGCCGGTTTATGCGTTCTCGGATGGCATGCACCGCGGCGCTTTGTTTCTCGCTTCCGCGTGCGACTCGATTTTCATGCCGCTGACCGGAGACGTGTCATTCGTAGGTTTCGGCGGAACGCGAATGTACTTCAAGGGCCTCCTCGAGAAGCTGGACATCCATCCGAATATCCATCGTATCGCAGACTACAAGAGCGCAGCCGAGATTGTACTGCGAGAGGACATGTCCCCCGAGGCTCGGGAGATGTACACATGGATGATCGACGATATGTGGGATGTGCAGATGCAGGCAATCGCAGACGGACGCGGGCTCGATGTCGAGCAGCTTACCGACTTGATGGAGGTCGCCTTGTTCACCGCCCCACAGGCCAAGGAGGCCGGTCTGATCGACGGCATCCGCTACTGGGATGAGGTCGACTCGCTCCTAAGGCTTAAGGACGACGAGAGACTGCGGACCGTGTCTCAATCAAAGTACGCGGAGGTCGAGAGAAAGTCGCTGATAAAGGGCAAAAAGAAGATTGCCGTGGTCCACGCGTACGGCATGATCGGCGGACGCAAGAGCAAAACCGATCCGATGATGGGAATGATCATGGGGCATGAGACGGTGGCCAAGGAGCTGCGCCGTGTGGGTGAGGATGACGACATCGACGCCGTCGTTTTTCGCGTCGAGAGCGGCGGCGGAGAGGGACTCGCCAGCGATCTCATCTCTCACGAGGTTGAGGTGTTGAGCCGCAAAAAACCGGTGGTGGCCTCGATGATCGACGTGGCGGCATCGGGTGGCTACGCAATATCCTACCGTGCCGACCGGATCCTCGCCGACGCCATGACGGTCACCGGGTCGATCGGGTCGATCACCGGCAAGTTCAATGTTGCCGGTATGTACAACAAGGTCGGTATCACATTCGATCGTATATCGAAGGGCCCCAACGCGCATCTTTGGTCGGAATTCAATGACTTCGACGAGGAACAGCGAGGAAGGGTCGAGGACAACCACTGGGACGGCTTCAACATCTGGTTGGAGAGTATCTCCGAGAAGCGTGGCATCCCGATGGACGAACTCGAAACACTCGCCATGGGGCGTGTGTGGACCGGCCGTCAGGCGGCCGAGAACGGTCTCATCGATGAGGTCGGTGGACTCGATCGCGCGATCGAGCTGGCGAAGGAACTCGCCGAGATTCCCGCCGACGATGATGTCGAGATCCTACACTTCCCGGAAAAAAAGGACATCCTGGAAATAATCTTCAGTGGAGGATCGTCTGAGGCCGCGTTCCGTTGGGTCCTGTACAAGTTCATCAGAGAGGATCTGGCGGAGTCGATCCGGATGATTCTGGACGGCGCACCCGTCTCAGTCGAGGTCGAGTAGGGTCTTACGGGGAGTTCGTCAACCGAGCGAGCGGTGTCCGCTCGATCGGGTCGGGCAGGATGTAGCGATGTCGCGTCGTCTTGAACGGATACAGATCATCGCTCAAACCCATCTCGACAACCTGCTTCTTGGTGACGGTGATCTCGGGCCTCCATGACTCGAGGCTGACCGAGTCGTCGTTCATATAGTCCACGCAGTAACAGGGAACCTCCCGGCACTCCAGCGTGCGGCTCGCGCGCAGCCTGTGGTGACCGTCCAGAACAACCTTGCTCTCGCCGTCGATCAGCAGCGGCGGGTGAAAGAACCCGGTTCGTTTTATCATTTCGACAATACGGCGGATATGCTCTTCCTTCACCGCCTCGTGGGCGTGAAGTTCGTCTGGATTTATGAATACGAGCCTGGACAGTGCTGTCTCCCCCGTGAAAGCGACAATCCAACATACCAGATTCCACTGTAACAACCAATGAAATCGCGATGGGTACTCGCTTCACAAAGGGGGCACGGCGAGTGCCCGAACGGACATTACGACCGAGCGCTCCAACTGAGCCATCAGCGCGAGGGAGTCATGAAGTGAGGGCGCTCGCCATGGCCCTTACCTAACGAGTTCCCAGTGACCGTGCTATCTCGCGGAGGTGGGCGACGACATCCCAGATCTCGGTGTACGTGTTGTAGAGGGGACTGGGACAGAGGCGCACGACGTTCGGCGGCCGCAGATCAGCGACAACACCGCGTCCGGCCAGGGCTTCGAACACCTGTGGTGCCAGGTCCTGGTGCTCGAGCGCAATGTGCCCCCCGCGCGCCGTCGATTCTCGCGGCGTCCCGATTCGAAAGCATCCTTCGGGGAGCCGTTCATCCATTAGAAACAACATGTAAGAGGTCATCCGCAGCGATTTTCCGCGGATGGCGGCGATACCGGCTTCCCGTAGAATCTCGATTGATTCCTCGAGGGGCACCATCGACAGAATACCCGGGGATGAGATCTGCCATCCTCGTGCACCGCGGTGGTGCTGGAACGTGGTCAGCATGTCGAACTGCCGGTCCCTCTCGAAACCGAACCACCCAGGCATGGCGGGTGGCTGGTCGAAGTGGCGACGATTCAGATAGAGAAAGGCAGGGCACCCAGGCCCACCGTTGAGATACTTGTAACTGCACCAGGTGGCGAAGTCGATTCCCCACTCGTCCATGTAATGCGGGATTGCACCCACCGAGTGCGAGCAATCGAAACCTATGACGATACCCCGCTCGTGAGCCGCCTTCGCCAGACGCTCCATGTCCAGCAACTGCGCGCTTCGGTACAACACCGAGGGGAGAAGGGCGACGGCGATCTCGGGCGTCATCAACTCGACAATCTCGGATTCTTTTAAGAAACGCCCATCACGGCTTCGCACGAGCACGAGGTGGGTGGCCGGATCCAGCCCCTTCAGACGGATCTGTCCGCCCAACGCATAGATATCGGATGGAAACGTCAATTCATCCGCAAGGATCTTTGTCCTCTTCCCCTCCGGGTGGTAGAACGTGCCAATCAGCGTGTGCAGGTTGACGGTTGTGGTACCGGTTGCAATGACTTCATCGGGTTCCGCTCCGACGAGCGGGGCAATCTCCGCCCCCAGGCGCTCGGCAATACCGATCCATGGTTTGTCCGCATCGAACCACGCGTTGATTGCACGTGTTTTCCATTCGTCGACAACGCGCTGGACTGCGTCGGCCCCGGACTTCGGCATCAGCCCAAGCGAGTTGCCGTCGAAGTAAATCGTGTTGTCAGGAATGGCGAAACGAGAGCGAAACCCGGCGAGAGGATCGTCCAAGTCGAGCTGGGCCGCGAAGTCTCTGTCGGTATGGAACTGGGGACTGCGGTGTGGAATTTGCGGGCTCATGCCCGCATTGTATCACGATCGGTTCAACTGCGCCAACCGGTTGCGCGCATCCTGCACTTCCGGAATCGAAGCGTCGGCGTTTTGCCAGATATCGAGAAAAGTCGTGTACTGCGCTATCGCCTTGCCCGTCCTCCCCGATGACTCGAAGGCCACACCAAGATAGTAATACAACTTGACGGCGTGGATCGGACGTTGCGCGCGCTCTTCGGAATATCTACGGATCATCGCCTCGTAACTCGCAATAGCCTCCTGTAGTCGGCCAGCATCGAGGTACGCGAGGGCCAACTCGTAATCGAGATAGAACTCCGGCCCCGCAACGCTGTAAGCTTCGATGGTCTTGCACGCCGCGGCGGCATCCCCCCTCTCACACTCCAACACGCCCTGCGCTAGGAAAAACACACGCTCCCGCCCCGGGTCGGACATTTCTGTCACATCTTCGAGCTGTTGGAGCGTTCCCTCGGCACGCTCGAAGTCCCCGGCGGCCGCGTACATCCCGACGAGCACGGCAAGCCACACGAACGAGTCATCCGGATTGCTTTGGTTGGTCAGTTCGAGCCCGGCTCGAGCCTCCGCGACAGCGCGCGCGTAGTCCCTTTTCGCCGCGTAGGCAAACGCCTTCATCGCGTACTTGCCCGTGTGAAACTTACCCTCGACACCCTCGGCCCGATCCGCCGCGATCCCCTCATCCAGCAGTTTGATCGCCTCATCCAGCCGTCCCTGATACATCGGGACCAGTGTCATCAAGCCCCGTCCCCATGCCCTGATGCTGGCATCACCGTCGTCAACCAACGTGGTGTACGCCTCTCTCGCCTTGTCATAGTCACCGTTGAACAGGTGCATGTGCCCGAGCTTGACTCGCGACCCATGGAAATCCGGCTTTAGCTCGAGCGCCTTCGCATACGATTTGATCGCCTTTCCGGGCTTGCCGCTGAAGGCGTAGAGATCGCCTCGCGAATCGTGTGGGTTCGCCTCACCCGGCGCCAACGACATGTACTGATAGATCGCCCATATGTAGTTGTCGATATCACCGACGCTCTGATAGAGATACGCCAGGCTGTTGTACGATCCTTTGTCCATCGGATCGATCACGAGGACCCGGCGATAATACGAAATCGCCTCGTCCGGATCGCTGATGTACACCCGGTAGATATCGCCGAGCTCTTTGTATGCCTCTTTCTCGTTCGGATGTTCCTCGATGAGCGTCTCGAGCTCCGCAATGGCGCCCTTCACGTCGCCCGAGATAAGTGCGCTCGCGCTATTGATGTAGCGAAGTTCCTTCTTGCTTGCTCGATCCGAGTACTCCACCGCCTTGGAGATCGCGCGCCTTCTCTCCGTCATGCTGTTCGAGATCACACTCGACGATAGTCGGAGATAGGCCATCGCAAACGTCGAGTCGTATTCGAGCGCGCGGTCGAAGCTCGCCTTTGCCTCCTGGTCGTAGTACTTGTTCAAATAGTCCATTCCCTCAAGGTAATACCGATAGGCCTCCGTCGAGTGCGTTGTTGCTTCGGCAACCGGCATATCCTTCTCACGTGCCGCCGCCGCAGGGAGCGCCAGATCTTTCTTTATCTCGCTCGTCAGCTGGTCGACGATCTCAAAGATCTTGTCGTTCTCCTGCCCCGTGACGCGCTGCGACGCGGCAACCTTCCCCGTTTCAACATCCACCAGCCGCGATGTGACGATCAAACGGGGCTCCTCCTGCAGGATGCTACCGAGTAACATCCACTTGGCGCCCGCATGAGCCGCGACATCCGTCGCAGTGCTTCTATCGATAACCTTCTCCCCCTCCCTACCCTGCAACTTGAGAATATCGTAGAGCCGCTGTTCGGAAACGACATCCATGTACTCGGATTCGGACAAATCGGTGATAAGGAGGTTGGTGACGATCTCGCCCAGGCGCATCGGGTCCTCGGGGTTGACGACGTTCTCGAAATACATGATGGCGAGCGAATTGTCCGCGGCGACTGCTCCCCGTTTCGGGTTGAACTCGAGCCCGAAGGGGTTGAAGAAAATCAACGCCGCAACCGCCATAAACACGATCGACGTCGGCAGCAGGATCCGGATGAGTCTCTTTGCCCCACCCCCGGATGCCACCCCGAGCCCCGCCCGGTAGCGGCCGAGATCGTCCAGCATTTCTTGGATGGTCTGATATCTGTTATCGGGATTTTTGTCCAGCGCCCGCGCTACGACGGTATCGAGCTCCGCCGGCACCCCCGTCCCGAGGGACGACGGTGGCTTTGGGTCCTCGTTCGTGATCGAATAGATGATTGCCGCGGAATGATCCCCTTTGAACGGCAGCTCACCGGTGAGCATCTCGTGCAACAAGACACCGAACGAAAACACGTCGGACCGGCGATCGACGACCTCGCCCCGAACCTGTTCGGGTGACATGTAGTAAATGGTTCCAAACGTTGAGGTTGCACCCGTCACCCTGCTCCCGCCCCCGATCTTGGCCAGACCGAAATCCAGGATCTTGACCCGACCGCTGTGTTCCATGAAAACGTTGCCGGGCTTGATGTCACGATGCACCACGCCCGCTTCGTGCGCGTTATGCAGCCCGTCGCCGATCTGTGTGGCAATTTCGAGGGCATCGTCGAGCGGCAGGCTGCCCTTGGCGATCCGTTCTGCGAGAGATTCTCCGTCGATGTAGGCCATCGCAAAGAACGGGCGTCCCTCGTACTCCGCAACCTCGTGAACGGTAACGATGTTCGGGTGATTGAGCCCGGCCGCCATCTGCGCCTCGCGCTTGAACCTGGCGAGCACTTCAGCGTCGGACGTATACGTCTCTGACAGAAACTTCAGGGCCACCTTGCGATTGAGCTTGGTGTCGTCGGCCAGATACACCTCGCCCATACCCCCCTGACCGAGTTTCTCGAGAATCCTGTATTGATGTATCGTCTGGCCAATCATGTCAAAACGCAGTCCGCACTCATTAGACCCGCCCCAGCGGCGTTTGGTTGCACTCGAAGGCTCGGCCCCGCCGCTCAGAAACGAACGGAAAGACAGGATAAGCCGCCATCACACTTGCAGAACTCCGACATTTGGATCTCGATCGTCTCGAACCCCGCATCCGCGATCTTCGCCGTCACGTCGGGAAACCCATCGGCGACGATAACGCTCCCGTTCACCCCGATACAGTTTGCGGCGTACGTATCCCGGGCAGCAATCTCAATCCGCTCATAATCGTCGAAAACCGACTCGTCGATATACCCAGGAGCCAAAACGACGTGACCGTCGCCCAAATACGAGCAAACGGACTTGAGGTGAAGCGCGTCCCGGACCTCCAGAGCGATGACGTCGCGCCGCGGTCCAATAATCGCCGCCAGCTCCTCCACACCCTCGCGATTCGTGCGGCCGGTGAGACCGACCAGAATCCTGTCACCCAGCATCACCACATCTCCGCCCTCGAGCGTCCCAGGCCCCTCGATCTCCACAATCCGCTTGCCACACAGGGACAGGGCCTCCCGTAGGGCCTCCCCCTCCCCCCTCCGTGACGCGGCCCCCATGCTCGTTACGACGGCGTATTCATCCACAACGAGGACCGGGTCCTCCACGAAGCAGCAGTCCGGATAGCGGTCGTCCGGGGTGACTTCGACGACATCGACCCCTAGCTCCCGCAACACCTCGCAGTATTCTCGGTGCTGCCGCCTCGCCAGCATTACATCGATGGACTCGGACGGGTCATATCGTATACAATGGTCAAACGTCGCCGGGACGCCCCGAACCATGGCGGTTTTGATGACAGGGGTGCTCCGCACGACGTGCTCGCTTTCGGGTTCAAAATCCTAGTGGTTTTTGCAACACTCGTTACGTCCGGTCGCCGGTTGTGCTGCGGTCGGGGGCCTTCCGGGCGGCACGATTTGCCGGTTGAGCTGCGACCGAGAACCGGCACCATCCGCCGGTTGAGCTGCGGCCGAGAACCGGCACCAACCGGCCGTAAACAGCTCTGACTAATATACGCGGATTGCAGGTATATGATGCACCGGTTTTTGCTAATTCTCCTCTGCGCACTTGCGGCGGGCGGGGGGGCGTGCCGGCAGTCGGATTCCGGAGATCCCGAAGCCGATATCCGGGCAGTGATGGATGCGCAGGTCGAAGCCTGGAACCGCGGCGACATAGAGAGTTATCTCGAGGGCTATATCAGATCACCCGAGCTGATCTTCGCGAGCCGGGGGACGTTCTCGAGAGGATGGGACCCGCTGCTGAAGCGTTACGAGGTCGCCTACCCCGAGGGCAACATGGGCACGCTCCGGTTCGATGGCGTCGAAGTCCGCACTATCAGCGACGATACCGCGTGGGTGATCGGTTCGTGGTGGCTCGAGATGGAAAACTCATCGCCACATGGCGCGTTTACGCTTATTTTCAAAAAAACCGAGAACGGGTGGCGAATCATCCACGACCACAGTTCGGGCGTCGAAGTACCCGCTGAAGAATAGTAGAGGAGAAACCATGGCAGGCAAATCTGGAAGAATCGGAATCCTGGTGGGTGGCGGCCCGGCACCCGGGATCAACAGCGTTATCGCCGCGGCCACGATCAGGGCGATTCTCAGAGGATACGAAGTGATGGCCATCCACGGCGGCTTCAAGTGGATCATGCGGGGCGACACATCGGGCGTCGAACCGCTGACGATCGAAAGGGTCAGCCGAATCCACTTCCGCGGCGGCTCTGAGCTGGGTACGCACCGGGACAACCCGACGATAGACACCAAGCTGATGGACAACACACTGGAGTCCCTCAAGCGGATCGGTGTCGAGATGCTTATCACGATCGGCGGTGACGATACCGCCTACAGCGTTCACAAGCTCATCGAGCACTCCAAGGGCGCTCTTCGCGCGGTCCATGTGCCGAAAACCATCGACAACGACCTGGATCTCCCGAACGGCGCCGATACCTTCGGCTATCAAACAGCCAGACACCTCGGTGTCGAGCTGGTCAAGAATATGATGATCGACGCCAAGAGTACCGGCCGCTGGTTCCTCGTGATATCCATGGGGCGAAAAGCCGGCCATCTCGCGCTGGGAATCGGCAAGGCCGCCGGCGCCACAATGACCATCGTTCCCGAGGAGTTCGCCTCGTCCGAGATCCGTCTGAGCCACGTGGCGGATATCCTGGCTGGAGGGATCATAAAACGGCTCGACGAGAACAGGAGGGACGGTGTCGCCATCATCGCAGAGGGAGTCATGGAGCGCCTGCGCCCTGGTGATTTCGAGGCGCTCGACAATGTGCCGCTTGACCAGCACGGACACATCCGGCTGGGTGAGCTCCACTTTGCGCCCGTCCTCAAACAAAAACTGATCGAACGGCTCGCAACGTTCAGAATCAAGGTGCCGATCACGACAAAGGACATCGGCTACGAGCTCCGGTGCGCGGCACCGATACCCTACGACATGGAGTACACGCGCGACCTCGGCTTTTGCGCCGCGCAGTTTCTGATCAACGGAGGTACCGACGCGATGGTGTCGATCGACAAGGGACGATTCAAACCCCTGAAATTCACGGATCTGATGGATCCCGAAACGGGGAGAATAAGGGTTCGCATGGTCCCGATCGAGTCCGAGTATTACGGCATCGCCCGGCGCTACATGATCCGGCTCCACAGAACCGATTTCGAGAGTGAAGAGAAAATCGCCAGGTTTGGCCGGGTTTGCGGCATCAGCCCGGAGGAGTTCAGGAACGAGTTCGGGTATTTGATCGACGAAGACTCGCTCTACAGGCTTCGCGAAAAGAAACGGAAAAAGAAATCCTCGCCCGAGGATGTATTGTCGCTTTTTTGACGCGGAACGAGCAACCTAGCCGGGCACTACATTCTTCAAGAGGCACCCGATCGCATACGCCAGACTGGCAGCGATGGACCCAACCACAAACGTCTCGAGACCGGACCTCCACCAGATCGAGGTCGACCACCGGCTCTTGGCCGCACCGATCGCAAAAAAGACGATTCCGGTTAGAATCGCGGCCAGCCGAAACGAATGTGACGTGTCGAGGAGAAACGGCAGGATCGGCACAAAGCCACAGATGACGAACGCGCTGAACGTACTCGCAGCTGCGAGGACGGGAGAACGAACCTCCAGCGGCAGTCCGTACTCCTCGGTGAGCATCGTCTGAATCCAGCGTTCACGGTCGGCGGTCAGTACGCTCACGATCTTTTCCAGATCCTCTCCCTCAAAGCCCTTCTTCCGATAGATCTGTCTGACCTCTTCGCGTTCGCCGTCCGGCGTCTCGGATATATGGCGATGCTCGATCTCCCTGAGCCGACGAACTTCTTCTCGCTCCGTCTTCGTCCCTGAGAAATTGGCTGCGGCCATGGAAAACCCGTCGGCGATCAGGTTGGCGAATCCAAGAACGAGAATGACACCGTAGGAGAAATCAGCGCCGACGACACCGGATATGATGGCGAACGTCGTCACGGCACCGTCGATGCCACCGTAGATCCAGTCGCGCAGATAGCTCATGCGCGGGCCGGATGCGAGCCGGATACGGATGGCATCACTCGAATGATCGTGTTCCACGTCAACCCCTACTGCATCAGCCGACAGCCGTACGCGGCGGCAAGGCCGAGGTAGTTCCCCAGCGCATAGCCGACGAGTGCGAGCAGGATGGCAACGGGCACGAGCTGTTTGCGGTGATACGCCGCCACGACGGGCGCCGATGCCGCCCCGCCGATGGCTGCCACGCTCGCAATCGCCGCCATGTGCACATCGATACGAAAAATCCGCGCCGCCAGCACGACAAGCACCAGGTGAAGAACGATACAGATGACACCGGCGATCAAGAAGTACGGGGCACTCGCCGCCTCACGAATATCCGCCTGCGCGCCGATCATCGACAGATAGACGTATACGAGCGCCATCGACAGGGCCCCGGTCCCGGCGACCTTGCGTAGCGGTGTCATCGCCAGAAAGAGCGCTACCGTCGTCAGGATCAAGACCTTCCAGGTCTCGGCCTCCCAGACGTACTGCTTTGTCGGCAGATGCTCCGACAGGATACCGATGCCCCAGATGAGCAAAAAGCCGATACCGAAGAGCGTGAGGACGTCGCGGTAGTGCACATTACTCGTCTTCTCCTCGATCTGGTTTACCGCTTCGTCGAGCTCACGGGCGTCTTTCTCGGTGACCCGCGTAAACCTCGCGAAGGGCTTTGCCCACTTCTTCGCCATAAACAACAAGGGAAAGTAGAGAATGAAAATAAACGTATCGGCGATGACAACGAGACCTATCATCGTCGGAGGCGTCTGGACTGCTTCGGCAACCGCCGCAAGATTGCCCGTACCGCCGATCCAGCTACCCGCCAGCGCGCCAAACCCCCTCCACGCATCGGGCTCCAGGTTGCCCTTCAACATGGCAAACGCCAGGATCCCCCCGATCACCACACCGATTGCCCCGATGACGAGCACCCCTACGCTTCGCAGGGCGACCCTCATGGTCGATCGAAGATCGACATCGAGAAGCATGAGGATGATGAACATCGGCACGGCGAACTCCTTGAACGTCGAGTAGGTTGGCGAGGATGTCGGAATCACGCGCGTACTACTCAGAACGATCGGAAAGATGAAGATCCAGATAATTGGTGGAAGGTAGTCAAAAACTTTCCAGTGCGTCCACCGCTCCAAGTTCAGAAAGAGCACGGGGATGAGCATCATCACGGCTAGCAGCGCGTATGGGTGTGTGACGAGTACGTTGGAGTTCTCCATCAAACCTTCTCTTTCGGTTTATGCCCCTCCCTCCCTGCGGGAGCGGACGGTGGCGCTTCGGACGGCTAATACCTGCCAAGCATGTGGAGCTGCCAGAGCTCCTTGTCGGACATATTGAGTATTGGAGAGATCGCGAGCAGACCGGTTTTGCCGATGCTCTTCTCGAGATATTTCAACTCGGTGAGTCGCTCTTCGACGTCTGGATCCGGGCTGGCCTTGAAACCCGCCTCGCGCATCAGGAGGATACCCTTTGCCCGGACGGAGAGTTCCAGATGAATCCTGAGCATACAGAGCATGTCCGCCACGACCTCGCCGGGAAACCTCAACTGCACCGACTTGAGGTACTCCCCGACACGTGTTTCCGCCGTCTTGCCCGTGTTGATCATCTCCAGCAGCTCCGCATCCGTGTCGAAGCGCACACCCATCCAGTCGCGTGTTTTCTTCTCGCTGGCCCGGAAGACGAGCGCGACCACGACCGACAAGACGGTGAATGTAACCAGCGTCAAGGGCACCGGTCCGATAACGACCCCATGATTGTAGGCAGAGTGAAGAAACGAGGCGAGCAGAAAACCGGGGATATATACAAACCACCGATTCGAACCGTATCGAGACGCGTAGTTGAGCGACACGATTCCCATGATCGCGGTGACCCCACCGTGCATGATTGCCGTACCAAACCCCCTCGCCAACCACAAGAGCATGGTGCTCTCTTCCCATGCCGTAAAGAAGTACACATTCTCGACAATCGCGAAGCCGGCGCCGATGGCAAAACCGTATATCGAGGCGTCCACCATAAACCCGATCCGTTTACCTCTTATCAGGTAAACCAGAAAAACCGCTTTCAAGAGCTCTTCGACAAGTGGTCCCACATATCTCGTATATCCGGTCCACGAGATGTCGGTTAAGGCCCAAATCCGCGGGTTCAGATGCGAGCATACGAGCGCGGCGACACAGCCGACCAGAATGGCAGTGATCACCCACCGCAGAGGGACGAGCTTGTAGCTATCGATCAGGACGAGACCGATGAGAAAAACGATGACTGGCATCAGGGCCAGAGAGAGACTAACAATCACATCCATGCGATTCGTTCCTACGGACTACCGGTCAGAATATCTTGAGCGAAATCATCAGCTCGTCGGAGTATCGCTCGTTTTCCTCGAAGGCCGCGGCATATCCGACGGAAAACGTATAGGGCAGCGAGAAGAAGGAAACGAGCTTGATATCGAGCTGCGCTCCGACATTCACAAGTGTTCGTCTCAGAGAGCTATCGTCGAAGTTCGTGGTTATGCCGGTCGTGAACAACGCGAGGTGAGCCGAGTTCAGATAGAAGGTCGGTGAGCCGAAACGGCTGAACCGAACGGGGGGCAACCTCCATTCTAACAGCAGCTTACCGAAGTTCGTTCCTCCCAGCGCGTTGAGCTCGATTCCCGGAAAGGCGTAGTGTTCCCGGTAGCGGGCGACGCTCTTGTGATCGACCCAGTTGTTGCCAAACCCACCAAAGAAGAAATTGTTCAGCGGCTCCGGCGGGAATGAACGGGGAGCAAAAGACTGTCCGACCGAGGGCCTTAGCCAAATCGACGAATGCGCCCAGGGCAACCGCCCCCCCCAGTTGAAATTGAACCACAACCTGGGGTACGCACGCCTCGACGACGCTCGAATCAAGCTGTCTGCACCCTCAGGTACGACGTTCGGGTTGAGCGTGGCGTCCGTGGGGTTTATGAAATTGATCAGTCCGTTGAGCTTCCACGCAACACCCTTCTCTCTGCCCGACCCGCCAATCGTTCCCGACTGGTTCGAATAGTTGAGCTGACCGTACGCCGACAGGTACTCTTCGAATACTGCCTGGACGTTCTGGTAAAACGGAAGCGTTTCGAGGCCGCCGTATCCGGCAACGCTCAGCGTATAATCCAGTGTCTTCGGGCTTTCGTGGGTGAGGTTCCGTCGGTATGTCGCCGACAGAGAGTACCCTTTTCGCGATGTCTTGGTCGGCCCGAAGAAATCATAGAAGTCGGATCGGTTGTACCAGCCTCCAAACTCCCACCAGCCCCCGTAGGCCCAGGACCAGCTGTAGTTTGCCAGCAGATGCACCTTCTCCTTATCGGGCAGGCTCTCGCTCGGTGTCACAAGACCGTCGACCTCGAAGAAATGGAGGCCGACACGATCCCTGAAATTGAAGCGAAGTCCCCAGGCGACCCGTGTTTTGTAGCTCTGCGGAATCGGGTAGATATTCGTAAACCGTATGCTTTTGAACCCGCTATAGTTGTCATAGTCGATGACGACCGAATCGAGGTCGATCTCGTGTGGCGTCCCGATGTTCCAATCGTCGACCACGGGGTACTTCTCCCAGATCGCAGTGCCCAGAAAATGGTTGGCCCTGACCGTCTTCTTTTCTAGTTTCTCCTCCTGGGTCATTTGGATCTGTTCGCCAGTCGTGATCGAGTCAATGGGCTCGATACCGATCATCACGGGCAGAAACCCCTCGGATGTAAAGCGAAACACAATCAGGGAGTCATCTGACACCGGCACTGGCCGGAAGAAACCGGTATCCGTGTTGGTGATAATCTCCATCTTGCGTTTATCCACATCATACCGGTAGACATTCGACACGCCGCTGTAGTACGAGGTGCCAAAAAGGTACCTGCCGTCGCTCGAGTGTGCGAAGTTCGCCGATGTGTTCTTGTTCATAAACTCAAAGAGCATATCGCGCCTCGTGTCGCCGCTCATCAGTGCCTCGGTCGAGTATCGGACCAGACGCCGGTTGCCCGCCCAGTCGATTGCGCACCCCGTCAGGTACCGTCCGTCGGGGGATATATCGATGTCAAAGAGGTCGTACCCGTACGGGAGTAACATGGTCGGCTGAATGCTGTCGTAGGGCTCCGGGATATTTACGACAAACGAGTGACCGTTGAAGTGCAGGATCCCCCACAGCGAGTTATCCTGAGGGTTGAACGCCAGATCACCGGTCCGGGAGTCTTTCTTGAGCTGTTTGGACTCACCCGTCTTGACATCCACCTCGTGCAGATCCCTCCAACCCTTCGAGTTGTCCGTCGTATAGAACAGCTTGTCACGGCTCTCGTCGTATGCGAGAGACGTTACGTAGTACAACGCAGGCATCCGGACTCCTGTGATCTTGCGCATGTCTCCGGTGTCAGTATCGATCTCGGCGATGTGCGCAAACTCGTTGGGGTACAGGGCGGCCACGTAGAGCTTCCTCGAGTCGCGGTTGTAGTATGCACGGGATACGGAGCCAAGCGGTTTGTCCGTCAATGGCCGGTACTTGGTGAGGGGGTATTGCGCCAGCGTGTCGAGGTTGGTTTGCTGCCAGCCGCGCTCCCATTCGATCCATTCATTCCACACATCGCCCAGGTTCTCGCCAAAGACGTGCTTGAACTGTGCCGAGTAATGCCGCCTGGTGCCATCCGTGCGGCGCACCCACTCGACGATCTTTTCGGGTCCGTACGTATAGGCGCAGTAAGAGACGAAACGGGTGCCGTAGAGATACGCATTGGCGCCGAGCTGAAAGTCCGTCGTTTTGCCCTCGGACTCGAGCCCCACGAGACGAAAGAAAGGGGTGTCCTCGGCGACCTTCGTTCGAAAGACCATTTCGTCGTATCCGCCCTGGGCTCGGCCGACCCCCCCGGACATCCACGTTTCCATAAACACCGCCGTACCCTCGTGATACCACCGCGGCGCGTACTGGCGAGGCGCCGTCAGGTAGCTATAGAGCAGCGAGACCGGGTCGCGGTCGTCCGCCGCGACCTTGCCCCTGAATAGCGTCCTGAATAAGCGCTCCGATGAAGCCGCCTGATCGGTTGCCACGATGTGAAGCAGCTCATGACTCATCACCCAATTGATACGCTCGTTTGTCGGTGAGACTTCGTATACGTATTCGTAGGGCGCGATCCCCATGGTCATCCAGTTGTACGGCACACCCGTCGCCCCGGCGTAGCCGATATCGTCGAAGTCCTGCATAAAGACGGTGACGTCCTCACTCGGGGTGTAGTCAAACAGCTGCCGGTGGAAGGCCAGAGAGTTCTCGAAGCAGCGGGTCAAATGGGGGGCGTTGTTCGCGTACAAATCCATAAAGACGAGGCGCAGGTTCTCCGTACGCAGTGTCTTCAACTGCGTCATCTGCTTCAAGTCGACCTGTTGTGAATGACTCGGGGATGCGAAAAAGAAGACAACGGAAGCGGCGGTGAGAATGGCAAGTCGTCGCATGAGGCGCATTATAGCCCAAAATGAAAGGAGATGCCACGTCAAACGCGGCATCTCCTCTCGCGGTCAAGTCTGTCTTGCCCGTTACCGGATGTTCGGGTCCAGACGCTCCAGAACAGCCGGATCCAGACGCCCGAGCGTATGCGGATCGAGACGACCCAGCACGGTCGGGTCCAGACGGCCGATGACGGTCGGGTCCAGACGGCCGATGACGGTCG
>CBDVBZ010000077.1:0-17343 GCA_965372355.1 uncultured bacterium | reverse complement strand
TCAACACAAGTGGGGGATTTGTTACGATGGAATGGATGTTTCGGTGAACCCGTGGCCTGCCCGACTGGCGGGATCAGTTTTACTGGTATCTGCTGATCATTGGCGTTTTGCTCCCGGTCCTTCTGACCGGCCAGCGCCCGTACTGCAACTATGTTTGTCCGTTCGGGGCGGCTCAGGATTGTCTGGGTGTCGTGGGAGGAAAACCTCGAGGAGTCCCGCGGTCCGTGCAGAAATGGCTTCGATGGTTTCACGGTTTTCTCGTTCTGGGCGCGATCGTCGTCGGGTTATACGCGAGAAACCCCGGGCTGACCAGTTACGAGGTCTTTGGCTCTCTGTTCGATCTTACGGGGATGACCTACCAGTTCATCGTTCTCGGTGTCGTCATGATTGTCGCTCTTTTTGTCGCCCGGCCCTGGTGTCGCTTTCTCTGCCCTATTCAGGGCGTTGAGCGCTATATCAACCAGGTTCGGTTGGTGTTTCGCAGGCACGTGTGATTGTGTGGAATCAAACGGAATTGAAGACACCACGAGCGCTGCGCATCGCAGTTGCAGCGCGCCCCCTGCCGGAAGCAACGGTCTCCGGCTATCGCGTGTCTTACTGGCGGAACGTCTTCTAGTCGGCCAGGGGCTCGGTCGCCTCTCTGCGCGCTCTTCTCAAATCGAGCTTGACGACCTTGAACTCCCCGTAATCACCTTGATTCTTGTCGGCCCTATTCTCGCAGAACCTGGGGACCTTTCCGGGATAAAGACGACTCGTCCTCAAGAACACCTTTGATCGAAGACCGATCAGATCGTGGAAAACCAGGCTGCGCTTGATGTCCTCGACGATGTCTTCATGTCCGCCTCTGGGTGCTCGACCGTAAATAATGCGGCGGTCACCCTCGTAGACACAAGCGTACCAACGTAGATCTGACATGCACATCAGAGCTCCTCTTCTGTATAAAGCATAGTCCAAAATCCAAGCTTTGTGAAGCTTCGGGCATTCCGTCCATGGGTCCCACGTGGCGATATGCAAGGCTTGCTTGTTATCCTGCACCGAGATACGGTTTGGTTGAGTTTTTTCGCCCACCGTCGCTTTTGCAAACTTGACTACCCGATATACGCATTTGTTGTTGCAGTCGGCACCTCCCTCCTCTTTGACGCACTCCTCAACGATGGATTCGAGGATCTGACCGTCCTTGATATTTCTCGCGCCGCCCTCGAGGTCGCCCGCTATAATGCCGCCTCGCTCTCGGAGACCCTCGGGCGCAGATTCGAACTCGTGCAGACAGCCAACGAAACGCATGTCACGCCTTCGGGCACCGAGCAGCACTATCTCTACTGCCGCTTTTTGAAGCGTCCGGCGGCCTCTGTTGGCTGATGGGTCGGGACTCACTCTTTTTTCTGGATTCGATCCGCCTGATCTTGCTATAGTTACCCAACTTGGCTATCCGTTTGGTACATGAGCCGTTCTGAAGCCACGCCCAAGGATGTGATATGGCAGAATTCAAGCCGTACGTCCCAGCCGACTCCACGATGAAGGACCTGAACGTCAAGACCGTCGTGCTGGGCGTGATACTCGGCGCGGTCTTTGGGAGTGCCAACGCCTATCTGGGATTGCGCGTCGGTCTTACGATCAGCACGGCGATCCCGCTCGCCGTCGTCTCCGTCGCCATCCTGAGTGTTCTCACACCGGTCTTTGGCAAACCCACGATTCTCGAATGCAACATTTCACAAACGGCGGGCTCGGCCAGCTCATCACTGGCATCGGGCATCATCTTTACGATTCCCGCGATGTTTATGTGGGGGCACGAACCGACGCTCATTCAGATGACAATGCTCGCCACATGCGGCGGACTCCTGGGCGTGCTGCTCATGATTCCACTCCGCCAATTCCTTATCGTCAAAGAGCATAAGAACCTCCCCTACCCCGAGGGCACGGCCGCGGCGCAGGTGTTGATCGCCGCCACGGGTGGCGGGTCCACGGCAAAGAACGTGTTCGTCGGGCTCGGTATCGGTGTTATTTACAAATGTCTCACCCGGCTATTCTATCTCTGGCCGGAAGAGGTCGCCTTCAGACTGCCGTTCATCAAGAAAGCCATGATCAGCGTATCCACCACCCCGGCGCTCCTCGGCGTCGGGTACATTCTCGGCAGGAGGATCGGTGCGATCATGGTGGGCGGCGGGTTGCTCTCCTGGATCATCATCATTCCGATCATCGCGTACAAGTTCGGGGATACACTGATTGCCGACAACACACTTGCCTATCTGCAATCGAAGGGCCTGGACCCATCCGTCACCAGAATCGGTGAGCTGTCGGAATGGCGGATATGGGACGCCTACATCCGGATCATCGGCGCAGGAGCTGTGGCGGCTGCGGGTATCATCACGGTTGTGCGGTCGATTCCGACGATGGTAGAGTCGCTGAGGATCGGTATGAGGGAGCTCCAGTCAAGCGCCTCGGCTCTCAGGGAGGCCAAGCTGCGGACCGAACAGGATCTGTCCCTCAAGTGGGTACTCGGTGGAATATCGCTGATCGTCGCCGTCCTGACGTTCATCCCCGGGATTCTGGGTGAGGAAACGTTTCTCGCAATGCGCTTTATGAGCGCGCTTGCCATCGCGGTGTTTGCCTTTTGCTTTGTCACCGTCTCCTCACGCATCGTGGGTCTCATCGGTGTGTCTTCCAATCCTACATCGGGCATGGCGATCGTCACGCTGCTGGGGACGGGCCTTATTTTCAAGCTTCTCGGTTGGACGGATCTCTCCGGCAAGATTACCGCACTCACCATTGGCACCGTTGTGTGCGTGTCGGCTTCGATCGCGGGTGATATCTCTCAGGATTTGAAGAGCGGATACCTCCTCGGCGCCACGCCGCGAAAGCAGCAGACCGTGGAGCTGATCGGCGCGATTGGGTCCGCTTTTTTTGTCTGTCTCTCAGTCTTCTATCTGGGTAAGGCGTACGGGTTTGGCTCGGACGCATTGCCCGCCCCCCAGGCAACCCTGATGAAAACGGTCCTGGACGGTGTCCTCGGGGGTGATTTGAGATGGGATCTTGTCGGCGTCGGTGCGATTTGTGCGGTGGTGATCACGCTCCTCAAACTCCCACCGCTAGCCTTCGCGGTCGGTATGTACCTTCCGCTCGAATCGATGTCACCGCTCTTTCTCGGCGGACTGCTGCGGCACTACGTCGATACCCACTACGGTGCGAAGCGAGAGGAAGGCAAGGACCAGGGTGTGCTACTGAGTTCCGGCTATATTGCGGGTGAAGGGATGGCGGGTGTCCTGATCGCGGTAATTGCCGTGATCACGACGCAGACACCAAAGTTCACGCAGATCCACTACCCGGCCGAATGGATGGGCCAGATCGTGTCCACGATTGCGTTCGGCTTTCTGGGGTATTTCCTCTATCGAATGGCGAAACGGATCAGTTAGCCGTCCGGCCTGGAACGATCGAAAAAGTGTGAAGAGATCGCTGCCCGCGATCTTCTGCAACGCGAACTTCAGCAAATCAGGTGACGTGTGGCCATGTTTCCTCAAGAAATGGATAGAAGGCAATTCGTCAAATCGCTGCTAATGTCACTGCCGGTTATGGCGTTTGACTGGTCGGCGTTTCCACGCGCTGCGTCTGCCTCGAAGGACTCGAAGACCGATGACTGGGACGCGATCGTTATCGGTTCGGGCCTGGGTGGTCTGGCGTGCGCGGCGGCGCTGGCGCGTCAAGGATTTCGACCGCTCGTGCTGGAACAACACGACAAGCCGGGCGGCTACGCCACGTGCTTCAAACGCCCCGGGGGGTTCGAGTTCGACGCCTCGCTTCACTCGACCGCGGTCGGCGAGCGTGATGGCTCCCACAACTTGATACCCGGTTTTCCCGAAATCACCGACGTGGAATTCGTGCTGCACCCAACCTTGTACCGGGCCATCTACCCCGACTACGACATCACGGTGCCCCAGCGAGATTTGCCGGGCTATATCAGCACCCTGAAATCGCACTTTCCAGACGAGCACGCGGGAATCGACGGCGTCTTCACTGACATGAAAGGCATCACCGAGGACATCGGTCGCCTGTCGGCGGCAGATGGTGAGGTCGACTACAACAATTTCCCTGCAGAATTTCCCTTTGTGTACAAAGCTTTCAACCGCACGTGGGGCCAAATCGCCGACGAGCACCTCAAGAATCCAAAGCTCAAGGCGATCGTGAACGCACAGTGGGGCTACTATGGTCTGCCACCGTCCAGGCTCGCGTCCATCTACTACGCTCTGCCGGTAATCGGTTACATGGAAAACGGGGGCTATTACCCAAAAGGCAAGTCGCAGGCCATCAGCAACGCGTTTGTCAGATTCATCGAGGAGCGCGGGGGTAAAGTGTTGCTGAATACCAGGGTGGAGCGGATTGCGGTCGAAGATCAGGCCGCGCGCGGCGTGGTAACCTCCGACGGCACGCAGTACAAGGGCCGTGTGGTCGTGTCCAACGCCAACGCCTATGACACGTTCCACTCAATGATTGGCGAGGCCGATTTCCTCAGCGCGTACAGGAACAAAATGAAGGAGTATTCCGTATCGCTTTCTTCGTTTCAGATCTGGCTGGGACTGAAAAATAACCTGGTGAAGAAAACCGGTATCACGGACTCTGAGATCTTTTACGAGCCGGGATACGATGCTGACGGCACGTTCCAGGCCCTCATGGAGGGCAAGGTCGACGGGTCCGGGTTCGGCCTGACACTCTACGACAACGTGCTCGACGACTATTCCCCTCCGGGAAAGAACACGCTGAACATCATAGCGCTCCACGGATATGACTACTGGAAAACGTACGAGGCCGATTACATCGCTGGCAACAAGAACACCTACCGCAAGAAGAAGGAACGGATCGCGGATCACCTTATCGATCAGGTCGAGCAGACCCTCCTGCCGGGCCTGCGGGAAGCGATCGAAGTCAAGGTCACCGCTACACCGCTGACGAATCTCCGCTACACGAGCAACTACCGGGGCGCCATGTACGGGTGGGACCAGACCCTGAACAACGCGATGCCCAACCGCATGCCCCAGGTGACACCGGTCAAGAACCTGTTCCTGTCCAGCGCCTGGACCCAGCCCGGCGGAGGATACGGGGGCGTGCTTCACGCCGGCCTCCAGTGCTTTGGCGAGATCATGAAGGCCTGGAACAAGTAGCCTCTTTGCCGTGCATCGCGGGTCCTGTCGCCGAGAATTCCTCTGGTATCGCTTTCGCTGCCCTACGCCCCGCCTACTCCTCCTGCTCCTGGAACTCCCCGGCTACCGCCTTGAAGATGAGGAAGGCGACGATCGCCACGATCAGGTGCCCTGCGAGCAAATACCAGACATAGTCCGGGTGACCGCCATCCTGCCAGCGACCGTACCACACCGTATACGTGAAACCGCTTAGAAGCCCACCAATCGCAACGGCGATGAAGTTGGCCCCCATGTAGAGACCGGCCTTCTCCTTTGGGGCAATCCAGGTGATGTACTCCTGGATACGGGGTGAAGAGATCATCTCCCCGATGGCGAATAACAAAATTCCGACAAAGACCAAAGAAGCCCCCGAGATGTTCGCCAGACCGAGGACAACAAAGCCGAGTGCCGCGATAAACAGACCAAAAAGGAAGGACGGCATCGCCGGAAACTTCTCGAAGATCCTCGATACGAAGACCTGCAGAATCATGATGATCCAGCCCGTGTGAGCGATCGTCTCGCCCATCACGTGTCTGACCCCGTTCTCTTCCGTTGAAATGAGGTTTGCGAACGGTGTACCGAGAACGCTCCGGATATTATTGTAGAGTTGGGCCGTATCGACGTTGCTATCTACATAGAGTGCGCAAATATTGAAAAAAGCCCAAAAGGGGAGCCAGAAGAAGATCCCCAGTAGAACGAGAAATACCGAGAACTTGATATCACTTAGAGCGACCCAGATATCCTTGAACTTGTCACTGAGTGTTGCCCCTTCACTCTCTCTCTCGGGTTCCTTGTAGAAGAATATCGTAATGAGAAGCATGCAGAAGATAGCGATCGCCGATGCGATGAACGCATAATGCCAGGAGATCGCCCTCAGCATACCCGCAACGAGCGGCCCAAGAGAGCCGCCGACATTCACCATCGCGTAGAAGATCCCAAATCCAAGCGTCTTGTTTGTCTTGTCCGTAACGGCCCTCACCGTGCCCGCGATGAGCGGTTTGAAGATGCCCGCCGCCAGTCCGATCATGAGCATCGTGAGCGCGATGCCGGAGAACGACTTGGCCACGATCAGCATGAGGATGGCCGGCAAGTACGCGAGATACGAGATGATGAGCACCTTTTTGAATCCGAAGCGATCGGCAAAGGTACCCGAAACCACTGGAACGAGATAAGAGACCAGGAGGAACAAGCTCTGGATAACCCCGAGTTGATCCGTGCTGTATCCCAGGTGCGTCAGATAAATCCCGAAACTAAAGTAGATGCCGTAGTAGGCGAAACGCTCGAGAATCTCGATCCCGTTCGCGACCCAAAAAACCGGCGGAAAGGATGATCTTGGTTGTTTCACGGGTGATCTTGGTTGTTCCATGTGCTCCTCCGTGGATATGTGGCCCTCGTGCCACGCTACAAACGTCTGCGCATCTACTTCGCGTCCAGCGTCATCGGATCGCGCAGCGGCAGTATGACGATCTCACCGAAATCGGAAAAGCGATCATCGTGCTTATCCGATCCCTTCTGCACGGCCTCCGGATCGCCGACGATGAGAAACACCAGTTTGTCTGGGTGCAGGTACTTCTTCGCGACGGCGAGAACGTCGTCGGGTGTGACGGCATTCATGTTCTTCGCGTAGTTCTGCCAGTAATCCTTCTGCCGCCCCGTGTACTCGTCGTCGGCAAACGTGTTCACGATAGCATTCTTGCTGCTGAACGGATTAACGAGGTTGCTGACAAAACTCGCCTTGGCGTTCTCGACAGTCTCCTCTTCGCATGCCTCGATACGGATACGGTCGATCTCCGTGAGAATGAGACGGGTACCGAACGCCGCGGTGGCGTGCTTTGTCTGGAACCACGCCCGGAATGTGCCGGGATAAAGAACCGGCCTGTCGAACCTGCTACCCGCGCTGTAGGCCAGTCCCTCATCCGAGCGCACCCGACGGACGATACGCGATGTAAAACCACCGCCGCCGAGGATGTCGTTCATGACCAGCAGGGCGTACTCGTCGGGCATGCCCCGTTTGACACCGATGTGTCCAAGACGGATGCGTGACTGGTTGACATCTTCCTTCTCAATCATATACACGCCCGGCTCTGGATCGGGAATCTCGTCCGGAATCACCGGAAAATCCAACCCGTGATCGGGCCAGCCGGCAAGCATATCGTTGAGTTTCTTCAGTATATCCTTGGTCTTGAAATCCCCGGAGACGGCGAATATAAAGTTCTTTGGGAAAAAATACTGTTTGTGGAAGGCAGCCATGTCTTCCCGTGTGATCGATTTGATGGACTGCTCCGTCCGACGGTATGGAATCGTACTCGGGTGGTCACCGTACATGAGGAACTGCCACTCGCGAGATTCTATGTCGCTCGTGTTGGCGTTGCGCTGCTCGAGTTCCGACAACACATCCGTCCGGTAGCGATCGATCGCCTTCTCGTCGAAGACCGGCGTCCGCAGGACGCTTTTCAACAACGCCAGCCCCTCATCCGTGTCTTTCGACAGGCAGAACAACCTGGCGGTACCGCGCGAACCACTCATATTGACCGAGACCTCACCCGCCAGTTGAGCGATTTTCTCGTCGAGCTCACTCGCGGTCATTCCCTCGACACCGCCGTTTCGCATCAGGTAGCCCGTCATATCGGCCAGCCCTGCCTTGTCCACCGGCTCGTACATCGAGCCGGCGCGCAGCAGGACGGTCACCTGCAGCGTGGGGACTTCCTTGTTTTCGGCTACATAGGCGGTGGCTCCGCATTTGAGTGTGTGCTTGTAGTCCTTTGCTTTAGGCGGTTTGTAGTTCAGGTCTTTGAACTTGAGCTTGTCCGGGTGATCAACGATGTCGCCGGCCTGCACGGGCGGGCAAACAAACATCACGGCCGTCAACACGATCGCCACCAGCGCGATCGGCCGGCCGAGTAACACAACGGATGACATTTTCATCTTCGTTCTCCTTCTTTGGCGAGCGCGCTAGTCAGCATCAGCCGCTTTGAGTTCCTTGAGACGTTCTCCGGCAAGCTTGAGCAGCTCTTCCATCCGTGCCCTCCGCTCGGGATCTTCGACCTGATCCATCTGCGAGGACATCATCCCCATCATCTGTTCGAGCTGCGCCGGGTCTTCCATCGACTTGATCATATTCACCATCTGAACGTATCGCGGATCCTGCGCTTCGCCGCCCTCACCTTCCGCCGTAGCTTTCGTGTTGACGATCATCACGTTCCGCTGGTCTTTCGGGAAGTACGCGTTGGCCACGCGCTGCACATCGGCGGCGGTCACCTGGTCGCACATTTCGGGGTTGTTGTTCACTTCCGCCCAGTCACCCAGAGCGGCGTTCTGGCCGAGGTAAAACAGGATTCCGATCCCCGACATGATATCCATAAAACGGATCTTCTCTACTCTTAGCTGATTCTTTACCTTTTGGAGTTCCTCATCCAACACCGGGTTTTCCTGCAGGTCTTCGAGGACTTCATAGACTGCTTCCTCCAGCTGCTCGGCCTTCACACCTGAGATCCCGGAGGCACTGATCTGAAACGAGCCGGCGTACTTCATCGATTCCTGCGACGCGTTGACCTCCAGACCGCCGCCTCCGAAGAAGCGCATGCCGCCACGACCGCTGCTCTTGGCGATGCCCTTTTCTTCAACGAGCTTTTTGTACAACCGTCCGGTTTTGCCATTCATCACCCCGGCCATGACCTCCAGCGGATAGCTATCAGTGTGCTTCCAGGCGACGGTGTGATACCAGATCTCCGCAAGCGGACTGGTCTCCGCTTCCGCGATCAGCCGCTTTTCTCCGTATTGTTTCTCTTCGAGCGTAATGACATCGGGGGGCTCTGTCGTGCCCCGCGGGATGCGCTCGAAGTACGTCTTGACCATCTTGATCAGCTTATCCGGTTCGAGATCACCGACCAGAATCAGCGTCAGGTTGTTGGGTGCGTAATACAAATCATAGTACGCATTGGCCTGCTCGCGGGTGATGCTGCCCAAATCTGACGGCCAGCCGATAACATCCCAGTGGTAGGAAGATGATTTCCAGAACATCGACCGGAAGTCCTCCTCGATCAGACCCGTCGGTGTCGAATCGACGCCCCGGCGGCGCTCCTCACGCACGACATCGCGCTCCGAATAGAACTCCCGGAACACAGGGCCCTTGAAACGATCGGATTCCAGCCACATAAACAACTCAATCTTGTTCTTGGGGAGGCGAATGAAATACCCCGTCATATCGTCCGATGTAAAGGCGTTCAGAAAGAACCCGCCGTTCTTTGAGTACAGCTCGTCGAGCTGGTCCTTGATGATCAGCTCACGCTGCTCGAGAATCAGTTTATCGAACTCGGCATCGAGTTCGCGGTAGCGTGGCGTCTTGGCCTCGGGATCCAGCATGTCTTTGATCTGACCCCGACGCAGTTGCTCGCGCATGATATCTTCCTCGGCCCGCATGAGGACCCTGAGCGAGTCGAGCTGCGCCATGATCTCCCGATCACGCACGATGTCTTTGGTCCCGATCGTCTCGGTGCCCTTGAACATCATGTGCTCGAAGAGATGCGAGATACCCGTGATGCCCGTGGTCTCGTTTGCCGAGCCCACCCGGGCGAATATTGCGGCCATGATCGTCGGGGCTTCATGCCGCTCGACCATCAATACCTGCATGCCGTTATCGAGCCAGTATTCCTTGGCGTCGATGTTCTGCGCGGCCGCAGGCACACTCGCGGCGAGCACGACCAGCGCGCACGCGGCAACCCTCCACAACTGACGTCCATTCATCAGCCGCTCCTTGGTATGTGGTTGAGAATTGTGAGGATAGACAGACTAGCCGGTGATCCACTCCCCGACCGGCATGATACCACAGATACCGCGTCCGGCCGGGAGTTTTGTAGCCGGACGGGCCTGCTGGGGCTAGGGGGCTCGGCATGGGGGCTCGAGTGGCAGGCGGGGCAGCCTATCTTGCCCGCTGGGCAATGGATTTCAACTCGATATCGAATGTCAGGTCTTTGCCTGCGAGGGGGTGATTCGCATCCAGGCTCACCGTGGCGTCGGTGACGCCGGTTACTCGTGCAACGATGGTGTGGCCATCCTCCCGCTCCAGCTCGAGCTGCTCGCCTATCTCCGGCTCGATATCCTTCGGCCATTCGCTTCGCTCAACGGTCATCACGAGTTCCTCACGGTACGGCCCAAAGCCATCTTCCGCCATTATATCTACTGTCTTCGATTCGCCCTCATCCATCCCGATGACGGCCTGTTCGAATCCAGGCATCATCTTACCGTCACCGATTGTGAACTGCAGGGTCTCATCCTCGGGGGTCCGGCTCACCACGGTGCCGTCTTCTGTTTTTCCCTTGTATTCAACTTTGACCACATCGCCTTTTTTGGCTGCTGCCATCGGCGTTCACCTGTCCTTCGTTCAACTGCAAGTCCGGAGTCCGTTACATCCTGTAAAAAGAGGACCGGCGCTATGAGCCAGGTCCCGCGTCTTGAATTGTTCTTTGGGTTCTTCACACACGTTATCACGTGCGTTTCTCATGACCCAATGAGGCTAGTTGACGGCCGCGTGATTGTCAATGGCTAGTTGAACATCGACCACCACGAGTCTCCCATGCCTTTGGTGTCGACAAGTCGGCCGGGCTTTTTTCGGTACTGCTTCTGGCACACTTAATGCAGTTTCTCTTCATACTCTAGAGTACCTCAACAAGCCTCAAACCGCCGCGATATGCCCCAGCGTGCCGGCGGCAAACAAACGGGGGAGACCATTGTGAAGGGAAAGACGCACGTCTTTGTCATTGGGTTTCTGATCGCACTGCTGCCGAGTTGCGGTGGTGGAAGCGCCATCGACGTCGCCGGAAAGTTCTGGGACGCCATGAATGACGGCGATCTCGAAAAGGCGAGAAAGTACTGCACTGAGGAAACGGCGGCTTCGCTCACGATGAACGACAACGGCGGCGACGCCAGCGTCGATGTCGAGTTCGGCACGACAACCGTTGAAGGTGAGCGCACGATCATCGAGACCCAGATGGTGGCCCGCATGGGCGACGTCACGCAGAACGTCGAGCTAAAGACCGTCCTGGTCCAGGAGGACGGAGAGTGGAAGGTAGACGTCATGAACACCATGATGTCGATGTTCGGGGGCGCCATGCAGGAAATGACGGACGGGCTGACCGAGACGATGACAGACGCGATGGAGAACATGGGCACCGCGATGATGGAGGGAATGATGGAAGGCTTTGCGCAACTCGGTGGGCATGGTGCCGAGAACTCGCGTGCGACATCCGAAGTGGAGCCCCAGACAGAGAACCCGGAATACCGTATAAAGTTCGGATACCTGAAGAAGCGATCGGGCGGCTCATACTACGTTTACAAGGAAACAACCACGATCCCGATGCGGACCCAGGGCTTCAAGTGGGGGTATACGATCGAGGCCACGGGCGATCCATTTACAACCTACGCGATTGAGTACTCCCCCGACGGCCCGATGAGCGGCAGTGGACAGCCACGAACGAACGCACAGGGCGACCAGGGGTGGGAATCGAATACCACTACGGTGACAAATGGCTACTATCTCCGCGCATACAATAACGACCCCGGTGACACACCGGGAGAGCGAAGAATCGAAATCTACGTGGAAGACGAGCATGCGAAGACGATCGAGTTCGTAATCGGCAAACGCTAGATTGCGCCTCTGAGATTAGTTCTTCAGGAGCCGGCAAGTGACGCTCAAAGCCAGACTCTTTAGATTCTTCCTGAAATGCGCGGTGAAGCTGCAGAAACCGGGACAAATACGGCTGTGGCAGCGGAGGCTTTTCAAGGCTAAGCGGATCGCGGAGGAGGTCCTCAGGATGGATAACGCGTTGATTATCTACCTGTCAAAGACAAGCAATACCGAGAAGGTTGCCATCGCGATCAAGAAGGGCATCGAACGCGCGGGAAAGAGCGTGACCATCAAGAGAATCGAGCAAGCCATGGAGGAAGATCTTTACAACTATGACCTGGTCTGTTTCGGTACACCTATCCTCCACGCTCTACCACCGCGGCAAGTACTCGAGTTCATCGAGGAGAACGACAAACGGTATCGACGTGCGGGTGAAGTCGTTCTGGCCTCTCCAAAGCTCATCAACAAAAACGCGCTGGTGTTCTGCACGTACTCCGGTCCTCACTGTGGATTGAACGAAGCACTCCCCACGGGGAAATATATCCGACAGTTTTTCGAGCACCTCGGCTTTGACGTGAAGGATGAATGGTACGAGGTGGGCGAGTTTCACGTGTGGAAAGAAGCAAGCGTCGATGGCAGGCTGGGAGATATCACGGGCCGGCCGCACGACGATGACCTGGCTTTGGTGGAGTTGAAAACGGCTCAACTCGTTCGATCGCTGTAGCCTCTGCTTTCTCTGACGGTTTCTGCGCATTGCGCCACCCATCAACACACCAGCGGCGGCGCCTACTGCGGCATTGATCCGTCGGTCATTCAACGCCGCCTGTTGCCTCGTGCAGGCTTCTTTTCGAGCGCAATCCGAAAGACCTCGACGACCTCCTCTACCCAATGGGGATGCATCTTGCTCAACACATCCTTGGGCACCTCCATCAGATCGCTCTCGTTGCCCCTCGGCAGGATGACATGGCGGATACCGGCCCGATAAGCCGCCAGGACCTTCTCGCGTATCCCTCCGACTGGCAGTATCCAACCCCTTAATGAAATCTCTCCCGTCATGGCGACATCCTGACGCACCGGGCGCCGCGACAGGAGCGACGCGATCGCCGTCGCCACGGCGATACCCGCCGAGGGTCCATCCTTTGGAATGGCCCCCTCGGGAAAGTGAACGTGGATGTCCGTCCCCTTCAAACGCTCCTCTGGAATACCCAGCTCCTCTGCACGGGAACGCACGTAGGAAAGCGCAATCCTCACCGACTCCTGCATCACCTCGCCCAACAACCCCGTGACGAGTGTCGTCCCCTCGCCCGGCATGAGCAACGCCTCGATGGTCAGGATGTTCCCGCCCGTCTCGGTCCAGGCGAGACCGGTCGCTACACCGATCCACGAGCCGTGTGTGTTCTCTTCGGTGTAGAACGGTTTGCCGAGATACTTCTCGAGGTTCCTCGTGCTTATTGAGAGACGGCCGGACCTGCCGGAGGCGACTTTCACCGCGACGCGGCGGCAGATTGTTTCGAGATGAATCTTCAGCGCATGAACACCCGCCTCCCTCGTGTATCGCTGAATGATTCTCCTCACCGCCGCGTTTGTCAGCCTGATGCTATAGCCTGACAACCCGTGTTCCTCGAGAACAGACGGCCAAACCCGTTCGCGGACAATGGCCATCTTCACACCCTCGGTGTATCCCGATAGTTCGATAACATGCATAAAATCCCAGAGTGCCTCCGGGAGCTCTTCGGCCACCTTTGCGGTGACGACAAACAACACGTCCGATAAATCGAACGGCACCCCAAGATAGAGATCGTAAAACCGACAGTTGCGCGCGGGATCGAGCACCTCCAGTATGGCTAACTCCGGATCTCCGAAGCCGGCCTCGAGCCTGTCGAGATCATCGATGAGGATGACCGGGTTGCACGCCTCCACCTGCCGCATACCATCGAGGATCCGGCCCGGCCGCGCCGCTGCGTTGGTACGGAGCTGACCACGGATCTCCGCTTCGTCATGAACACCGTGTACGGGAATTCGCACCAGGTGGCGATTCAGGATGTTGGCAACGGTGGCGGCGAGGCTGGATCTGCCGGTGCCCGGGGGGCCCATGATGCCGAGGACAGGTTTGGCGGATTTGCCGCCGAGCTTTCTCACGGCGAGAAATTCGAGCAGTCGGTCTCTCGCATTGCCGAGACCATAATAACGATTGTCGAGGATTCGCCGGGCAAGCCTCAGATCATAGCGGTCCTTTGTCTTTTTGTTCCACGGCATCTCGAGCACCCAGTCGACATACGCGCGGATCGACGAACCTTCAATCGCGCGTATTTCGCCGCTGCGGAGCCGGTACACCTCGCGCATGACCGCCTCGGCCACGAGCGGCGGCAGCTCCGCGGATTCTATCCTTGCTCCGAGTTCGGTTATCTCCGTTTCGGCCGGATCAAACTCGTTCAACTCGGCTTGAATAACCTTGAGCTCCTCCCGCAGAAACACCTCTCTCTGGCCACGATCGAGAGAGATCCTCGTCTTGGCGCGAACTTCCTGCGTTACCTGCGACCGAGAGATCTCACGCCGCAGGCATTTCGCCAACAACGACAATCTCTCCGGCACATCCGCCATCTCCAATAACATGCGCTTCTCTACATAACTGAACTGGATCATATGAGCGATGAGATCCGCACACTGTGACGGATTCTCGATATTGAGGTGTACCATCTTGACCAGTTCTTCCGTGTATCGCTCGTTGACCTGGACGAGGTCCTCGACGAGCCGGCTCACATCCGTCGCCAGGGCGTGGGCATGCGAGCTGTCCCCACCGGTTTCCTCAATACGCTCCACATCGGCCTTGAAGTAGGGACGCGCCGACGCGAGCCGTTTGAGTAAGACACGGCGGAGCCCCTGCAACACAACCTGCGTAGCGCCGTGACGCATCCGCATCCGGCTGAGCACCTGGCAAGCGACAGCGGTCGTGCACAGATTCGAACGGACATAGGAGCCCTCGGGATCAACATACAGCCCCGCGCCGATAATCTCGTCCTTGTCAACGTAATCCTCGAGCAGGCTCCGGTTGGGCTTCAACACGAGTTGCACGGAAACAACCTGCATAGGGAAAAGGACCGTGCTCTTCAACAGCAGAACGGGTACCTGAGAGGGTACGTCATAGTGGTTCGAGTCGTTCTCCTTCGTCACAGAACCCACCTCTTTCACCAAACTCACTCCGCCATCCGATGGCCGGTTGTGCTGCGCCTTCCAGGCGTCTGCACCAACCGGCCCATGCAACGCTGCGGTTACACCTTGAGAAAGATCTTCTTCTTGTACAGAACGAGAAGAAATCCATACCAGATTATAATCATGGCAATGGGAAACAATAAAGAACCAAAGTAGTCGCCGGCCCACGGTGCAAGTGCTCTATTGTAGATGATCGCTTTCAGAGACGGCTCTCCCCCATCGGCTTGTCTGATCGTCCACATGGCAAACGTCTTGCCAAACGCCGAAAGCGTCACGAAGGCGACGATCGCATTGCTCCCGTAGACGACAAACACCTGTGCCCATTTCTTGTATTCCTTTATGTCAATAGTCCAATAGCAGAGCCCCAGGAAGTGGAGCGCCATGCCCGCCATGAAGACCACGTAGGAGCTCGTCCACAAGTTCTTGTTGATCGGCAGCCATATGTTGAGAACAACACCCAGTACGAGACAGGCGTTCGCCGCGATGAACATACCCGACACCTTCTCCAGCGGCGCGCGTTCCGAACGCAGCCAATAGCCGGTGAATACACCGAGCATTGTCGTCACCACAGCCGGAAACGTACTCAGAATGCCCTCGGGATCGAACCCGGCAACCGGCGCGCCTCTCCATGTATGACCTGCCAGAAGCTTGCTGTCGATGTACCAGCACAGATTGCCCTGAGGATCCAGACAGCCGGCTCCATAACCGGGAACGGGGACGAGCTTGAGTGCCATCCAGTAACCCACTATCAGAACGATCGTGGCGACGACCTGCCACCGGCGACTCAAGCTCAACATAATAACCGCCGCAAACAGATAGCAGAAGGCGATCCGCTGGAGCACACCCGGGATCCGTACGGTCGCGAAGTCGAAGTGCCAGTAGAGATTGAGCAGCATCCCCAGTGCGAAGATAATGATTGTCCTTCTTGCGACATGAAGAAAGAGACGCCGTTTGCCATCCCCCAATTCGACGCGCTTGCCAAACGAAAACGTCATGGCAACACCGACGATGAAGAGGAAGAACGGAAAGATAAAATCGGTGGGCGTCCACCCGTGCCACGCGGCATGACGCAGCGGAGGATAGACATACCGCCAGCTACCGGGATTGTTTACAAGGATCATCCCGATGATCGTGATCCCGCGGAACGCGTCGAGCGAGAGCAGGCGGCTATCGGATCGAATCACTGTCTTCATTTTGGACCGGGCTGTGGGACGGTCTATTCTGGAGGGAGAGGCGGTGCGTTGTCAGTCTTTATATTCTTTGAGCGTCCAGTGCCAGCTAAATTTCTTGAATAACTGAATATATAGACCCAACTTGAGAGGTCTTGCGTTCAGTTTGCGTTTGAACTTGATGGCGGGTCTATTGAAGGCCGAGGTCAGGCTGTAGAACGTGTCGCGGCCCATTTCCCTGAGCGCCCTGTAGGAAGCCGTTCGCAGATAGGGTGCCATCTTTTTCCCCCGGTATTGCTTCATCGTGTACATGTGAAACAAATAGACCTCGTTGTCCTTCATATGGTATCCGTTCGCCCATGGATGAGGGACCTCACCAAAAGCGGCCCAATTGTAGGCGACGATGTTTCCGCGATGCTTGATGCCAAAGCACTTGTTCCCCTCTTTCAGCCACGCGTGGTACGACTCCACGTTGTCCCCTCGTTCCTCCGTCACACCTATCGTCCCCATCTCTTCGTCACCGAAGAACTCAAACGAGTACTCCCCCGAGTCATCCTTGAACTCTGGCAGCGCATCAAAACACGCCCCCTCCTTCATCCAATAGAAGGGACGAATGTTGAACCCTATCGATTCGAGGCGATCCTGTAGGGCAACAAGCACGAGACCATGCCGAATCTTGTCGTGAAATCTTTTTGCCGTTCCCGTCATCTCAGCAAACGACAGTCTAGTCCACACCGAGAAGCTGTCGGGTCTCCTGGTGTGTGTATGGTGTTAATCCTGCGGCTTCCGTGATCACGAGGATACGTTCGATGAACTCTCTGTTTGTCGCCAGGCGCGTTCGGTCGTCATCAAAGAAGATATTGTCTTCCAATCCGATACGAATGCCTCCGCCGGCGATGATCGCCATCACATTCATGCTCAATTGAAATCGGCCAATACCTCCCGCGGCCCAGATGGAATTCTCAGGAAGCTCATTGACCATGAGACCGAGAGACATCATGTTCGCCTGCGCGCTGGCGATGTTGCCGAGGATAATATTGAAATAGTAGGGCGGTGTGACGAGTCTCTTGACGATGAGGTAGTGCGCGTAGTTGACCATACCGAGATCGAACGCCTCGAGCTCGGGTTTGATCCCATTATCCAACATCTTCTTTGCCAGATCCCGAACCATCTT
>CBDVBZ010000076.1:0-17385 GCA_965372355.1 uncultured bacterium | reverse complement strand
TCCTTTCGCAGACTTGCGTCCTTTGCCCGGGGAATCGCCGGAACGAAACGCTGGATCACTCTCGCATGCCGGCCACGCGTTCGGAATGTGTAAACACGGTCGCCCGTGTCTCGCGCACGAACGCACAAAGCGTGATGTTACACTTGTTCGCCACGTCGATCGCCAACGATGTCGGCGCGGATACGGCGGTCATCAATTCTACGCCCGCCCGCGCACACTTGCCAACCATCTCCAGACTGAGCCGGCTGGTAAGCGCCACACCACGGCCGGCCGTTGCAATCCCTTCCAGCAGACACTTACCAAACGCCTTGTCGAGCGCGTTGTGGCGACCCGCATCCTCGGCACTGGCGAGAACCCGTCCGTTCTCATCGAACACCGCCGCCGCGTGCGTACCCCCACAAGCCTCGAACAGAGTCTGTCGTTTTCGGAGAGCACCGTAGACGGAGCGCAACAGCGCCGCCTCCACCCGGAACGCATCCCCAACGGCGGGCAACGCATCGACCCGTTCCTTCAGATTCTCGCTGCCACACAGACCGCACGACGTTGCGATCAGCAGGTTACGGCCGGCATCCATGATCCGTGGCACCTTGCCGGTCAGCCGAACACGGATCGTGTCGGTATCGTCATCGCACTCCTTGAGAACATCGATATCGGCCATGCGCTCGATGACACCTTCGGTAAACAAAAAGCCCACCGCCATCGCCAGTGTATCCGTTGGCGTACACAAAAGCGTATACGTCTCCACGCCTTCGACATCGATCATCACGGCCGTCTCTTGGACGACGCAGACCTTCTCTTCCTCCGGGCGTGCCCTCTCATCCCCCGTCGAGATACGATCCGCGCGCACGTACTTCACGGCCCTGGGCTGTCTGTCTGGTTGACCCATAGTCAGCTCCACTGATTTGGACTTACTTAGAGTATACGGAAAAAGCGGCGCGTTCGCAGGTATATCGTATCACCGGGGCGGGAGCATGCCGATACCCGCTTTTGGCACCTTGGGCCGGTGAATCCGGCGAAACTCGAAACCCGCCATGTTGAGCGTCGGCAAGGCGCCGCAACTCAAGACCGCCTGCCTGAGGATCAGACCGCCAACGAGGCCGAGCACCGCACCGAACGCCACGGCCGCGAAAGTGCCACCAACCCCCGCTTCGGCCGAGGAGCGATACACGAGCACCATGAGAATGAGCGGCACCGCCAGACCCAGAACGAAGTACCCGACGACAAACATGCGCTTGCGCAGAATACGCTCGGCCGATTCCCTCGAGTCGGGCTGACGGAACGCCGCCTGCAGAAAAAACAGGATGGCCAGAACCTCGAGGACGACCAGTATAGCCGCTTCCAGAGCCATCGTCCGCAGCGGCTCCAGCGTGGCGGCGGTCTGACCGAACAACGTCACACCGAGCATGATCGCAAAATGGCCGGTCACCACAGCGGAGATCACAAAAATCACCGGTACGACACCCGTGCGCCAGAACGGTATCCCTTTGGACGCGCCGAGAAGAATGCCGGTGTAGCCCATCGTCCCGATGGCACACATGATTCCCAAAACGGCGATTGTGTTCATGACGTTCTGTCCACCGGCCGTCTCGGCGACACTCGTGAACCGGTGAAGCACGAGGTGTAGAAGCGACAGCCCCATAAAAAGAGAGATGATCCACGTGCCACGCGCGATCCAGGATGTCACCGGTTTCTTGCCGGCTAGAACAGCACGACTCGGTGAACCCAGATCCAGAATGAGGAAGACGGTCCCGACAAGCAGCGCCGGAAATGCGATCCACAACCCCACGGTCGTAGACAACTCGAGGCTCTCTCCCAGAAAGCTGTTGATGGCGGCAATCGTGTAGGCTCCGCCCCCGACGCCTCCGAGAAACAAGTAGACGGCAATCAGCCAACCCCACTCGCGTTGCAGCTGACCATTGACTTTCGGATCCATAATACCTCTCCTCCGTGCGGCTACCTCGGGAGGAGGTAGTAGACCTTTGGCTTGTTGCCCAGTTCCGGGTTCAACACCTGTCCTCGTTCCTTTTTGATGAGGATCGATACTTCGCTGTTGGGATCATCGAGGTCGCCAAAGATCCGTGCCTTGGCGGGACACACCTCCACACAGGCCGGTTCCTTTCCTTCGGCGACCCTGTCCACACAGAAATCACATTTCGTCGCCACGCCACAACCCGATTTCTCTTCCCATTCTTTTTTCTGAAACTCTTCCAACGGCGACAATGGGAGCCCATCGGGGAAATAGCTCTCCCACTCGTCCACGCTATACCGCGCGCCATAGGGGCACGCCATGATGCACGCCTTGCAACCCATGCACAGGTCCTTGTCCACGATTACGACCCCGTCTTCCCTCTTCTGCGTGGCACCCGTTGGACACACTTCCATACACGATGGCTCCTCGCACTGCATGCAAAGCACTGGAAGCGCTTGCCGGACGGCATTGGGGTATGAGCCTACCTCACTCATGAGGACGCGGGCCCAGAACACACCCGGTGGTGTGTGGTTCGCCGTCTTGCAGGCCATGCTGCAGGCGTAACACCCGTAGCACCTCTTGAGATCGATGACCATTCCGTAGCGTGGCATGTCTAACTCCGTTCGTAACTCTTGTGCGACGTCCTGATTCATCCCGTTCGTTATTCTGCCTTGTAGATCTTTACCCGAACACAGATGTCCTGATTGAACGTGAGCGGGTCGGTGTGTTCCAGATCCATCTCCACCAGGTCATTGAAGAAGGTTCCCTTCCCCTTGGCGATGGGCATGTACTTGCCCCAGTGGCCCGCGACGGCGGCGATGGCCAGATGATGAGGCTCGATCCCCTCGCTCAGCGACACCCAGCCTTTGACGCGGTGACCCTGCGGGTTTTCCAGCCAGACCTTGTCACCGTCGGCAATTCCCTTCTCCTCGGCCGTCTTTACATGCATTTGCACGGCGTACACGTTCGGGTCTTCCTGCGAACACTCGTCGAGATAGGGATTCTGCTGGGTCATCGAGTTGCAGTGCATGACCGCGCGCCAGTAGAACGTGTGCATGTCGTATTCCGGGTTGTCTTCGGTGTGCGTCGGACAGGGATACCAGTCCGCCAGCGCCTTGAACCGCGACCAGTCGAAGTCGAAGAAGTCTTTGCCGTTGTACTCATTCCACAGCTTGTCGATCTGCTCGCCGGAGTCGATAAAATACTCGAAGTAGACAGGCACCCGGGAGGGGTTGAACCACTTCCAGTAGATGTCCTCCTTCTTCTTGGGCCACGTGAACACGCCGGTCTTGCGGACGTGCTCGAGACCGTGCTCTTCGCCAAAACGGTCCTTGAGCAGACGGTCCGTGATATCCTCCCACGTGTGAAACACGCTTCCATCCTCTACTAGTTTGTATTTCTCGTCCATCTCTCCGCCGTAGCGCACGCCGATCGAATCGTTGAGTCCCTTGTAAAAATCGCCGTGAATGCCAAGGCGTTTGCAGATATCGAGCATGACCTGGTTGAAATCACGCCGCTCGAACAAAGGCTCGACGACCGGCTGACGGATCGTCCATCCCCAATCATCCTCACCCTGCGGGTGCGAGAACGTCGACGGGAAACTCACCGCGGGCGTGTAGCGTTCGAGGAAACAGGCGTCGGGCAGCACGATGTCCGCCACCGCCTCTTCGAACTCGGTGATGTAGAGCTGGAAGGAGAAGATGAAGTTGAACTTTTTCAAAAAGTTCTCCGTCACGGTCTCCGAATTGCCCATCGTCATCACGGAATTGGAACCGAAGTTGATCATGACATCCGGCCGGTACGGGATGTTGAAGCGTTCCAGCATATCGAACCATCTGGGGTCCGTAATGGTGAATGCGTTGTAGATCGATGTCGGAAACATGTCGTGCAGATCCAGCCGGGTCGGAGCCTTGGGCACGCGCATCGGGTACGGCTTATGGTCGTATACCCACGCCCCGGCCACCAGCAGGCCGTCCGGACACGGATACGGTATCTGGTACGGTTTGCCGGTCTCTTCGTAACCGCTGCTGACCGCTGCTCCCAACCCCATTGCACTCCCGTATGTATCGGCGGCGCCCACCATGTGGTTGACCATATCGATCGACAGACACGTCCAGCCCGAGTTCGTGTGGCCCTGGGCACCGCGGAAGAAGTGTGTCGCCACCGGACGTTTGGGGACCTGCTTGGGACCCTTGCTGGTCTGGATGGTGACCGTCGATCCGATCTCGGCCGCTTCACCAAATTCTTTGGCAATACGGCTCACCGTAGCCGCCGGCACCCACGTGATCTTCTCGACGTACTCGGGTGTGTACTTCTTGACATGCTCCTTCAGGAGATCGAAGGCCGGACGGCACTCGGTACCATCGACCGCGTAGGTGCCGGTGAGCGCGACCTCGTGGGCCTCGTCCTCGTACTCGACCCGCGTCACAGACGGGTGGTTGTGGATCTTGGGCTTGTTATCGACCACGTCCCACACGAGCGGCTTGTCGGTCCGCTTGTCACGCATGTAGCGTCCGTCGCTCGGCCGGATCAGGTACGGGCCATTGGTCTTGTACATCAGGTATTCTTTGTCGTATATGCCGTGCTCGTTGAGAAGCGAGTTGACGAGCCCCAGGGCCAGCGCGCCATCGGTACCCACACGAATCGGTACCCACTCGTGGGCCTTCGATGCCTGCGAGCTCTGAAACGGATCGAACACCACGTTCTTGAAGCCGCGCGCCCGGGCGTCGGCGACCTGCGTGGCGTTCTGAACGGCCACATGGCCGGCGCCATGCCCCTTCGAGCAGCCGAAGTTCAATGCGTAGTTGCAGTGTGCGAAGTCGGGGATGATCGACCAGGACGCGTGCATGATGCCGTTCATGAAGTGGGCGCCGTTGCCGCAATGCAAGCCACCGCCGGACACCCAGTAGTTGGGGGTACCGAAGCCCTTCATAAAACCGATGACCCCGAAACGGATCTCTGAGGCTTGCGTCGTCGTCGCCTGAAAGAAAGCCCCGCGCGGATCGCGTTCCTGGCACTCCTGCAGCTTCTGGACAATGATCTCGAGCGCCTCATCCCAGGAGATGCGCACGAACTTCGGATCGACCCCGAGCCCTTTTTCGGGATTGGTACGCTTCATGGGATAATTCACCCGATAGGGGTCGTAGAGTAGCTGCTGTGAGGCAAGGCCTTTCACACAGATATGACCCCGCCCGGTGGGCGCGTCCGGGTTGCCGGCAAGCTCGGTGATGACACCGTTCTGGCGGCGCACCTTGATGCCGCACATGCAGTAGCATTGTCCACAGCTGGTCGGGATCCAAACATCTTCCTCAACATGGGTCTGGGGTGAAACGGCCATGGATCGACTCCCGCTTCGAAAGTGTTAGGTAGGTTAACTGACTGGTCGATGCCATCATACTACACCCCGTATAACACTGAAAACAGGACATTTGTCAATCCTGACAATTCTCAAGAAACGCCGCGTTTTCCTGTTTAGGATCGGAACGGACGACGATAGAATAAGGGGCTCACAGGAAGGAACATCATGGCGACTCTGTTCGAAGAGACAACCATCAAGGGCATGACACTGCGCAACCGCCTCGTCCGTTCGGCGACCTGGGAGGGGATGTGCGATGATGACGGACGACCGACGGACAAGCTCACCGAGTGTTATCGAAACCTCACGCGGGGAGAAATAGGCCTGACGATCACCGGATACGCCTTCGTCAGACCGGAGGGCAAGCAACACATCGGCAAGATGGGTATACACACGGATGATTTTGCCTCAGAGATGAGGGCCCTTACCGAGGCCGTCCACGACGACGGCGGATCGATCTGTATACAGCTCGTGCACGCCGGTGGCCAAACGGACACGGAGCATGCCGGTCGGCAGCCCCTGGCACCCTCCGCGGTGCAATCAGAGCAGTTTCCCGAGCTCCCACAGGAATTGTCCAAGAAAGACATCGAGGAGATCGTGGCCGCGTTTGGCGACGCGGCGCACCGCGCCCGGGCGTATGGCTTCGATGCCGTCCAGCTTCATGGCGCCCACGGCTACCTGATCAATCAGTTTCTCTCCCCGCTGCTCAACAGGCGCACCGACAAATACGGCGGCGGCATCAGGAAGCGCTCTCGATTCTTAAGGGAGGTGTACCGCGCGGTGCGCGAGGCAACGTGCGATGATTACCCGGTGATGATCAAACTCAACGGGTCCGATTTTCTGGAGGGCGGTCTGACCCGCAAGGACGCCGTGCGCGTGGCCAAAATGCTCGACAAGGAAGGCATCGACGCCATCGAGGTCAGTGGAGGTACGTCGGCCAGCGGCAAGAAGACCCCGGCACGGCGCAGGATCACAAAACGAAAACAGGAAGCGTACCATCTGCCACTGGCCAGGAAGATCAAGAACGCGGTCAATTGCCCGGTGATGGTCGTCGGGGGGTATCGCAGTTACGATATCGTGGAACATACGATAGAGAAAGAAGGGATTGATTACGTCGCCATGGCCCGCCCCCTCATTTTGGAGCCGGATCTGGCGCAACGCTGGAGACGGGGCGACACATCCCCGGCGAAGTGCAAGTCCTGCGGCGGGTGCTTCAAAGCGGGTCTCAAAGGCGGCATCTACTGCATGACCGAAGCAAAGAAAAGGAAGAGGAACGAATAGTCCTGCAACCGAGCATCACTCCTACCCCCGGCAAACAGAAGGGCGAACAATTCTGTTTTGCGATCACTGAGGGTCTGATGGTCGGCGTAGGGCCAGCTCGGGTGTCGATACCTCTCATTCGCTAACACATCGATGACGTCAATGATGCCAAACGCATTGATTCTTGACTTCGAGCCGAAAATGTGATACAAAGAGTGCAGCACGATTTCCCCCAATAACCCACACGGTGGGTGTTCCCGGCCGAGTCTTCACACATTCTGATGGTCCTGCTTGCTGTGGTGACGACGAGGTGCCCCCACCTGTGTTGCCTCCTGCACTGAAGGGAGGACCAAGACCACAGAATCCGTCCGAGTTCTGTACCAAACACTCCGAATGTTCCCGGTAAGTCAATCTGATTCGGCTATGTGCCGAATGAACTTTCTGACAGTCAATCTTTGAAGGGAGGCTTAGATGATGATTACGAGAAGCATCGTACTCGCTGTCGTAGTAGTAATTGTAGCCGTTGGCTCAGCGGTGGCACGGGACGACATGCTGTCACCGATGGAGAAACTGGGCAAGGAACTGTTCTTTGACAAGCTCTCCGAGCCAGGCTCCATGGCGTGCGCTGGATGCCACGCACCGAGCATGGGGTTTACCGGTGCGATCCCCGGGATCAATGCACACGGTGCCGTATACCGCGGCGCGGTCCCACAACGCTTCGGCAATCGCAAACCGCCCACCGCGGCGTATGCCACCACCTCTCCCGTATTCCACTTTGATGAGGGTGAGGGGCTCTTTATCGGTGGCAACTTCTGGGATGGACGGGCCACCGGTTGGGTGCTCGGCAATCCCGCCGCCGATCAGGCGCTGGGCCCGTTCCTCAACCCGGTGGAACAGAATAATCCCAGCAAGATGGCCGTTCTGGAAAAGGTGGCCGACTCAAAATACGCCGACCTCTGGGAGATGGTCTGGGGGGAACCGATTAGTTACGCGACCCCCGAGGACATCAACGAGAATTACGGTCGTATCGGTCTATCGATTGAGGCGTATGAGGCTTCCAACGAGGTCAACGCGTTCTCATCCAAGTTCGACATGTTCTGGCGCCGTGCCACCATGTCCGGAATGGATGTGACCGAGATCGACATGGGCAATTGGCAAACCTATGCCGGCAAGGGGTTGACCATGGACGAGCTCAAGGGTCTTGCGCTCTTCAACGATGAGGGTAAAGGGATGTGCGCGCTCTGCCACGTTCTCGATCCGTATGTCGTTGGTACGACGGAGAAGCCACCGCTATTTACCGACTACAGCTTCGATAACCTGGGCGTACCCAAAAACCCGGAGAACCCATTCTACAGAATGGACGAGGTGTATATCGATGGCGAGCCCATCAACCCGATGGGCGCTGACTGGGTAGACCTGGGCTTGGGGGCGTTCCTGGAGACCACCGGTGACCCGGTCTGGGTGGCCATGGCCGAAGAGAATTACGGCAAGCAGAAGGTCCCGACGTTGAGAAATGTGGCCAAAGCACCCGGCAACGGGTTCCCGAAGGCCTTCACGCACAACGGCGTCTTCAAGTCACTCAAGGACATCGTCCACTTCTACAACACAAGGGACGTCAATGACTGGCCGCCTCCGGAGGTGCCAGTGAACGTCAACAGCGATGAATTGGGTGATCTCGGGCTGACCGGTATGGAAGAGGATCTCATCGTCCTGTTCATGACGACACTTTCCGACGGCTATCGGGCACGAGGCGCGAAGGGCCCATCCCCGTGGGCGCTCGATATCATCGGTCCCAACCCATTCAACCCGTCAACCCGGGTTAGCTACTATCTGCCCGAAGCGGGTGTCGTGCGTCTGCACGTCTTCAACGTCGCAGGACAGAAAGTAGGCACGATCATCAACGGCTGGAAGGAGGCCGGCGAGCACCACGCGACGTTCGTCGCCGACAACCTTCCCAGCGGCGTTTACTTCTTGCGTCTGAGCAGCAGCAAAGAAACGCGCACCGTCAAGGCCATCCTGCTCAAATAGGCCTCCTTCACCGGGGTCGCGACCGGAGGATCGAGCCCCGGCGATTCGTCAATAACGCGGGCACACACCAAAAGCACCGGATGAATGTTCGGTGCTTTTGGCGTTTGGGGGTATGTTGCCACGGGTGTTCATACAAAGTCGCTGGCGGGAAGCAGCGGACCCGGGTCGACACTGTCGAAAAAGAAGCAAAGACTCCGAGGTACCGGATGCGATATGCTAGAATCATCGAGCCGTGCCGCCGGTGTATAGAATCCTAATGGTGAGGCCAGCCAGTGATGAGAAAACCTGATAACGAGAGTCGCAGCAAAGAGTCTCAGGGACCCGTACGCGACGTGGAGTCGGCAGCGTTCGTGCCCCGCCTCGATTTTGTCCGCACCATTGTGGCGGACGATTTCGAGACCAACAAGTACGGTGGCCGGGTACACACGAGGTTTCCACCCGAGCCGAACGGGTATCTTCACATCGGGCACGCCAAGTCGATCTGTCTCAACTTTGGCATCGCCGCCGAGAACAACGGCCTGTGCAATCTCCGCTTCGACGACACCAATCCGACCACGGAGAACATCGAGTACGTCGAGTCGATAAAATCGGATGTCCGGTGGCTCGGGTTCGATTGGGCCGATCGGCTCTATCACGCATCCGATTACTTCGAGCAGCTTTATCAGTACGCCGAGCAGCTCATCGAAAAGGGCAAGGCGTATGTGTGCGAGCTGAGCCTGGAGGAAATCCGCGAATACCGGGGCACGGTAACAGAGTCCGGCAGGAACAGCCCCTACCGTGACCGCCCGGCTGGGGAGAGTCTGGGACTTTTGAAACGTATGCGCGCGGGCGAATTCGAGGACGGTTCGTTCGTTCTGCGCGCGAAAATCGACATGGCGTCGCCAAACATGCAAATGCGTGACCCGTTGATATACCGCATTCGTCGCGCGTATCACTACCGAACCGCGGACGGGTGGTGTATCTACCCGATGTATGATTTCGCACACTGTCTGTCGGACTCGCTCGAGGGTATTACACACTCGATTTGCACACTAGAGTTCGAGAACAACCGGGAACTGTACAACTGGTTTCTGGACGAACTGGGTGTTTACCATCCTCAACAGATCGAGTTTGCGCGTCTCAACCTCAGCCACACCGTGATGAGCAAGCGAAAGCTCAAGGTGCTCGTGGACAAGGGACATGTCACTGGTTGGGACGACCCGCGCATGCCGACGTTGTCGGGCTTGAGGAGGCGCGGCTACACGCCGCGGTCTATCCGGAGTTTTTGCAATCACATCGGTGTTGCCAAGAAAGACAGCGTAGTGGACATCGCGCTCCTCGAACACCATCTGCGGCAGGATCTGAATCAGCGGGCCCCGCGGGTGATGGCGGTCCTCAAACCACTGCGGGTTGTGATCGACAACTATCCCGAGGACCAGGTCGAGCTGCTTGACGCGGTGAACAACCCGGAGGATCCCGAAATGGGGACCCGCACGATTCCCTTCTCGCGCACTCTATATATAGAGAAAGACGATTTCCGCGAGGATCCGCCAAAGAAGTTCTTCCGTCTGGCGCCGGGTCGCGAAGTGCGTCTCAAGCATGCCTACCTGATCCGCTGCGAGCACGCCGTCAAAGACCCGCGGACCGGGGAGGTTGTCGAACTCCGCTGTACATACGATCCCGACACGAGAGGTGGCGAGGCCCCCGATGGCCGCAAGGTCAAAGGCACGCTGCACTGGGTATCCGCGGATCATTCCGTGGAGGCCGAGGTGTGGCTCTTCGAGCATCTGCTCAGAGTCACCCATCTGAACGAGGAGGAAGACTCGGACTTCGAGTCACACCTCAACCCGAAATCCGTGCAGGCATTGAAGGGATGCCGTGTCGAGCCCGGTCTGGCGAACGCGGAGCAGGGCAGCTCCTGGCAGTTTCTGCGGCACGGTTACTTTTGTGTCGACGCCAATTCTACTGCCACGTCCCTCGTTTTCAACCGGACGGTCGCCCTGCGTGACACGTGGTCGAAGATCGAAAAGAAATCGCAAGTCTGACCTTGCGGCACCCTTACACATACCAGCTGCAACCCTTCCGGGACAGGCTGGCGTCCTTCGAAAGCAGCCTGTCCTGGAAAGGCTCGATCGGCATTGATCTGCCTCGGAAGCACCGAACCCATTACTTGAACTCACGTCGATAACCGCCTGTCGCTAGCAATAATAGAAAAGCACCGCCGTCTCGGGTGCTCGGTGAGATCGACGTCGCCGAACCCGCTGACCGGGTTGCCGGCGCGGGATGAATTTGACACGCCCTGGACGCGGCGATATCCTGCCGCAATGACCCGTCTTCTCAGGCTCCTGATCGTCGTTTGCCTTTGCGGCTTCGGACCGGACGCGCACGCCTCCGAGGAACAGCCCTATCTCGTCGTCCTCGGCATCGCGCAGGACGGCGGCGTCCCCCAGGCAGGAACAAAGGAGCATAAGGGGTGGGACGACGAGACCTTTGCCCACCGCGTGGTGTGCCTTGCCATCGTCGACCCGAAGACATCGCAGCGCTGGATGATCGACTGCACGCCCGACTTCCCCAGCCAGCTTCACTCGCTCGACGAGGTGGCACCCGTCGAGGGCAAACCGGGGCTCTCCGGCATCTTTCTCACACACGCACACATCGGCCACTACACCGGTCTCGTCCATCTCGGCCACGAGGTCATGGGCGCATCGGATGTCCCTGTGTACGCGATGCCGAGGATGCACACCTTTCTGAGTGAGAATGGGCCGTGGGATCAGCTCGTGCGCTACAAAAACATCGTTCTTGAGCCGCTGGCCGCCGGAACCCCCATCCGATTGAACAACCGTCTCAGCATCGAGCCGTTTCTCGTACCGCATAGACAGGAATACTCCGAAGTCGTGGGCTATCGCATCACCGGCCCCAGCCGTTCCGTACTGTTCATCCCCGATATAGACAGCTGGGAGGAATGGGCGGAGGAGGGATCGCTTATCGAAGAGATCATCCCGACGGTGGACGTGGCCTATCTCGACGCCACGTTTTTTTCCGATACTGAAATCCCCGGACGGGACATGTCGGGGGTTCCCCACCCTTTCATTACTCATTCGATGGAAAGACTCGCGCACCTCCCCACGCAGCAACGTGCCACGGTGCGATTCATTCATCTCAATCACACCAATCCGGCATTGAGCCCAGATAGCGATGCACGTCGAACAATCCACGAGCGCGGCTTCCGCGTGGCCGACGAGATGGAACGAGTCGATCTGTAGGACCGCATCGCCGGCGGGCACTGGACTTCCACGAGATGATGTGATATCTTCGGTTCTTTCCCATATTCTGCCTCCCGCCGGACGACCAACCTCGATGAATCCTCTTCAGCGGGGGGCGAGACACTCCGCATTCTGCTAGTAAGTACATTGTCGAGAGGAAGCAACGATGGGTGGTTTCTTCGGTACTGCGTTTAAGAAAGACTGTATCAACAGCCTCTTTTTCGGGACGGATTACCATTGCCATCTTGGGACGCGGCGCGGTGGACTGGCTACAATCGACGAGGGCGGCTACACGCGGTTTATTCACGATATCACGAATTCACAGTTCAGAAGCAAGTTCGAGTCAGATGTCCTCAAGCTCAAGGGCAACATGGGTATCGGTGTCATCAGCGACTACGAGGACCAGCCGCTTCTCATCAATTCTCACCTCGGAAGCTACGCAATCGCCACAGTCGGTGTGGTAACGAACGCCGACGAGCTCGCCCGTAACGCATTCAAGAAAAGAGCTCACTTCGCGGAAATGATCGGTAACGAGATCAACGCAACCGAGCTGGTGGCGACGCTCATCAACCAGGAAGACAGCTTTGTGGCCGGGATAAAGAATGCGCAGGAAATGATCGAAGGCTCGTGTTCGATGCTGGTCCTCACCAAGGATGGAATATACGCGGCCAGAGACCGGATGGGCCGAACACCGGTGGCCATTGGCAAGAGCCCTGAAGGATATGTGGCTACGATGGAGACCTGCGCCTTTCCGAATCTAGACTGCGAGATGGAGCGGTATCTGGGACCCGGCGAGGTCGTGTTCATCACTCCCGAGGGCGTCGAACAAAAGAGCCCGCCGGGACCTCACATGCAAATCTGCAGCTTCCTTTGGGTTTACTATGGATACCCGGCATCGAGTTACGAAGGGATCAACGTCGAAACAACGCGGTACCGATGCGGTGCTGCCCTCGCCGATCGTGACGATGTGGAGATCGACTACGTCGCGGGTATTCCCGACTCGGGTACGGCGCACGCGCTTGGATACGCCGACCGCTCGCGGGTCCGCTACTGCCGGCCATTTATCAAATACACACCCACCTGGCCGCGGAGCTTTATGCCGCAGGACCAGACAGTCCGCGATCTCGTCGCGAAGATGAAACTGATACCGATCCGTGAGCTGACCGAAGGCAACAAGCTACTCTTTTGCGAGGACTCCATCGTCCGGGGCACCCAGCTCAAAGACACGATTCGGCGGATGTACGACTACGGCGCCAAGGAGGTCCACATGCGGCCCGCCTGTCCACCACTCGTCTACGGGTGCAAGTTCCTCAACTTCTCGCGCTCGCGTTCCGAACTCGATCTCGCCGGCAGAAGGGCTTTTAGTGAGTTGGAGAACGGCGACGACTCGAAACTTCCCGAATATACCGATCAATCGTCAGACAAGTACCACGCGATGGTCGATCGAATCGGGCAGAAAATGGGGCTGACATCGCTCCGCTACCAGCGCCTGGACGACATGATCAAGGCGATCGGTCTACCCGAGGAAAAACTTTGCACGTACTGCTGGGATGGATGCGACAAACCCGGTAAGAAGAACTGGTCGAAGGCGACGTCTCAGACCGCTTTTGCGGAGCAGTCTCGTTAGCCGTGCCTTTTACAAAGCCGGCTTTGCACTCACTCTCAGATACTCTTGGAGGTTTGTATGCCCAGAGCTACACAGCTGAACCTGAAACTCCAGAATGAACCCGGCACGCTCGCCCGTCTCTGTCGGGACCTTGCCAACGAGGGCGTCAATCTGCTCGCCCTGTCCGCACCGGACACATCCGCTAAACGAGGCCCCATCCGCCTCCTCGTCACCCACCCCAATCTCGCCGAGCACAAGATTGCCAAAATCGGCTACAGCTTCACCGTCGAACAGGTGCTCTATATCGAGCTGAAGAACCGACCCGGCGCGCTCGCCAAGACGATGGAAAAGCTCAGCCGCGCCAAGATCAACGTCAAGTACGCATACGCCACCGCGTTTACGAGAGCCAAGAAGACGGCGGCCGTAATCGCCGTTGCAGAGGAAGATCTGTCGAGGGCGCAGAAACTGGTGGGTTAGCTAACCGGTTGCTCCTTCGGATCGCCTTCGAATTCCCGTCGTAGAGAACCGGTGTCCCAACCGGCATCCATTCAGGCGGAGCCTACTCGTAGCGAAGTGCGTCTACCGGACTGAGTCTTGATGCCCGAACGGCGGGCAGAAGGCCAAAGGTGATTCCTACGGCTGAGCAGAACACAAGTCCGATAACGGCCCATTCCAGCGGCACATTGACATCGAAGGATGTGAACAACGTGAAGACGTTCCCGAGGCCAAACCCTACCATGACACCGACGACACCACCGATATTGCAGAGGATGACGGCCTCGAGTAGAAACTGTGCGAGGATGCTCCGGGGTTTCGCGCCGACCGATTTGCGTATGCCGATCTCCCGGGTCCGTTCCGTTACCGACACCAGCATGATGTTCATGATACCGATACCGGCCACAATCAAAGCCACGATACCTATCACAAACGCCGCAATCTTGACACCCAGGGTGACCTCGTTGAACTGGGTGATCAGGCTCTCGCTGTTGAAAAAGTCAAAATTGTCCTCTTCGTGCGGTCTAACACCCCGTTCGCGCCGCATCACCTGGCGGGTTTCCTCGATGGCATCATAAATAAGCTCCGGCGTCTTCGCCCGAACGGTGATGTTCACCGAGCGGGCAAATCCGAATTGATCCACCGGGCCGTACGTATCCTTAAACGTCGTGATGGGGATCAGGGCGTAATTGTCGTACTGAGACCCAAACGCGGATTTCTTCTCATCGAAGACGCCAATGATCTGATACTTCCGCCCGTCGAGGCGGAATACCTTTCCGATCGGGTCGGTAAAGGGGAAGAACTTCTGCCCGAGCGCATACCCGATGACAGCCACCTTGCGGTGGCTCCTGACATCCATCTGCGAGATGTTCCGGCCCAACCCGACATAGTGCGTGTTGTTCGGTGGATACTCGGGCGTCCCGCCACAAACCGTGACGTTGGGGTTGGTGGACTCGCCCCGGTATTCGGCAACCATTCCAAAATCCCAAAGCTCGGCCCCCACGATGTCCACGGACTTGACCTGTTCACGAATCGCATTGGCGTTCTCGATCGTAACGGGTGGCCTTCGCATCGCCTTGCGCCGATCTTCTGCCGAACCGAACCCACCGACCGGCCACTTCTGAACCTGAAAGACCTGGGTGCCCAGGACACTCATCTCCTTCTCCATCGTGGACTGGATAACAGCAATGCCAGTCATCACAGCAATAATGGATGCCACACCCGCCACGATCCCGACCAGCGTCAGGACGGACCGCAGCTTGTTGCTGACAATCCCCTGGAAAGACATCAAGAGCGTGTCGAGATTACGCATCGTCATCACACTCAGGAACGAGACTACTCATAGCGCAATGCCTCTATCGGATCGAGCCTTGCCCCTTTGAAAGCCGGTACGAGACCGGCAATGGCGCCAACGAAGACGGACACCAGTACCGCAGTAACGAGAATCGGCACCGATATACTTGCCGGCATCAGCACGGCGTTGATCACGGCGGTCAGTATCGAGGCCAGGATGATCCCGATGACCCCGCCCAGCATGCAGATGGCGCACGATTCAAAAAGAAACTGGAGCAGAATGCTGTGCCGTTTGGCGCCGATGGCCTTGCGGATTCCGATCTCGCGGGTGCGCTCGGTGACCGACACAAACATGATGTTCATCACTCCGACGCCGCCCACAAACAAGGAGATGCTGGTCACCAGCAACCCCACGATTAGCACCACACCCATGACGCCATTGAACGTGTTCACCAAAGTATCCAGTTTGTTGATGGAAAAATTGTCCGGCTCGGTCGGCCGCAGCTTGCGGATCTTTCGCATCTCGCCGATAACCTCGAACTCGAGATCCTCCATCGCCTCGTGCGAACGCGCTTTCACTGCAATACTCACCGCCTCCCGTCCATGCTGGCCGCCAAACGCCTTTACATACGACGTAATCGGAACAAATATCTGCCGATCGAAGTTCGGCCCCCCGAGAAACGCCCCCCCCTGCTTTTCCATGACACCGATGACCCGAAACACACTGCGGCCGATCTTCATCTTCTTGTTGATGGGATTCGCGGCGCCGAACAGTCCCTCGCGAATGGCCTCGCCGATGACACACACGTTTTTTTTGTACGTGATATCGGACTCCATCATGAATCTGCCGCTCTCGGGTCGACCGCTGGCCACGACAATCTGCTTTTCGGTCGTACCGATGATCGTCACGCCGTCAATGGTCTCCGACCGGTATTTCACATCTCGCCGCGTGCCCATGGTGGGGTTGACGATGCCTTTTCCACGCATCCTTTCTTCGAGCGCCCGGGCTTCCCGGAGTTTGATATTGGGCCGGTTGCGATAGGCGAAGAAGTCATCCATGATGATCCAGGGCATACGCGACACGTATATGACGTCCGTCCCGATCGAAGAGAAGCTTTCGCGAAACTTGTTCTGGAGACCATTCACAGCGGTCATCGTGAGGATCACGGAAACAATACCGATGATGATACCCAGAGTCGTCAGGGCACCGCGCGCCCGGTTGGCGAGGATGGCACTGAGCGCGATCTGAAACACCTCGCCAAGATCAATCAGCCATCTCATACCCGCTCAACCTCAGTGTGGATCACGCGTGTCTCTTCTCAGTACGATATCTGTCTCGATCATACCGTCCTTCAACCGCACCTCCCGTAGCGCGTGCTTTGCGATGTACTCCTCGTGTGTGACGAGGATGATTGTCTGTCCAGCGGCGTGCAATTCGTCGAGTACCGCCATGATCTCGTCTCCCGTTTTGCTATCGAGATTGCCGGTGGGCTCGTCGGCAAGAATGATGGAAGGGTTGTAAACCAGTGCGCGGGCGATCGCCACACGTTGCCGCTGGCCACCGGAGAGCTCGTTTGGCTTGTGCTTCATACGATCGGCAAGCCCGACCCTGTCGATCGCCTCCTCTGCTCGTCTGCGGCGTTCCGCCTTGCGCATGCCACCGTAGATCAGCGGGAGTTCGACGTTGTGATAGATGCTCGCCCGAGGGATAAGATTGAACGTCTGAAACACGAATCCGATCCGGCGGTTGCGGATCTCCGCCAGCTGCGACTCGGACATATCGGCGACCATCTCGCCTTGTAGCGAGACCGTGCCCGATGTCGGCACATCGAGACAACCGATGATGTGCATCAGCGTTGATTTACCCGACCCCGATGGGCCCATAACGGCGACATACTCGTTGCTTGCGATATCCAGCGACACACCACGCAGGGCGTGCACTGTATCGGCGCCCATGACATAGGTTTTGACAACGTCTCTCAGCGACAGGGTGGACTCGATCGGTGCTTTGTTATTCATATCGATCCTCTTCCCTATTCCCCATCTGTCTTCTCATCCCCCTCGTCCTTTCCGTCCTCCTCACCCTCTTCGTCCTCCTCGCCCTCTTCGTCCTCCTCGCCCTCTTCGTCCTCCTCGC
>CBDVBZ010000075.1:0-17643 GCA_965372355.1 uncultured bacterium | reverse complement strand
ACCCGGTCGAGGTCTCGATGAACGGACTCCCGGCCGTTAGACAGATCCGGTCGGTCTCGAACTTTGGCCTCTCCGTCGTCAACGTCTACTTCGAGGATGGCACGGATATCTATTTTGCCCGGCAGCTCGTGAACGAGCGGCTCCAGGAGGCACGCGAGCAGATTCCCGAAGGCTTCGGCGAACCGATCATGGGGCCCATATCGACAGGGATGGGACTCATTCTTTTCTACTACCTCGAGGATGAGACAGGGACGTACAGCCTCGAGGAGCTCCGGACCATCCAGGATTGGCTCATCAAGTTTCACCTCCAGACGGTGCCCGGGGTCACCGAAGTGCTCGGCATCGGTGGCTACGAGAAACAGTTTCACGTGGTCATCAATCCAAATGCCTTGCTTCAGTACGAAGTGACTATCAACGAGGTCGTTGAGAACATCCGCGCGAACAATCTCAACGTTGGCGCGCAGTTCATCGAGAAGAACGCCGAGGAGTATATCGTCCGCTCGGTGGGTCTCGCCTCCTCGATCGAGGATCTCGAGAACATCATTATTAAGACCGAAGACGGAACACCGGTCTACCTGAAGCAGCTGGCGGTGGTACGTGTCGGCGGCGCCGTCCGACGCGGCGTTCAGACCCGCAATGGTATCGGCGAGGTCATCTCCGGCATGGTCGTGAAATTATTCGGCACGAATTCATCAACGGTGATTGCCAGCGTCGAAGAGAAGATGGAAGAGATCAACGCGATTCTACCCGAAGGCATCAAGATCGTGCCCTACTACGAGCAGAAGACGCTCGTTGAGGCGTGTATCGAGACGGTGAGCCGCGCCCTCCTCGAGGGGATCGTTCTTGTGATTGTTATCCTGCTCATCTTCCTCGGAGGATTCCGATCGAGTTTTGTCGTGGCGATGGCCATCCCGTTCTCCGTGCTCTTCGCCATGCTCGGGATGAAATTGTTCGGGATCTCCGCCAACCTCATGTCCTTCGGCGGGCTTGCGATTGCGATCGGCATGATGGTTGACGGCAGTGTGGTGATCGTCGAGAACGTCGATCGCATGTTGCGCGATTCTCGGGATACCGAACCCGTGGTCCGCGTGGTCGGGCGGGCCTGCACCGAAGTCGTGCGGCCGATCACCTTCGCCATCGTGATCATCATCATCGTCTTTATCCCCCTGTTCACACTGCAGGGGGTCGAGGGCAAGACGTTCCGTCCGCTCGCGTACACGGTCGCACTCGCAATGACAGGCTCGTTGATTTTTGGTGTGTTTCTCACGCCGGTGTTGTCCTCGTTCCTCATGCGAAGACCCAAGCGGGCGCGGAGCGGGGGCCACGGCGACATATGGGTGCTGCGCTCTCTCCTGACAATCTATCGACCGGTCATTACATTCCTCGTGCGGAAGCGGTTCTTGGCCGTCGGACTGGTTCTGGTCATGGTTGTTGTGGGCATCACGGTATTTCCACAGCTGGGGTCCGAGTTCACACCCGAGCTGCAGGAGGGAACGATGGTGCTTCGGCTGACGATGGCCCCATCGATTTCGCTCAGGGAGAGTACGAAGACGACGCTCCTCGTTGAACGGCGACTGATGAAGATCCCGGAGATCACCGGCGTCGTCTCGCGCATCGGCCGGGGAGAGGTGGGAGCGCACACCGATCCGATCAACAACGCCGAGATGTATATCTTGCTCAGACCGAAAGAGGAGTGGCGAGCCCGAACCCAGGAAGCGCTCCAAAAGATCATCCGCGAAGAGCTGGGGTATGTGCCAGGGGTGTTGACGAGCTTTACGCAGCCCATCCGTATGGCCGTGGACGAGCTCCTCGAGGGGATCCGTGCGGAGCTGGCGATCAAACTCTTCGGCGACGATCTCGACGTCTTGAAGCGCAAAGCGGACGAAATAGCGGCTGTTGTACGGAGCATACCTGGGGCAGCCGATGTTCAGGTCGACCAGGTCAGCGGGACACCGCAGTTGCTCATTCAGGTGGATCGGCACGCGATTGCCCGACACGGCATTAATGTCTCCGACGTCCAGGAAGTGGTGCGCGCCGCGGTGGGTGGTGAGGTGGCGAGCCAGGTCTTCGAAGGGATTCGTCGCTTCGACATCCTCGTTCGCTTCGATCCGGAGTACCGAAGCGACGCGGGTGCCATCAAGAAGCTGCTCGTTCAAACGCCGGAAGGTGCCAATGTGCCGCTACACGAGCTCGCTCGGATAGAGGAAGTGACCGGCCCTCGGCAGATCACCCGCGAGAACAACCAACGATTCATCACGATCCAGTGCAACGTCACCGGTCGCGACATCGGCAGCTTCGTTGCGGAAGGGAAGGAGGCCATTGCGGAACGCGTGCAGCTGCCAGCCGGGTACCTGGCCACGTGGGGCGGCCAGTTCAGACTGCAGCAGGAGGCCAACCGACGCCTGGCGGTCGTGATCCCGATCACACTCATGATCATTTTCTTTTTCCTGTTTTCGAGCTTCAAGTCGATGAAGAACACGTTGCTCATTTTTCTCAATATTCCGTTGGCGCTCGTCGGTGGTGTGGTCGGGTTGTGGGCGACAGGCCAGAACCTCTCGGTGCCGGCATCGGTGGGGTTCATCGCGCTCTTCGGCATCGCGCTCCTGAACGGAATCGTGCTGGTAACTTACCTCAACCAACTCATCCGGGAAGGACTGCCGGTGGACGAAGCATCGGTGCAGGGGGCATGCCTCAGGCTGCGCCCCGTCCTCATGACCGCATTTGCGGCGGCCCTCGGGATGATCCCGTTGCTCTTTGCAACTGGTATCGGTAGTGAGGTCCAGCGGCCGCTGGCAACGGTTGTAACGGCTGGGCTCGTTACGTCGACGGCGCTCACGCTCCTCGTCGTGCCAGCGATCTACAAGTGGTTCGCTCCCAATAGCCGCGAGTAACGCGGCATCAGTTTGGGCACGATTGGGTCACACTGATATCACCCCGACGTTTCCGATAGCCTGGGCAACCTCCAAAATCTGATACCTTCGGCGGGCAGCCAGGGCGTCTCGCACTTCATTATTCATGGTCCAGACCTCCTTCGTTGTCAGGGTATCCGGTGCCAGATCGCAATTAATAAAATCTGCAGATTCGGGTATACTACACTGCATTCGGAGACCGCCCAGCCGCGCGGTCGCATTGACCTGACACGCATTCCTAGCCGAGGTAACTACATGTCTTCCAACAAGATCACCTGGACCAAGATCGACGAGGCTCCGGCCCTGGCCACCCAGTGCCTGCTGCCCATCGTGAAGGCCTTCATCAAGGGCACGGGCGTCGAGATCGAGACGGCGGACATCTCCCTCGCGGGTCGCATCATCGCCAACTTCCCCGACCGGCTTCGTGACGATCAGAAGATCCCCGACGAGCTGAGCCGCCTGGGCAAGTTGGTCAGGACCCCGGCCGCCAACATCGTCAAGCTGCCCAACATCAGCGCCTCGATCCCGCAGCTTCAGGATGCTATCGCGGAGCTGCAGAGCAAGGGCTACGACATACCCGACTACCCCGAGGAGCCATCCACCGACGAGGAGCGCGCTCTGCAGGCCCGCTTCGCCGTGGTCCTGGGCTCGGCGGTCAACCCGGTGCTGCGCGAAGGCAATTCGGATCGGCGGCCGGCGGTGTCGGTGAAGAAGTTCGCTCAGAAGCATCCCCACAAAATGATGAAGGATTGGCCGGTATCCGGTTCGGTGACGCGCGTCGCCCACATGAGCGACAACGACTTCTACGACAGCGAGAGATCCACGACCGTGGACGCCGCAACGGACGTGCGTATCGAGTTTACGGACGCAGCCGGCACGGCGACCGTGCTGAAGGAGAAGTTATTGCTGCTCGAAGGCGAGGTCATCGACTGTTCGGTGATGAACGTGGCCGCCCTGCGTGCCTTCTTCGCCGAGCAGATGGCCCAGGCCAGGGCGGACAACGCGCTGCTCTCGCTGCACCTCAAGTGCACCATGATGAAGGTCTCCGACCCCATCATGTTCGGGCATTGCGTCTCGGTCTACTTTGCAGACGCCCTGGAGAAGCACGCCGAGGCGCTGGACGAGGTCGGCGCCAACGTGAACAACGGACTGGCCGATGTCCTCGACAAGCTCGACCGCCTGCCCGCGGACAAGAAAGCCGATATCGAGGCCGATATCGTTGCGTGTTACGAGAGCGGTCCTGCACTGGCCATGGTCGACTCGCGCAAGGGCAAGACGAACCTGCATGTGCCCAACGACGTGATCGTCGACGCTTCCATGCCGGTGGTGATCCGCGACGGCGGCAAGATGTGGAACAAGGATGATGCGCTACAGGACACCGTCGCCATGATCCCGGATCGCTGCTACGCCACCATGTACCAGGTGATGATCGAGGACTGCCGGCGGCACGGGCAGTTCGATCCCGCGACCATGGGCAGCGTGGCCAACGTGGGGCTCATGGCCAAGAAGGCCGAGGAGTACGGTTCCCACGACAAGACCTTCACCGCGCCCGGCGAGGGCACGATCCGCATCGTCGACGCGAGTGGGACGATGCTGCTCGAGCAGAGCGTGGAGCCCGGCGACATCTTCCGCATGTGCCAGGCCAAGGACGAAGCCATCCGCGACTGGGTGAAGCTGGGCGTCACGCGGGCAAGGGCGACGCGAGCACCCGCGGTGTTCTGGCTGGACCCGAACCGCGGCCACGACGCGCAGATCATCCAGAAGGTGGAAACCTATCTGCCCGAGCACGACACCGCGGGCCTGGAAATCCACGTCATGAAGCCCGTGGATGCGATGAAGTTCTCGCTCGAGCGCATTCGCCGGGGCGAGGACACTATTGCCGTCACCGGTAACGTACTGCGTGATTACCTCACCGATCTCTTTCCGATTCTCGAGTTGGGAACGAGTGCCCGTATGCTTTCCATCGTTCCTCTTCTCAGAGGTGGCGGTCTCTTCGAGACCGGAGCCGGCGGCTCTGCGCCCAAGCACGTGCAACAGTTCCTGGCCGAAGGCCACCTCCGCTGGGACTCGCTTGGCGAATACTGTGCGCTCGTGCCTTCTCTGGAGCAGGTTGCGAAGAACACCGGCAACGCCCGAGCGACACTCCTGGCCAGGACTCTGGACGAGGCCATCAGCCAGTACCTCGAAGACGCTCGCTACCCATCGCGCAAGGTGAACGAGATCGACAACCGCGGGGCAACCTTCTATCTCGCGCTGGCGTGGGCCCGGGCACTCGCCGCACAGAACGAGGACGCCGAGCTTAGGGCGCGCTTCACGCCGATGGCCGTGGCGTTGGCGGAGAACGAGGTCAAGATCACCGAGGAGTTGCTGGCGGCGCAGGGGGCGGCGATGGACATCGGGGGCTATTACCGCCCGGATGACGCGAGGTGCGCCGCGGCGATGCGGCCCAGCGCCACACTGAACGGGATCATCGATGGGATGTGATGCGGTGAAGGCAACCGCTTAGATCAGACGAGAAACAGGACGACTGATCTCGTCGTTTCATGCCAACACATGGCAAGTCAATCGTCCAATCTGAAGAAGCGCCGTTCCAGTTGTCGATTGCCTGGCCATTCCTGCTACAATACCCCCAACGAAATGAGGGTAGTTCATTTTGTGCGCTGGCTTTGCGAGGTAATTTCCGTTTGGTGGAAATCATCTCAAGGAGTAGTCTAGGAACCCTAATCCAACGCCAATGAGGGTGACGAGCGATGAGATCAGTATTTATCCCAATTATTGCTATTATGGCACTTCTGGTGACCGGGTGTTTCAATACCAAGACACTCGACAATATATTCCGGGATGACGGTGCGCTCGACGAATCGACCGTCGCGGCGGGCCTCAAGGAGGCGCTTCGTATCGGGACGGAGCGATCGACGGCGTCGACGTCGAAGCCGGACGGTTTCTATAAGAACGCGCTGATCCGCATCGCGCTGCCGGAACAATACGATGGCGTGGCGAAGACGCTCAATAGCATCGGTCTGGGATCCTATGTCGATGATTTTGAACGCAGCATGAATCGCGCGGCAGAGCGCGCATCGGGCGAGGCGATCGACGTGTTCTGGTCGGCGATCACGCAGATGAGCATCTCAGATGCGTTCGGCATTCTGAATGGCGGCGACACCGCCGCGACGGATTACTTTCGCCGGACCACCACTGCATCGCTCACGGCCCGATTTCAGCCGATCGTCACGTCGGCAATGGAAGAGGTCGGCGTGTACAACATCTACAACGATCTTGTCGCAACGTACAATCAACTGCCGATCGATAAACCGGAACCCGTCGACATCGATGACTACGTCACCGCGCGAACGGTTGATGGCATTTTCTCCATACTCGAAGGGGAAGAGAAACGAATTCGCGAAGATCCCGCCGCGCGGACGACAGCACTCTTGAGAAAAGTTTTTGGAAATTCAGCAGAAGCGCAGTAACGAGGTGGAGCAAAGCCCACGTTGAATCGGATGCGACGTTCCGAAGTTTAGCTCCCCGCGAGCTTTTCGATCTGCTTCTGGAAGTGATCTCGCCAGCGATCGGGCAGGGCTTCAACCTGCACGGCACGGCGCAACATTTCCATATTGCCCTTATCACCAACGTACAGGTTTATAACATCCGCGACGGTGATATTGTTCTCGTCGCGACCGATCCGTTCTATTGGGTCTCCCGTCCCGACGTCACCCTCACGCAGCACCGCAGAGTAAAAACCGGATCGACGACTCGCCAGAAAGCGTTTGATGATGTCATCTCGTCCGAACTTTATCCCAAGCTTGTAACAGGGCATCCGTGGTTCGGTGACCATGACCTCGGCCGAGTCGATTCGAAATCGGTCTCCGATGTTGACGGCGTCTTCGGACAGTCCTTCAGTCGTGAGATTCTCGCCGAACATTCCCCATGGAAAATCCATATCGGGCAATTCCTCTCGCCAGTATTCATAATGCTCGCCAGGATAAAGGTAGACTGCCTTAGTGGGCCCGCCGTGGACGGACAAATCAGCCTGGCCGTCGCCATCCAGGTTTGTTGTGCGCATCATGACGCGGCCGTCGACCGGTTCCTTGAAGATGCCGGTCGTGACCACTCTTCCTTTCCAGGTCACTTCACGGGGGCGTCCCACATTGATGGAGAGGATCTTCATCGCTGACATCGCCTTCGAGTCGAATGCTTAGAAACAGGGGCTCGAGTTCAGCCCGGGGTATCGTCGCCGCTGTCGGCCCGGATTACATGTTCCCGAATTGCTCCGCAAAGCCGAAGAGCACAGCCGCCACCGCCTCCTTGTGCTGGATCATCAGCAGCCGTGTCGTCCGTCCCGCACCGAAGAGCGGGGCGCCCAGACCGGCGGCATCAACATCCAGGCGGATGGCGAGCACCCGGGGACCGTGTCGCCTCAGAAGATTTTCGACCTGCCGGTAGAAACCATCCGAACCATCGTTAGCAAGTAGCAAAAGACGAGACACGCGGCCACCGCGTTTCACACCGCTGCTCTGGTCCGCCAAACGCAATCCGTGCTCTTCGGCGGCGAGCGTTCGTTCGGCGGTCTCGAGCCCACGGACGACGCGACCGGCTCGGTGCGCGCTCTGCAACGTGTTCTCGATACCGTCGAGTTGGGCCACGGGCACGGATATCTCACTACCGGCACGAATGGGTTCGGCGTGATCGACCAGGCTCTGAATGAGCGCCGCTCCTCGCGGATCGGACTCCACAAGCCTGGGGAGGCGAAGCGATTGTATGTTCACAGATGCTCCCTGGTTGAGTGCCGCGTTATGATCATCGAGATGGTACCTGAAGAACCGTGCGACAAGGATCCCTATTCTCGCACCGTCATTATATCAGTGATGCCTCCCCGGCGGAACCCCAGGGAACCTGTGTTATAATTGAAAATCACGTGTCTTCGCATTCGTAGGGCGAGAATCCTCCAGTACTGGGGAGAGGAGACTCGAATATGAGGAAACACATAGAACGGATAGCTGAATAAGGATGGTAAGAAGTTAGAGGGAATGGGGCGACAAACCTTAGTCTTCCTGAAAACTGAGCAGGGATGGAAAATCATTCACGAACACGGTTCTCCCAAGACGTAGGAGGGTTTGGGGGAGGCCGGCTTGTTTGTACGCAGACACCCGTTTACGTGGCAGGAGACACGGGTTATTATTCCACAGAGCTCGGCGAGTTGCTGACGTCTAAGACAATACCGGGGGATGGAGATGGTCGGTCAGAACGCATTACATTATAAACGATCGCGAGCCGAGATCGTCGGGGTGTTCGCACTTTGTATCCTCCTCCTGGTCGGCTGCGGTTCGCCCGACAACGAACGGGCTAACGGGGAGAGCCCGCCGGTGGATACTAAGGCCGCAGACATCGACAAACTGAGGTCGCTCCCGTATGCGAGTTTCACGCCCGATCCGGTGCCGGAGGGAGAAAGCGGTACCGTACGCCTCGACACCACCCGTTCGTATCCCGGCTATAATTTTTGCACGACCCGCGACCTCTCGATGGCCGAGCTAGTTGACGCGCGCGGTGAGTTGATCCACCGGTGGCAGGGCACTCCCGGGATGTGGAGGCGTAGCGTGCTTCTGTTGGACGGAGATCTCCTCGTTGTGGGTGCCGACGAGCGTGAGAACCGCTACGCATTGCGCATGAGCTGGGATGGAGAGGTGCTCTGGAAAACGGATGTGGAGGGTCATCACGACATCGGACCGACCTCGGACGGTCGGGTGATGGTGCTCACCATGGAGGCGCGGCGCCTTCCCGACGTGTCGAGCAGTATCGATGTGCGTGACGACGGCATCACGATTATGTCGGAACAGGGAGCGATCGTAGAGCATCGATCGCTTTACGATGTGATGGCGGGGCACCCTGATATTTTTACGTTCGGCGAAGTCAAACCGCAGGGGAGGTGGGTCGACTTGTTCCACGCCAACTCGGTCCGCTGGATGATGCACGAGCACCTGAGGGAACAGCACCCGATCTATTCACCGGACAATGTCATCGTTTGCATACGGCATCAGGATACCGTCGCCATCTTCAACTGGCGAAACTCCGAGCTCCTTTGGGCATGGGGCCAAGGTGAGATCAGTGGCCCCCATGATGCGTCCGTGCTTGCAAACGGGCACCTGCTCATCTTCGACAATGGTTTGGCCAGGGGCTGGTCGCGTGTTATTGAGATCGATCCGCTTTCCAAAGAGATTGTTTGGGAATACAGGGCACCCGAGCCCCGGGATTTCTTTACGTACGGTCGCGGCGCATGCCAGCGCTTGCCCAACGGCAATACGGTGATCACCGAATCGGATACGGGGCGTGCGTTCGAAGTGACCCGCGAGGGGCAGATCGTGTGGGAGTACTTCAACCCGCACGTCGATATAAAGCGCCGACGGGCAACGTTTATCCGGGTTTATCGTTTGGAGCTCGACTTCGTCGAACAGATCCTCAAGCAGCAGGCACCGCGTTAATGGGGAACGCTGAACTCTACCTCCCGAACGTCCCGATATGCGACCACCACTCGTTCACATCTGTACGCTCGATAAGCGCCCACAGTTCTCGGGCGCTGTCGGTCTTGAGATGGTTGGCGTTCTTCATGAATAACGCCGCGCTCGTTTGCCCCTGCTCGCTGTACTCTTTTGCCTGAACCAGGCACTCGAGGATGTCCGCGTCACGGGCCACGATACTCTCTTTTGATTTCTGGGCCTTGTACTCGCCTCGTACGGCGGACAACTCATCGCGAATACTTTCGGGCAAGCCGCTAATCTGGTCCGAAAAGGATCGGTCCTCCGCCCCTTGGGCATCCACATAGTGCTGGGCCATCTTGTGAAGATCGGTGATACGGGTCTCGTGAATGTCATTAAAGAGGGTCATGAGCAGGGTGCGGTGCACATCCACGTTTTCCATATGCGCGAGTACATAGCCGATGGCCGCACACCGAAAACTGTGATCCGCGACGCTCTCCGCGTTGCTTACACCCAGAAGTGACCACCCGGAGCGCGGTGTGCGCTTGAGCAGGCCGGCCTCGAGGATCCATTCGACGATGTTCTGCAATTTTGCCACCTCCTACTCGGTGCGGTTCGTCTGTTTCGAGATCTCGTGGAGAAAAATCGCGCACGCCATGCTGACATTGAACGACAGCGGTACACCCGGCATCGGGATGCGTACCCAAATGTCGAGCCGTTTCTGAAGACCCTTGCGGATACCACCGCCTTCGGATCCCAGTACCAGTGCGAGCGGAAACGGAAAGGACAGTGTGGAAATGTCGGCCGCTCCGTCACCGATGACTGCGCCCGCCACCCAGAAGCCGGTGCTCTTCGCGGCATCGAGGACAGGTGCGAGGTTATTCACGCTGGCGATCGGCACATAGTTCTCGCCGCCGGACGCAACGTGGAGAACGGTCTCATTGACCTGGCAGGCTTCACGGCTCGGTATCACCAGTGAAAACCTGCCCAGGCAGGCCGATAGACGGATGATAACGCCAAGATTATGCGGGTCGTTGACGCGATCCAGAAAGATCAGCGTGCGATTCTCACTGGCAGCTTCGGTGATCAGTTGCTCGGGGTCCACGTACTGGAACAGGTCAATTCGGGCAACAACGCCCTGCAGGTCCTTCTGCGGTCGCATCTTGTCCAGTGTGTCCGCGGGCAGACGCTCACATTCAATCTTCTTTACCCGAATCAGCTTCTCGAGATCCGGTATGGACAACCCTTCGCGCAACGACACACGGTGGACGGACTCGGGGCGTGCCTTGATACGCTCCATCACAGAGTTTCTGCCATACAGGTACATGTAGTTCTTGGCCATGCCGTGTCTCCCTGCGATCGATTATACCCGGCTCGGGCCCGTCGCTGAAGTTATTCTGCGCCCTGGTGGAGAGGTTGTGTGTCACCATGGCCTTGGCAATGCTCGACGCGCCGAACTGTTGAAACGAGTTAGCGGTCACTTGGCGCGCCATCGTGCGATCGCACCCAGCGAAGCAGCGCATCCCGGTCTTCACGGGTCAGCTTCGCGTCACGATGAACAAGCGTGTAGCCTTGGAGCGGCATCTTGCCCTCTGATATTTGCTTCTCGATGTCCTCCATCGCGAGTTGTTGAAGCTCGAAATCAAACACAGGCCACTCGGAGAAGTTGAGGTCGCCACGACCCTCGTTGACGTGACCGATAACGAACCAGGATATGGGCGCAACGTGGCTATACCACGGCCATCGTGTTTCATTGGAGTGACAGTCGTAGCATGCCCGGCGCAAGATAGGCGCGATCTCGGCCGGTGCCGTCAATTCCGATTGAATGGGAGGATTGACGCGGTGGACCGGTACAAACTGGATGCCGATCAGAATCAGCGCGAGGATGGGTCCCGCCAGGCGCAAGAGCCGCGATCGAGACTTCATATGGGTTGACTCCGTGATGTTCGGCGGATCCGAGGGCGTCGTTGTTGACGCCCCCAGGGGTCGCTCGAGCAGTGCGCGAGACTAATCGGCCGACTTTATTTTTTCCAACAGGCCCTTTGCCCACTGGTTTTCCGGGTCGAGTTCGAGGCTCTTTTCGAGGCTCGCGATTGCGGCCGCCTTGTCACCCGCCGCCTGGTAGAGCTGTCCCAGCAACAAATGTGAAGGCGCGTCGTTGGGGTTGAACTCGATGTTCAATTTCACGATGCTGATCGCGTTTACGACATCGCTGTCTTCCTGCGCCACACGTTCGGCCAGTTCGTTGAGCGGCCCCGCGCTGAAGTCGTAAGCAGCTTTACCATAGTACTCCTGGCGCAGATCGCGGTACTTTGTCACTGCTTCGTCAAGCCCGTCCTTTTCCATGACCTCAGCTACAACGTTGTCGATCGTCTGGGGCTCCGTGACCCCGTGATGGCACGTGATGCAGCGCACACGCGCCTCGCCCTCGTGCTCGAGTTTGGGTAGATAGGTTTTGTTTATCCCTCCCACCATCTCCATCATAACGCGCGACGCACGCTTTTCCTCTTTGTCATCGGAAGCAAAGTCGTAGCTTGCGAGATCCGTGGGGTCTTTGGCCACGTGGCAGTAATTGCAGCGTACGCCGAGCGCGCCGGTCCAGCTGCGCATGATGTTGACGAGCTCGCGCTTGCTGACATCCTTGGGAAGCATCTTCAGGTTGGTGAACTCGTCGGGAATCTGCGCGGCTGAGGGTAACGCGGTCGCGAGAACGATCAGGGCCGTCAGCGCGATGATACTCCGTTGAAAGGTTGACATGATTTCTCCTTTTCCTGGGGCACGGTGATGGGACGACAGTTGTACCCAAAATGCGGGTTCCTAACCCACTTCGATGAAACCCTCGGCGACCATCACACAAGCTCCGCTGATTGTTGTCGTGACGACCGTTCCGTCCTCTTTTTGCGCCTCGGCTTTCAGGATGCTGGGACGTCCCATCTCCACACCCTGGGCGATACGCCATTGGAATCGGCCGTCCGGGGCCTCGTCGTAGTGGCTGAGGATGCCGGCCAGAGCGCAGTTCGCGCTACCGGTAGCGGGATCCTCCGGCACGCCAGTCAGGGGCGCGAAAACGCGGGCCCGGATGTCGAAGTCATCGCGGCTGTGTACATAAAGGTGGATGTCCGCTGTCAGCCCTTCTGCTGCCAGAGCGTGAAGCTTTTTCATGTCGATCTCGGCGCGTTGCAGGGCGTCGCGGTCCTTGAGCTCCGCGAACAGAAAGGGCAGTCCGACCGACGCCACACGGGGAGGATGGGTGTCGGTGACGATGTCAGCCGGTTCGAGCGAGACGGCCGCCGCCAGCAACCGCGGCGATGCGACCGCACCGAGCGAAAGCTTCTCGGGCGCCGCCAGTCTGCAGGAGAGCGACTTGCCCCCATGTACCGAAATCGAGACGGGGACCACGCCCGCCATCTCTTCGAAGTAGACCTGGATCGTCGACGCGATTTCGCCGAGTTCACCCACCGTGGCCAGTGCGAAGGCGGTGCCGATATTCGGATGGCCGGCGAAGGGCACCTCGTTCGTCGGTGTGAAGATGCGGACCTTGCGGGTATGTCCGGCCTCCGGCGGAAACACGAACGTGGTCACGCCCAGGTTGAGTTCCTGGGCAATCTTCTGCATCTGGTCATCGCTCAGCCCCTCGGCATCGGGCAGGACGGCAAGCTGATTGCCGCCGAAGCGCTGGTCGGTGAAAGTATCGCAAAGGTAATAGTGGTAACGCATGGCGGGAAGTTCCTCCTGTCAATCTTGCTGGGCCGCACACCCCGCGATTGTACCACATCGAAAGAATCATCGCGGCTAGGAAATCCCTACACCGCGGTGAACCACGCTGTTACAATACTCATTGGTGCGGAAAACCATCCTTAGCTGACATCCTCCATGCCGCGCACCGATTTCTCGAAGGGAAGTCGATGATCGGGCAAACCATATCTCATTACCGAATTCTCGAAAAACTCGGCGAGGGCGGGATGGGTATCGTCTACAAGGCCGAGGACACCAGGCTCAAGCGCACTGTGGCGCTCAAGTTTCTCTCACCCCAGGCTGTAGGTACCGAGGAAGACATAACTCGCTTTATCCACGAGGCCCAGGCTGCGGCTGCCCTGAATCACCCGAATATCTGCACGGTCCACGAAGTGGATGAGTACGAGGATCGACCCTTTATTGTCATGGAGTGTGTTGAAGGCGAAAGCCTCAAAGCCAGGATCGAATCGGGTCCGCTGCAACTCGATGAAGCCGTTGGGATCGCCGTCGAGATCGCGAGAGGGCTGCAGGCAGCTCATAATGAGAGGATCATCCATCGCGACATCAAACCCGCTAATGTTCTGATAACGCCGACCGGTCAGGCGAAGATCATGGACTTCGGTCTCGCCAAATCTCCGGAAAGAACGCATCTCACAAAAGCGGGTACGACGCTCGGCACGGTGGCATACATGTCTCCGGAACAGGGTCGCGGAGAAGCCGTCGATCACCGAAGTGATATATGGTCGCTGGGTGTGGTGTTGTACGAAAGCATAGCGGGGTCATTGCCATTCAGAGGCGACCACGATCAGGCGATAATCTATTCTATCCTGAATGAAGACCCACAATCGCTGAACGGTGTGCGCGCCGGTGTGCCGAAGGAGCTCGAAGAGATCGTCAACCGCTGTCTCGCCAAGGACCCCGCCGAGCGGTACCAGACGGCGAAAGATCTTGCCGCCGATCTCCAACGGTTTCAGCACCCAGCGCCGACGTCAGCCTGGCAGGCACGTGTGGAAAAGGCGAAAGCGCGAAGACGAGGGCCAAAAGGATTTCAGACACCGATGGGCCGCGGACTCTGGTTGCTCCTGATAAGCGTTCCCGCGATTGCCGCACTCATTGTAACGGTTATTGTCCCCCGTTACTTTTCACCGGTAGTGGAGCAGTCAGGCTCAGCAAGAACAATGCTTGCCGTACTTCCGTTCGAGAACCTCGGGCCGCCCGGGGAAGAGTATTTCGCCGACGGTATTACCGAGGAGCTCATCGCCAGGCTGGCGAAGGTCGATGGACTCGGCGTTATCGCCCGCACGAGTGTGATGCAATACAAAGACACTCAAGAAACGATTGAACACATCGGAGATGAACTCGGTGTTGATTACATCCTCGAGGGCTCAATACGGTGGCAGCGCCTCTCCGACACACAGAACCGGGTGCGCATCACGCCACAGCTCATCAGGGTGTCGGACGAAACGCATCTCTGGGCAGAGGTCTATCAGCGCGACATGACCGATATCTTTGCAATCCAGTCGGATATTGCCGGACAAGTGGTACAGGCGCTGGATATTGCGCTCTTAGACACTGGCAAAAAAGGATCGAGCGATCCGAATCCTACCGACAACACCGATGCGTACCGTGCCTACCTCGAGGGCCGTTTCTGGTGGAACAAACGGTCGCAGCGGGGGTTCGACAAGGCGATCGTGTTGTTCGACGAAGCGATTCGCATCGATCCCGAATACGCACTTGCATACGCGGGCAAGGCGGAATGTTACTGCATGCTGGCCATACATCTCGCCCGTCCTGCAGAGTTCATAGAGATTGCCCGTGCAGCCGCTGAGAAGGCGCTCGAAATAGACGTCTCGCTCCCCGAGGCACATTCCGCCCTTGGCTGGATCGCATGGGTGTACGACCACGATTATGAAACGGCAGAACGATTGTTTCAGCGCGCCATCAACCTTGATCCCGGCTATGCGACGGCGCACAATTGGTATGGCGTCATGCTCGCCTGCATCGGCCGAGACGATGAAGCCGTTCAAACTATGACGCGCGCCCAACAGCTCGATCCGGGATCGATGATCATCAATCGTGACCTCGGGTGTGTTTTATCCTGGGTGGGCAGACTCGATGACGCAGAGCGGCAGCTCAAGAAAACGATCGAAATGGATCCCAATTTCGTTCCCGCGCATGCACATCTCGGGCGCATTTACGCCGCGAAGGGGATGTACGATAAAGCCATCGCCGAATTCGAAACAATACGAGCAATAGACAGTGAATACTTCAATCTGGATATGATGTTGGGATATACCTATGCAAAAGCAGGGCGTCTGGAAGAGAGCCGACAAATACTCAAAGAAATGTTGGCGCACAGAAATACTCAGAAAGGCGAAGCGTTCGGAATCGCGTTTGTTCATGTGGGATTGGGCAACATTGACGAGGCGTTTGAGTGGCTAGAGAAGTCCGTGGAGAACCGCGAGTTTGCCATCATTCTCCTCGATGTTCAACTCTGGCTGGATGATCTACGATCGGACCCGCGCTTCGATGCGCTGCGGAAGAAGATCGGCTTGTTGGGAGAACCTAACCAACGATAGTACGACGTGCCAGAAGGTAGGACAGGTCACTCCAATCACCCGTTGTTGTGAAAGAATTCACCAGCAGTTTCGCGGTTACTGCACTGGAAGAAACCCTGGGCAAACTGGGCACAACAGAGCTACTGGTTTGCGGTATGATGACACAGAATTGCGTGACCCACAGCGCGATTTCAAAGTCGGCTGAGAAACACAAAGCATCATTTTGGGTAGACTGCTGTACAACCGCCACTGAAATGCTGCACAATATCGTCTTGCATGCCGTGTCAACACGCGTATCGCTGGTGTCATCGAGCGATGTGCTTTGATGGCCGGTTCGATCCCGCGTGACAAAAAGGTCGTTATGTTTACTAACAAAAAAGGAGAACTTATGAAAACGATAGAAGCGATACGTTTGCGTCGAGCTGTCAAACATTTCGATGCAAACCACACGATGACCGCTGAAGAAGTGAACGAGATTTTGTCTTTAGCGATTCTTTCACCAACAGCCTTTAATATTCAGAACTGGCGTTTTGTTGTAGTGGATGACGCTGACTTGAGGAAGCAGATCAGAGATGTATCCTGGGATCAATCACAAGTGACCGATGCATCTTTGTTTATCGTGCTTTGCGCAGATCTGAAGGCATGGCAAAAGGAACCTGAGCGCTATTGGGCAAACGTGCCAAAAGAAGTTCGGGAGTTTATGGTACCAGCCATAGATAATTATTATCAAGGCAAGGAGCAGGTGCAAAGAGACGAAGCTATGCGCTCCTGTGGCATTGTTGCACAAACGATAATGCTTGCCGCGAAGTCATTGGGGTATGACTCCTGTCCTATGGATGGTTTTGATTTTGAGAAGGTTGCCCAGCTGATTCGGCTGCCAGATGATCATGTAATTGCCATGTTTGTGGCAATTGGAGAAGGCACGAAGGAGGCGTGGCCACGACCGGGGCAACTCAGCCTTAATGATGTGGTCGTCAAGAATGTGTTTGGACAATAACGTATGACGCTGCACCGGACGGCGATCCCGCTACGCTCTATTGCGGCTGGTGAGCTTGGTCTATGGCGCGGACGCTTCGCGCCGTTATGTGTTCCATGACAGTTATAATTGGTGGTTCTATAACTTCCCAAACGAAGGAGTAACCAATGATCAGAGTTCTCAAAAACGCGATGTTGCTAACGGCCATCGTTGTAGCTGGGGTCAGTGTCATCATGTCACCACAAGTGTGGGCGCACTGCCAGATCCCGTGTGGAATTTATGATGACCATGCGCGAGTCCAGTCGATGCTTGAAGATGCCGCTACCGTTGACAAATCGGCTAAGGCGATTGCTGAATTGGCAGGCGAATCCGATGCACAGTCGCAAAATCAATTGGTTCGTTGGGTCATGAATAAGGAAACGCACGCCCAAAATATTATTGATACAATCAGTGACTACTTTCTCACGCAACGCGTAAAAACTAGCCAAGAAGACTACACCGAGCGTTTAGTAAAACACCATGCGGTGATAGTTGCGGCAATGAAAGCTAAGCAAAATGCTGATAAGAAATATGCAGAGGAGCTACAGAAGAGTATTGAGGTCCTGGCACCTTACTATCCTGTGCACAAGCAATAGAGAAAACCATATAACAAGGCGATTCAACTCGGATGGCATAAGGCGCGTTCGCCATCGCTCGCTCGGGAGCCATCCGTTTCGGCCCTGTATTTACTCTTTCGATACGTATTCGGAAAGAGAAAGACACAATAAACTCCTGCCGGCGGTGGCCTAAAGGCACCGGCTGAAGAGCGACGTTAGGCCGATAGGAATGAACCGACCTGGGAAAGGCCGGTTTTTTGTCAACTTGCACAGCGGCGAAAACTCACGGTTTGCGCTTCGCGGCCTTTTTACGCGCGTTCTCGGTCAGGTGGATCTTTCGCAGTCGGATGTTCTTCGGCGTGATCTCCACGAGTTCGCCGTCAGCGATGAACTCCAGGG
>CBDVBZ010000074.1:0-18022 GCA_965372355.1 uncultured bacterium | reverse complement strand
AGAACTCATCGAATACATCGCGTCCGCGCTGGTCGAAGAGAACAAGAGCATCACCGTCAAGGAGTCCACAAAGGAGAGCTATACGGTTATGGAGCTTTCCGTGAGTCCCACCGATCTTGGCAAGGTCATCGGCAAGAACGGCCAGACCGCGAGGGCGATTCGGACGCTGGTCAACGCCGCCGCATCAAAAGCGGGCGACAAAGTCATATTCGAGATCAAAGAATGAAAGTGAAAACGGTGACTGACATTTATCTTGGCCAAATCGTCAAGGCGTTTGGGATCCGGGGAGAACTCAAATTCCATCCGTCAGAAGATTTCTGGCAGAGTGTTTTGGAATCAAAACACATGATGCTCCACAGCCCAGTGGACGGTGACGTAAATACGCGTCCCGCTGTCTTGCAGGCCTGGAGACCGCACGGTAGTGCATTCGTGGTCGAGCTCGATGGAGTCGAGGATCGCGATGCCGCCGAGGCCATGGTCGGAAGCGAGCTGTTCATCGCCGATGATCGAATCGATGTTGATATGCCCGATGAGCCGCTGCCCTTCCAGCTTCTCGGGATTGCGGCAAAAACGGAGAGCGGTGAGGTGCTCGGCGAGATATCATCCATCCTGCGTTCAAAGGCTCACGATATATACGAGATATCCGGTGCGAGCGGCAGTTTTCTAGTGCCGGCGGTTCCTGAATTCATCATTTCGGTCGACGCGGCAAACCGCACGATGATCGTAAGAACCATGCCGGGTCTTATTGAAGAGTGACGATGAAGATCAACGTCATTACGATATTTCCGGATGTAATGGAGAGCATACTCTCGATGGGGATGTTGGGTGTTGGACGTAACAAGTCCCTCGTGGAATATCAGGTTGTCGATCCGAGGGATTTCACGGCGGACAAACATCGCACTGTAGACGACGAGCCCTATGGCGGTGGCGGCGGGATGATCATGATGGCGCCGCCGATCGTGGATGCGGTCGAGCACCTGAGCCTGCGCGAAGGAAGCCCCGTCATTCTCTTGAGCCCGGCGGGAAAGTCCTTTACACAGAAGCTCGCCCATGGCTACGCCGGGCACGAAGAGCTGACGTTTGTCTGTGGCCGTTATAAGGGCGTCGACGAGAGGGTGCGTGAGCTGGTTGTTACTGACGAGGTGTCGATCGGCGATTTCATCCTCAGCGGTGGGGAGTTGGCCGCTGCGGTTTGTATCGAGGCGATCGTTCGGTTGAGAGAGAACGTGCTCGGCAATGAAGAATCGTGGCGGACGGATTCATTTGAACTAAAACGAGATTACATGCTTGATTGTGCGTACTACACGCGTCCCGTCGAGTACAAGGGGCGCCGCGTGCCGGATGTTCTGCTCTCCGGCCATCACAAGCAAATTGAGAACTGGCGGAAGCAGTCATCGCTGGAAAGAACGAAGGCGACGCGACCGGATCTTTTAAAGGAAAACAACTGATCGCAAAAAGGACGGAGGGACCAAGATGAATACAATTCAGAAAATCGAGAAAAAAGGTCTGAGAAATACCGAGTATGACTTTGCTATCGGGGATACCGTCCGAGTGCTGGTCCGCGTCGTTGAGGGCGAAAAAGAGCGCGAGCAGGCGTTTCAGGGTGTTGTCCTCCAGCGGCGAGGCGGAGGCTTGCGCGAAACGTTTACCGTACGCAAAATCAGCTCGGGCATTGGCGTCGAGCGCGTTTTTCCGTTGCATTCTCCGAATATCAAGTCTATCAAGGTAGTAAGAAGAGGCAAGGTTCGTCGCGCTAAGCTCTATTACCTGAGAGATCTCGTTGGCAAAGCCGCCCGCATCCCTGAAAAGAAAACGCTCCAAAAGCCCAAAGCGTCGAAGCGGAAAAAATAGATCGGCGCTTGAGAGGCTCCGGGACAAGTATCTCGAGCTCGAGAAGTATGACGGCGATTGTCTTCTCGATGAGGACGAGTGTCTTGCCGGAGCCGACGAGGCGGGGCGCGGCGCTCTGGCCGGTCCGGTAGTGGCCGCCGCCGTGGTTTTGCCGCGCGGATCCGAACTCATCGGTGTCAACGATTCGAAACGCCTCACCGAGGAAAAGCGGGAAGCGCTTTTTCCGGTCATCGTGGAAAGAGCCCTCGCAGTTGGTATCTCCTGCAGCCACCCCCACCTGATCGAGACGAGAAACGTGCTGAACGCGTCGCTGATGGCCATGGCGAAGGCTGTTGCGAATCTCAAGATGTCGATCGATCTCGTTCTCCTCGACGGACGGGACGGGATCGACATCCCGGGGCGGGTGGTGCCGGTCGTCCGGGGTGACGGCAAGAGCCTGACGATCGCCGCGGCCTCCATCGTCGCCAAGGTGACGCGTGACCGGCTGATGCGAAGGCTGCACAAGCTCCACCCGGTGTATAACTTCATTAGTAACAAGGGGTACGGGACGAAGGAGCACATTGAGGCGATCATCAAGCACGGCATAACACCGGTTCATCGCAAGACGTATTGCGCATCTGCGGTTGAAAATGCTCCGAGTCTGTTTTAGGTTAGCGATAGAGATCATGTGACGCTGGCCTGAGGGTAGCGTCACATATGCCGGTTGGAGCAGACGACCCTGCGGGTCGCAGCTCAACCGGCATGTGAACGGCCAGGGGTGGTGTGGAGGTGGTAGGGATGGCCAGCACGAAAGAGGTCGGAGACCTGGGCGAGCGAATCGCCGAAGCCTTTCTCGTTTTGAAGGGTTACGATATCCTGCGACGCAACTTTCGCTACGCGGGCAGGGAAATCGATCTGCTTGTCCAGAAGGATGGAGAGCTTGTTGCGGTTGAGGTCAAGCTGCGACGCGGTTCGCGGTTCGGCCGGGCTGCCGAGTCGATCGATCGACGGAAACTGGCGCGAATCCGCCTCGCGCTGGAAGGCGCTCTCGCCGGTACGCGGAGCACGCTGAGACCGCGGATCGACGCGATCGTAATAGACATTGAAGAGGGACTCTCCGAGATGGTCGTCCGGCATATCGAGGCGGTTTGACGAATACCCCGCGGAAACAGCGTTACACAGGAGGGTTGGTCGTGATGAACAAAGTGGTCGTAGCTGTCGGCGTGTTCGCCGTGCTCACCGGGCTGATTGCCGGTTGTGGAAAACTAAGGACAGACACCGTAAAACGCGTCATCGTCAAGGACATCCCTCTCCAGGATCAGAACATGCTTCTGGAGAAGTACATCGGGCGCTCGGCCTGGACGCGTATGCCCATCGAGGATCTAACCGAGCGGCAGGTCCAGGGCGAGCCAAAGAAGAAGGTCATCCCCATCGATACACGATTGAAGATCGTGGATTTGAACTTTGTGTATAACGGTTCGGTCACCGTCGAGGACTCGAAGCGCAGGTACATTGTCGCCGGTCTCAATTGCGAACGGCCGCTCTCCGTGGAGCGAATCGAAGCCAGTCTTGCTGATATGATGTGGTTCCAGTCGCCGTTGCTCCGCCACGTTGATTACATACGCAAATGGGGGACGAAGACGGCCCGCGCGGTTGTCAATCATGAGGTGTTCATCGGTATGCCGGGTGAAGCGGCGCTCGAGTCATGGGGAATCCCGACAAAAGTAAGAACGAGTGATATCGGTGACACCACTGAGGAGCAGTGGGTCTACAAGATGCCGCTCAAGAGCAAGTATATCTACATCAAAGAGGGTAAAGTGACGAAGTGGGAGAACTAGCCCGGGACTCGGGCTGGGACACCCCGTTGTGGAATTCACTTTGGATCACGCCTGGATCATTCTCTTCCTGCTTGCGGCCGCTGTGGTCGTCTACAGCTATCTGATCTACCCGGTTCTTCTTTTCGCTCTACATCTGGCCAAGGCGGTTGGCGAGAGCGCTCGTTTTTTGATTACGCGAGAGGGGCGCCGCGTCGAGGACCGTGGTGGTTTTACTGAGGAGACACTGCCTTCGGTGTCTTTCGTCCTGGCGGCGCACAACGAGGAATCGATCCTCGAAACGAAAATCCAGAACTTCCTCGATCTCGATTATCCCGCGGAAAAAATGGAACTGCTTATCGGGTCCGATGCCTCCGATGACGGGACGGTAGCGCTCGCCCGCGCCGTCGACGACCCGCGCGTGCGCGTGTTCGATTTTCAGGAGAGAAGCGGCAAAATCGGTGTCCTTCAAAAGCTCGTCCCGGAGGCGGCGGGAAACATCCTGGTCTTCACGGATGCGAATACATTCCTGGAGCCGCAAGCCCTTCGCATGCTTGTTCGGCTGTTCGCCGACCCGCGGGTTGGCGCGGTCTGCGGCGAACTGAGATTGCAGGCGCCGGACGGCACACTCCAGAGCGAGGGGGCATACTGGCGCTACGAGACGATTCTCAAGACGCTCGAAAACCGGTTCAACTGTGTCCTCGGAGCAAACGGTGGCAACTACGCAGTCAGGCGTGCTCTTTTTCCCGCCATCCCACCCAACACGATTATTGAGGATTTTGTTATTCCGCTGAAGATCCGCGGTTTGGGATACCGCACCCCTTTCGAACCAAAAGCGATCGCGATCGAAAGAAACCCGGTGGATCCCGGAGCCGAGTTTCGGCGGCGCTGCAGGATCGGCGCAGGAAACGCGCAGTCGATATCGATGATTCGAGACCTGCTCTCACCCAGGCACGGCATGCTGGCGTTTGCGCTGTGGTCGCACAAGATCCTGCGATGGTGGGTCCCGTACGCCCTCGCCGTAGCGTTCTTTGCCAACCTCGCGATCCTCGATCGGCCGCTTTTTGTCGTGGTCTTTGTTTTGCAGTTGCTCTTTTACCTGGCGGCTGCGGTTGGCTGGGTGCGGCAGACGCAGCGCAAGTCACCGGGACTCTTTGGCATTCCCTACATGTTCGTTGTTCTCAATGTCGCGCTGTCTGTCGGTTACGTCAACTTTGCGCTCGGCAAGTATCGTGTGCAGTGGGATCGCACGAACCGAGTCGAAAAAACGTAAACGCGGCGGTCAACGCGCGCGGCACTCTGCAGCGTCCAAACACCCATGCGCCTTTTGCCCCACCGGTACGGGCTGAAATCAGATCAGACCCTTGAAACGCATCGCCACTACGTGGTATAATTAAGCATCTCAATCAATAGGCCGCATCACTGAGAAAGCACCAAGGAGCAATGGCCATGAGAAGGACCATCCTGTTAGGATTGGGCGTATTCCTCCTCTTTAGCACCCAACAGGCATACGGTGAACAGCCGGAAGGCCGTCTCGCCCGGTATGGACGTCTGAAGTATGTCTATAACGGAGAGACCCATTACGGACGGTCGTATTACGAGCCGCCGTCGACGGTCAGGGGCAAGAGAGGCAGAAAGTACGCCAGGCGGTTCTCGTACGCTGGGAACCTAGCCGGTGATAAATTGGCAGTTTACAAAGAATATGGGTACACACCGCACAGGTTGGGCTACAACGTGGCAGGACAGCGCTTGGAGCGGTGGAAGTACTACAGTGAGGGCGTGGAGTTCGTGTTCAAAGGGATCGATCTGGTCGACACACGACGCTTCATGCCCGAGGGCAATCATATCGATTGATATGAGAGATCGACCTGTGAGAGCCTACGGCTAGGGCTCGCAGCGGGTCGTTGTTGAACGGCATTAGCAGAGGAATGGGACGAGGCTCTTTCTTGAGGGGAGCCTTTTCCGTTTGGGGCCATGTCCACTCTCCTCCAGAATGGCTGGATCTACACCCCGGCGCACGTGTTTCGCCGGGGCTCGGTATCCGTTCGGGGTGACCGTATCGAGCAGGTTGTTTTTGAGAACACCGAGGCGCAGCCCGCCCCCGGCGATATCACAACGATCGATCTCCGCGGGGGCTATCTCCTGCCGGGTTTTGTCGATTCGCATACCCATCTGACATCCCTCGCGCTCAAGACGGCGCGTTGCGATCTGTCCGCCGCGCGTTCCGCCGATGATGTGTGTCGGCTCCTCGAGCAGTGGGCGGTTGATCACGATACACCCTGCATCATGGGAGTCGACTGGGATGAGAGAGACTGGACCGGTCCCGCGCACCCGACACGATTGATGCTCGATGCGATCGACAAAACGCGACCCGTTCTCGCCAGGCGAATCTGTGGCCACATGGGCGTGGCCAACACGCCGCTTCTCGAGAAACTGCCACCGAAAACCGGACTGATCGACAACGACACCGGTGTGGTCCGTGAACACGCGCTGTGGGAAGCAGGACAGATCTGCGGCCCGGATCTCGAGACGCTGCACGAGGGCATCGAAACGGCGATCCGGTCGCTGCATCGCCTCGGCATCACTGCTGTTCACGACATTGTCGAGCCCGCCAAGTTTGATTTTTATCTCGAGGGAGTCATGAAATCTCACGTGCCCCTCCGCATCGATGTCCTGGTACATACGCATCCGGACGATCTTGCCCCTTGCATTGAGAAGGCGCGCCAGACCGATCCTCTGTTCTTCAGGATCGCCGGTGTGAAATGTTTTCTCGACGGATCGCTCGGTGGGCACACGGCGGCGTTGAATGAGCCCTATGCGGACAGCGACACCGACAGGGGCACGCTGCTCATGGGAAACGAGGAGCTCTCGTCGATTATCGGGGCAAGTGTGGCGCGTGGATACGCGTGCGCGATGCACGCAATCGGTGATCGCGCCATCGATCAGGCACTGGACGCGGTGGCGGGTGTGCCGAGTGATGCGGAACACTTGAGAATCGAGCACTGTGAGCTTGTCGGAGACGAACAGATCGATCGGCTCGTGCGCTCACCCGTGATGCTCGTCATGCAACCGAACTTCGTGCGCAACTGGGGGATGTCCGGAGGGCTCTACGAGAAGCGGCTCGGCGCGGCTCGCTTTCGGCTCTGCAACCGGTGGCGGACGCTTCGGGAAGCCGGGGTCCCGTTTGTTTTCAGCTCGGACTGCATGCCGCCCGGACCGCTCCACGGTCTCTCCGGTGCGACGCAACATCCGATCGAGGACGAGCGCCTCGACCCCGTTGATGCCATCGATCGTTACACACGCCTGCCCCACGAGGTGGGTCTCCACAAAAGGGAAGCGGGACTTCTCGAGCCGGGGCACCTGGCCGATCTCGTCGTCCTCGACGGCGATCCACTCGATGGGGATTTCGATCGCGTCCACGTCAAACAGACGTTCGTGGGCGGCCGGCTTGTCTGCGATGCTTCCTCGGAGTGAACACAAGGATCCACATGTGGGGGGCGATCAAAGAGTTGTTTCGCGCCGAGCCGGTTGTGAAATAGGCAGCCCTTGTCTGGCGTTGGCCGGCGAACTGGATTGGCGTTTAAACGAAAAAGCATCCCGTCAGACGGGATGCTTCTTTCGTTTGCCGTAAATGCCGTGGGTGATCAGGCGTTGCTGGTTTTCTTCTCCTTGCCGTCGGACGAGGCGGGGGGGGGCTTGTCGGCCGCAGCGCTCTTTTTATATTCGGCGCTTCGATAATCGGTCACGTAGAAGCCGGTGCCTTTGAGGATGACGCCGCCACCTCCCGAGATCACACGGAACACCTTGCCGCGGCAATCGGGACAGCGCTTCTTCGGCTCATCCGTGATCCTCTGTACGATTTCGAACTGCTTCCCGCACTTCGTGCACTGGTATTCGTATGTGGGCATTGCGTGTAACTCCTTGTTATTGGGAACGATAATTTTGTATGGTTATCGAATTACGTTCTTGGTAACGTAGTGCCGTAATCGGCTCGCGTCAACCGCAAATTTCGGCGCCAAAGCGTAGTCTGAATGATAACACAGGGGCGTACCCGGTTTTGGCCAATATCAGATTCAAGAAGGTGCGGAAGGTCTTCGGCTCCGAGGTTGTGGCGCTCGAGGAATTCTCGCTCGAGATACCGTCCCCGACACTCGTAGTGCTCGTGGGTCCGTCGGGTTGCGGCAAGACGACGCTCTTGAGACTGATCGCGGGACTCGAACGCCCGACGTCGGGTGAGATTCTTTTGGGGGATCAGCGGCTGGACAGGCTCGAGGCCCGCAAGCGCGACGTGGCCATGGTTTTTCAGAACTATGCGCTCTACCCCCATATGACGGTTCGCGAGAATCTCTCATTCGGGTTAAAGATCCGACGAACACCCAAGGATGTTATCGCCGCGCGCGTGAAGGATGTATCGAAGAGCCTCGAAATCGACGCTTTGCTCGATCGCAGACCGGAAGAGCTCTCGGGTGGCCAGAGGCAGCGTGTCGCCCTGGGCCGCGCCGTCATTCGTGAGCCGCAGGTGTTTCTCTTTGACGAGCCTCTCTCCAACCTCGACGCGCGGCTGCGGGACGAGATGCGGTATCTCATCAAGAGGCTCTACCAGCGGCTCGAGACGACGACGGTGTACGTGACACACGACCAGGTGGAAGCGATGACGATCGGCGAGCTCCTCGTCGTGCTGCGCGATGGCAGGATCCATCAGGTCGGTCCCCCCGCCGAGTGCTATCAAAGACCCCACGATACATTTGTGGCGTCCTTTCTGGGGAGCCCGCCCATGAACCTGATCGATGGCCGGTACGACGGCGAAGCCCGGGCGGTCCGGATTGCGAATCAGCCGGACTTGAAGCTGTCCGATGCAGTGGCACAGCAGTTGGAGCAGTCCCGGGTCGGTGATGTTGTCATTGGCGTCCGGCCTGAGCACCTCGAGGGAGATACGGGACACGGTGGGGGGCTTGTTCTGGGTGGCAGCGTCGTCCTGGAAGAGACCCTGGGTCATGAGGTCCACACACACGTCGATTTGGCCGGGCACGAGGTCGTGGTCCGCGGCCGGCAGCGTCTGCCAGGCGACGGTGAGAGTCGGGTCGCGCTCCGGGCTCCAATCGATTCGCTCCATTTCTTCGCCAAAGACACCGGTCTCCGCCTCGGCGGGGTCGGCTGAAAGAGAAACTGGAACCCGCAGGCGACCTTAAGGGTAAGAAGATATTGGAGATCGGCAAGAGGGGTGGGCCATATGACTCTTTGTCACACCCCACTTTTCCCCCCTGAAACCGTGTCCGAGAGGTTATATTTAACTATCGTTTAAGCCTGGAAGATTTATGCAAGCCTCCTGCGGGGGTTTGACTCAAATGAGTACGGGGTGGTTCTGTGCCGACTGGAGCGGATGCGATGAGCGTTGCGGCTGTGCATACCGCCGTAATCCCTGGAAATAGAACGATTTACTGGGCAGTCGTCATCTCGGCGATTCTGCACGCCATTGTGCTGGCGCCGATTGTGAAGAGGGTGCTGCCCAAGGATCTGTTTACGCCTCAGGTCCAGGAGGTCGTGGTGGAGGACCTGGAGTTTATTCTCGTGTCGCCACCCGAGCATCGGACACCCAGCGACAACGTGAGCCGGTACCTCTCCACGGTCTCGTCCCGGGCGAGCGACGATGTGGATCTCGCTGAAGAGAGCGATCTGCCGCACAGCGAAGGGGTTATACCGATTCCCGACACGCCGTCGGAGGCTGACGGCGCCGAAGGCGGTGGGGAAACGGAACTTCCCCCTCTGCCCGAGGAGGAGAGCGATCTGGGTGAGGCGTTCAAACGGTCCAAATTCATCATGCAGTCCTCTCCCAGCCGCAAACAGACCCTGCCCGAGAAAAATCCGGCGTTTGATAACACGGGGTCAACTCGGGCGTCCGTCGGTGGAATATCAATCAACACAACGGCTTGGGATTTTGCACCGTATTTGTTAGACTTGAAACACCGGATCAAGCAGCACTGGCTCCCGCCGATGGCGTTCACCGCGCTGGGGGCGATCCATGGGTATACAAAAATCAATTTCAGAATCTATCCCGACGGACGGATGGAAGCGCTGAGTGTCGTCGAAGAGTTCGGACACAAGTCGCTCCACCGGGCGAGTGGGAACGCCATCAAGGGGGCGGCGCCGTTTCGGCCGTTGCCCGATCATTTTCCGGAAGAGTACTTGGACATAACCTTCGGGTTTTACTATCTTTTGCCGGGTGACGAGAAAGAGTTTTTCAAATAAGGAGTAGTTTGGATGTGGGTTCTGTTCAATAGCGGGGGATGGATGATGTACCCCCTTGGCTTGTTCTCTGTTCTTGCGTTCGCCGTGCTTATCGAGAAGCTGATCAGCCTCCAGAACCGCAAGGTGTTGACCCCGGAGGTCATCCACGCGATCGAGAATCTGCGCGAGCCCTCGGATATTCCGATGGCGATCCGTACGTGCGAGCGTCACAACACGCCGCTCGCCCATATCGTTCGTGCCGGCCTCGAAGAGGCCGAGTCTCCCGGTGGAGACGTTCGTCAGGCGATGGAAGACACGGGGCGGCGTGAAGTCAAACGGCTCGAGCGCTATCTCACCGTTTTGGCTACGGCCGCTGCGGCGACCCCGCTGATGGGACTGCTGGGCACGGTGTTCGGAATGATCAAGGTCTTCTCGGTGATCAGTATTGAAGGCGTTGGCGTGGCGAGCAGATTGTCCGGGGGGATCGCCGAGGCGTTGATCACCACCGCGTTTGGGCTTTTGATCGGGATCCCGGCGCTGGTTGCGTACAACTTCTTTGACTCACGCGTGGAGAACTACGTGATCAAGATCGAAGGCAATGTGCACTTGCTTCTCAAACGGGTTGCCATAATGAGGAGCCGGTCATCCGCCGAGATCCGGGAGATATCGGATGCAACTCAGAGCTAAGAACAAGCGCGCCGTTGTCCTGAATGTCACGTCGCTGATCGATGTGTTGTTTTTGCTGCTGATTTTCTTCATGATCTCGACGACGTTTCTCAGTACGCCGGCGATCAAGCTCGAGCTGCCCGAGGCCAAGAACGCGGATGCCGTTCGCCAGGAGCCTTTGGTTGTATACGTCGATGAGGATGGGGCCCTTTTTCTGAATGATGAGCCGATCAACGCGGCGCGGTTGCCGGCGGCACTCAAAGACAAGCTCCTGGAGAACGATGACAAGGCGGTGATCCTCAAGGCGGATTCGCGTGTGTCGCACGGCGCGGTCGTCCAAATCATGGATATTGTGAAAGGCGCCGGTGCCAGGCGCCTCGTCGTGTCAACCCAACCGACCAAGTAGGGGAGAACTCGCAAACGACAGCCCCTCTTGATAATTCCCCCTACGACTATCACCTTGACGAGTCATCATAACCTGTGATACTCAATAGCGTTCCGATGATCGTCAGATTTGCGCAAAGGACCGGACGATGAAACGGTTGTCCATTTTCCTCATGCTTGCCGCCGCGGTTGGCCTCGGCGGGGCATGTTCATCCGACCCCGAAACGCCGCTTGGCGCGAGCTTTGTGGAGGACTCGTTGATCCAGAGCCAGCCCGGCGAGGTGTTTCAGGATACGATCGCCATCGGATCCACGGACACCACCTTTATCGTAAACTCGTTCTATGCGAACTTTGTAACCATCCCGAACATCCTGGTATTCGGTCGGGCCGACAGCTTTGAGTCGTGGATGCTCGTTCGGGTCGACTTCACGGCTGCCGGCGAAGATACGTTGAAGACGGTGACCGGTGCACAGCTCACACTTCCAGCAGACCCGAGTATACAGAGCGGATCGTTGGGGGGACTCTTCTACGAGATGACGCAGCCGTTCGAGGAAGGGGATACGTTGACGTCATTGAGTCTCGCGACGAATCCCATTCCGGATAGCTCCGGTGTCAATGTCGACCGGACCCTCAGTATCTTTCCCCGCACATACACGCTCCCGGACACCCTCGTGCAGAAATGGATCAGGGGGGAAACACCGCACAACGGAATCGCCATCGTGTTGAACGACGCGACGACGACTCTGAAAATGACCTTCGCCAGCAGAACCAATGAAAACAATCCATTCCTCAAGGTGTTTTTCTCGGATGGCACGGAAAAGACCTATTCGTTCATCGCGAATGGGACATTTTCGAAAGATCTCTCCGCGACGACCGATCTGCGTTTGTCCGATGGTGACACTTGGAGAATCTGGCTCCCGGTGGATCTCAGCGCCATTGCCGATGATGCGCTGCTCCATGACGCGCGGCTCGTGCTGCACATCGTACTCGGCTCGCCGACGGAGGGTGGCGGGACGGTCGAGCTATATGCACCGGAAGATTCGGTGATCGGAAGCAGCGGAATACTGACCGGGACGCCAATATGGGCAGAGGAGTTGGATCCCACAGAGAATGTGGTCGAGTTTCCGATCAGAAATATTATCGAACGGTTTCTCGCCGATTCGACATTGAATTACGGTTTTGTCGCACGGTATCTGCCTGAGGGTAGTTCGGTCCGGCGGATAGGTTTTCACTCGAGCGCGGCGGTAGACAGCCTTAGCCCGCTCATGCGGTTTACGTTCTCCACGCCACCGACGTTTCCGCCGGACAACTAGGAAGTGTTTGCAGAAATGATCCGAGGACGATTCATTGCGTTGTTATTGATGTTGCTGGTGGCACTCGCGCCGCACGGTGCGGAGGCGACATCCGTCTATAGCATGGTACTCGCCGGTGAGCGGATCGAATCGGGCGATGTACGCGCGATCGCGCTTGGCGGATCGGCGCAACTTGTCCCCGACTCACTCGGTGTTCTCTTCTCCAACCCGGCCTTGCTCAGCCGCACCCGTGTCGTGGCGCTCGGTGTGTCGCAGCTTCTCTCCGTCGACGAGGCGCGATCGGACGATTACGCGGAGAGGGACAACGGGTTCTTGTTTCCCTCGCTTCGGTTCGCGTTCCCCGTTATGGACCGCGTGGTTTTCTCCGTCGGATACGTCAGCCGGTTCGACCCCGAGGGGAGCTTCGAAGTCCCCGGGGTGACCGACTCGGGAGACGACTATGTCACGCGCTACACCAACTCCGGCGGGCTTTTCGCAATTCCCTTTGTCGCGGCCATGGACATCACGAAGTACCTGTCGGTGGGTCTCCAGTTTGCGTTCGAGGAAGGAAACATCGAGGAAAGATGGGATATCGAGTTCGAGGATCCGTTGTTTGCGCCCGGCGCCGGGTTTCAGAAGGCGGATCTGAGTGGTACGAGCTACGGCGGGGGTGTGGTGTTGTGGCCGCTCGAGAAGCTCATGGTCGGTGGATCGTACGAGAGCGCGGTCGACTACGACGCCGATGTCAGTCGGCAGTTTACGCGGACCTCGCTGGACACCTTCTTTACGGCGACGGCCAGCATGCCGGCCTACACAACCGTCGGGATCACATGGGGTTTTGGGCCATGGCTTCTCCTGGGGAGCTACGCGTGGAGCGACTTTACGGAATTTAGAGGGTTGGGTTTTCCCGTGGATCGTCTCCGTACGCAGAAGTCCATCGCGGTCGGTGTGGAATACGACGGCGTTGCCGTCGGGGCGAAGTCCCTACCGATTCGGGTGTCGTTTAACTATCAAGAACTCCCGTTCGACCACCCGAGGGGCAAACCGGTCGACAAGTATCTCGTCGGTCTCGGCACGGGCCTCGTCACACGTGATGGCAAGACCAAGTTCGATTTGGCCATCCAGGCGGGAAAGGTCGGGGCGATAGGGGAGAACGGGCTCGAGGACCGGCTCGTGCGGTTCTACTTCGGGATCGTGGGGGGCGAGGTCTGGACCCGGAGAGCCACGCGGCGCTAAGGCGCGAGACCGAGCCGCGGGGACGGCGGCGAGCCAAAGTTCGGCGCGCGTGACGGCAACACCCTTGATCGCATCGCCCGATCTGCGGTATCCTCTATAGAGTAGGCTGAACGCCCATCTCCCCACGTTGGGCTTTCTCCGGACCCATAGAGTCGTCTCCAGCCGGACGGGGTTTCTGCCCGCCCGGGAGTGCTTTGTCCAGGAGCGGCAGGGCGTAACTGTCTGACCGCCACGCCTTTCCGGGGCCACCGATCGAAGGCCTTGACAGCAGCGAATGCAACATTATATTTCATAATAGGTTGCCGATACTAGACATTTCCTGGTGGAAGGATATTTTGATATGAAAATACCCACGACGATCCTGACAATCATCGCGCTTGTTGTCATGACTCAGATGATTGTTTTGCCGGTTAGCGTTCTGGCACAGGACGACAAGGTCATCAAGACGACGACCGACTCGAGGGGGTTCGAGACGCGTCACACCGAAACCGACTTGATGTACGAGACGGCGAAGCAGCTCATGGCGGCGGGCCAGTACGAGAAAGCCGCTGTCGAGCTCGAGAAGGTGATGGCCGCGGACGACACCAGGCTCGATGCGCTTCACGATCTCGGTCAGTGTTATGGCAAGTTGCATCAGTACGATAAGGCGGCCGCCGCGTACAAGAAGGCCGTGGCGAGTAGTCCCGTGGACGTGCGGCTCCTGACCAACCTCGGGTACTATCAGATGCGAGCAAAGGATATCGATGGGGCGCTGAAGACCTACGAGTCGATTCTGGAAGAGGACCCAACGAACTATGAGGGCAATCGTTGGCTGGGTTATATCTACGAAAAGAAGGCGAAGGCCACAAAGGACCAGGCGCTCTACGAGACGGCTCTCGGCCACTACGAAAAGGCCGTGAAGGCGAAGCCGAGTGACGTAGAGACGATGGGGTCGATTGGCAAGATCTATCACGCCATGGGTGATGATGCCAAGGCGCTCGAGACCTACGAGAAGGCGATCCCGTTGGCCAGCGACGAGGTCGCGCTGACGCTCAAATCGCAGATGGGCAAGATGTACATCGACAAGGGCGAGTTTGAGAAATCCGCCGCGGTTTTTGGCGATCTGGTCGAGGCCTTTCCCGACAGGGCGTCCTACCGTTACAATCTCGGTGTCTCGCTGATCCAGCTAAAGAAGTATGACGACGCGATGCCGCATCTGGAGTCGGCCGTCGAGACCAAGCCCGATTTCTGCCTGGCCTATCAGCCTCTGGCCACGTGCTACGACGCCAAGGGACGCTACAGCGATGCGATGGGTATCGTACGCAAGGGGCTCGAGGTCTGTGACAAGGGCAAGAAGGCCGGTCTCTACTACGAGTGGGGACGGTCGCTCGAGGGGATGGGTCGTTATGATGAAGCAATCGATAAATTTCAGATGGCAGCCGCCGACCCGACCTGGGGCGCAGCCGCGAGAAAGCAGATTCAACGCCAGGAAGACCTTATCAAACGCGAGCAGGCGATGGATAACCGATAGTCCCTGCACTCGAGTGGACAGCGAAACCTTCTCCCTCGGGCGATCTCGAGGGAGAAGGTTTTTTCTTATACGCCCGGCATGGGCACCGTCTTGGAGGTGGAAGTCCTCTCCCGAGCAGGTCACAGCGAAGGAAGGGAAGCGATGGACGGACGTTTTGTTGACTTGGCCGATTTCGGTGGGGAGGGCGTGCTCGTGGCGATGAGCGGTGGTGTAGACAGTTCCGTCGCGGCGCTGTTGCTCAAGGAGGCAGGCCTCCGGGTGACAGGTCTCACGATGAAAAACTACTGTTACGGCGACGTCGATGTGCCCGACAGAAGCTGCTGCTCCCTCGAGGCGATCGATGACGCGCGCCGCGAGTGCGACCGGTTGGGCATCGTACACCGTGTCGCGGATGTCGAGGAATCCTTCACACGCGAGGTCATCGGAGACTTTCTCTCGGAATACGAGAATGCGCGCACACCGAACCCATGTGTGCGGTGCAACAGCATCGTCCGTTTTCGAACGCTCGTCGACTACGCGGATAAGATCGGAATCGAATACGTGGCAACAGGCCACTACGCGCGGATCTTTGAGACAGCAACGGGAGGGCGTTATTTGGCCAGGTCGTTGCACCGCGGCAAGGATCAGTCGTACTTTCTCTCGGGCGTGCACGGCGATACGCTCGAGCGCATCCTGTTTCCCCTTGGCGCTTATGATAAGAGCTCGGTCCGCGGATTGGCGGGCGAGGTAGGGATGGATGTGGCCATCAAGGAAGAGAGCCAGGAGGTGTGCTTTGTGCCGGAAGGCACACTCGAGTCGTTTCTGACGGCCAGCCGTGTACCGTCCAGGCCCGGGCAGATCGAGAGCGTCGGTGGGGAAGCCATCGGCACGCACAACGGGCTCGCTCCGTACACCGTTGGCCAGCGCCGGGGTCTGGGGATTGCGACCGGCACCCCGCGGTACGTTGTCAGGCTTGATCGCGAACGCAACGTCCTTGTTGTCGGTGATAACGATGATCTGCTGAGCCGGGTCCTGCTCTGCCGGTTTGCCTGGATCGACGACGGCGCGCTCGCAGAGCCGGCGGGGCTCACCGCACAGATTCGTTACCGCCACGACGGCGCGGCCGTAGAGCGGATTGAAGTCAATCGCTCGAGGGCCCGCGTCACTTTCGCCGAGCCCCAGCGAGCGATTTGCCCCGGCCAGACGATGGCGCTGTACCTCGGCGAGATTGTTGTCGGCTCCGGGGTCATCGACGGCTCGGGGCCCGGGTAGGGTCTAATGCGCTTTTTGTTGTTTATAGGGTTCTTCCTTGTCGCGTGGCACGGTCCGTTCATCTCCAACATTAGTGCTCAGGAGCGGGTCATGACGCTCGACGCCTATCCCATCACGATCCGGTATCTCGCAAAGGATCAAAAGGTTGCCGACAAGGTTTCCGTTGTTGCGGCCGATGCGATTCCGCGTCTGATGCGAGAGCTGGGGCTGCGCGACATCAAACCGATGCGCGTGTTCCTGATATCCGATATGGCGGCGTTTCAAAGCGAGAGACAGGTTCGTCTGCCGGCCTGGGGCGTCGCATTTGCGCTGATGGATAACCAGGTCATGCTCGTCGATGTCAGGCGTGCCACGAATGCGATGAACAAGCTCGAGAAGATCATTCCACACGAGCTGTCGCATCTGCTGGTGGCGCAGCGTGTTGGTGACGTCAGTCTTCCCGTGTGGTTTGTCGAGGGGCTGGCCATGTGGCAGGCGAGGCAATGGTCGCTTATCGAGAATTGGCGTCTTATGGAGGCCGTTTGGGGCCGCCGTGCACCGACTCTCAACCAGGTCTACATCGGCCTGCCCCGCGAGGAGCCGCGAGCACGGGATGCGTACCGCGTCGCCTATATGGGTTTTACCGAACGGTTCGACGACCAGATGGATCTTGTGCCGGTTTTCCTCGACGAGGTCGTTCGATCCGGAGACTTCTCATCCGCGTTCGAAGTCTTCTGGGGGGAGAACGAGTTCAACTATTACACCCGCTTTGCGGCCACGCTCGACAATCGGTACCGTTCCCGCCTGCTGGTCTTTCAAACCGGTCCGTTGTTTACGATCATGGCCGTCCTCTTCATCTTTGTCGTTCTGCGTATCTACATCCGCAACAGGATCAAGCTCCGCCAAATGGAGGATGTCGATCGAGGGTCATGGCCGGGGGATTCGTAGGTATCGATGGGCCGGCGAGGCCGGGGGGCTCGTAGCTATCGATGAGCCGGTGAGGCTGGCAGATCCGAAAGTTCATGGCCCCCGCCAGGCGGGTTTTGCATCGCCCATATCGCTTTTTTGGGATTGATCCAACCGATTCTATGTGCTACGATTGGGTGCTTATCCCGAGATTTCCACTCGGGTGAGGGCCGGTGCTGTGGTTGCGGTCCGGGGTGCGATACAAACATCAATGCTCGACAAAAGGAGTGCTGTTATGAAGAGTGGCGTTTGGAGATTCCTGCTCGTTGCGTTTGCTGGCGTGGTCGTGTTTGCGGCCGGTTGTAAAATCGTAGAAGCGCCGGATGCGAACTTCCACAATGCGAGCGCCGTCCTGCGTGGGCAGTTCTGCGTGCAGTTCGACGAGTACCGCACGACCGGCGAGTTCGAGAGTGAAGTTGTCTGCGAGCAGTTTGCGCAGGAGATTGCCCTGTGGTTGGCAGACAATAGTATCAGTGGTGACGACATCAAACATATTTTTATGGCAGGCGGGCGGATTCTCGAAGGCGACGAATTCGAAGGGGCGCATGCCTGGGACATCACATCAAGCGTATACATTAAACGGACCGATATGGATGACGGGCCGGAGAGATTGCTTAGGCCGCGGACCGTTACCATCCCCGAAGACATCGAGGGGCCCAGGGGCTACAAGCCCAAGTTTGACCCCAAGGGCGTCAAGCTGGTCAACAGGGCGCTTCGGGATTTCGTGGACGGCGAGCTTCCCATACTGGTCGTGAAGATGGTCAGCACCGATGTCGACCCCGAGCCGAGCGAAGCCGATCCGTTGGTCTTCTCGTGGCAGGCCTGTATAGAGGTGCAGGCGATACTGCAGCGGGGTGGTGGCGGCGATG
>CBDVBZ010000073.1:0-18153 GCA_965372355.1 uncultured bacterium | reverse complement strand
GCCGCAGGCTCCTGGGCGTTCATGGTTTCTCGCCTTGCACATGTATCGTTCGCAGACTCGTGTGCGTTCACAGTTTATCGCCTGCGCGGGGTGCGCTCTTTTTTTTGCGCATTTGAAATTATCCTCTTGACGGGTTTTGGAGCGCATTTTGGATCTGCAATTGCGCATCCTGGCATGCGCGCTTGTTCCATGATTGCTCGTTTGTGTGGCGTCTTCACACATAACGAACCTTTTCTTGCCACACCCGGCTTTGTTCGTCTCCCTGGGGGCCTCTACGACGGTCCCAAACACCCCGTGCTATAATTGAGGTAACGGTGATCCTCCCTCACTGTTTGTGAATAACGTGGAATCCGTTCTGTCACGTTTAGTTGAAGGAGGTTCGCCGTGAAAAAATCCGCACTGAAAAGCCTGTCTGACAAAGAACTGCTCTCGCAGCTCGAGAGGATCCGCCGCCAGGAACATCTTTCTACGATTGATATCTTGCTGCACCTGAATGAGGTCGAGCGGCGTAAGCTGCATTTGAAACTCGGCCACGGTTCGCTCTATGACTACTGCGTGACTCATCTCAAATACTCCGGGTCAGCAGCCTGCCGGCGCATCAAGTCAGCGCGGTGCAACAAACGCTTTCCAGAGGCCCTCGAGCTCCTGGAGAAAAGCCGGGTCAACCTGATGACTCTGTCAATTATCGCCCCGGTCCTGACCGAAGAGAATCACCACACACTTCTTGGCAGCATTTGCGGCAAGACCCAGCGCGAAGCGGAGGCGATCGCCTCGCAGTATCGCCCACCGATCACTATGAGAGATCGAGTGAGCCCCGTCCGCGTTCGAGTTTCGGAGCCAAGGGCCGTGGCGCGGGCGCAAGCCCAGAGCGCCCGCCCGCGGCCTGGTGAGGCGGCGCAGGTCGAGGGTAGGCGTACGCACACCGGGGATGATAATCGCACATCGATGTCCGATTACCACCAGACTGGTGGTGATATTATGTTAACCAACGCGAAAAACGGAAACGGCCAATCCTCCGGCGAACGCACCGTGGTTACTAAGCAGAAGTTACTTATCCAGTTTCTGGCCAACAAGGAGTTCATGGAGAAATACGAGGAAGTCCGGGCATTGTTGTCGCAGCGGCTATCGGACACCTCGTTTGAAAACATCTTCGAGGCGCTTATCCAGGAGTTTCTCGAGCGGCACTGCCCCATTCGAAAAAAAGCACGGCGTGACAAAAAGAAAACAGCGTCCAGAAAGCCGTGTAGCGCGGCAGCACAGAAACAACCAACCCCCGCGGAGACATCGCGACAGGTGAAGCCCGAACCCCGCTCACGTCATATCCCCGCAGCCGTGCGGGACAAGGTGTTCGCAAGGGACAAAGGCCGTTGCACTTACGTGGGCAAGACGAGAAAATGTTGCGGATCGACCCAGGCTCTTCAGATCGATCATGTCAGGCCGTTTATCAGAGGCGTCGATAACTCCATTTCAAATCTGCGGCTCCTCTGCGCAAAGCACAACAGACTGGTAGCACAAGAGCTGTTTGGAGAGGAGTTCATGGAGCGCTGGCAACCGAGAGAGTAGCGCGGGCGGTTTGTTGCTATCACCGCGCCTCTGCTCTCGGGAAGCGGGGCAGGGCAACGCTTCCGGGACTCAGGAAGCGGGGCAGGGCAACGCTTCCGGGACTCAGGAAGCAGGGCAAGGCAACGCTTCCGGGACTCAGGAAGCGGGCAAGGGGACGCGTCCACGGGCCGGCAGCGTAACGATAGCGCGCCAGCGAGGTTGCCGCGGTGGTCGATCGGCACGGTCGCAATACATCCGGGCGCGGCGGCCGGGGGCGCCTACTGCCGCCCTGCTCTCCGTATTGACAACGCGTCCCAATCGGCGTAAGCTGTTCTACTCGGTACATATAGGGCTGGACGCCCCGCGGCCAGCCCTTACCCGAAGAACTCTTAATAGAATGCGAGGAAACCCGATGCGCGACGCCGTCGAGCGGTTGTGGCCCGAGCTGCAATGGATAGAGAATAAGGATCTGCGCGAGAGTGTGACGCAGACATGGGTCAAGGCAATGGAGGACAGTCCACTGGACCCGGACGATCTCAACACTATTCCCTTCACGCTGCTCGTACCGAATTGTTCAACCACATTTATGGAACACAAACGGTGCGTGGTACACGTTGCGCGCAAATCGGCCGAGTCGATGCAGGAGTTTCTCGGCAAGGCGCTGACGATTAACAAAGACACGGTGATCGCAGGTGCGATTCTCGCGGATGTGGGTAAGGTCTTGGAATATGAGAAAGTCGACGGCAAGGCGGTCCAGAGCGCACGGGGCAAGGCGCTTCGTCACCCGTTTACCGGTGTCGCCGTTGCGATGGCGTGCGGCGTGCCCGATGAAGTCTGTCATATTATAGCCGCGCACGCAGGCGAGGGCGACATGGTCACACGAACCACCGAAGCCTACATCGTGCATCATGCGGACTTCATGACTTTCCTGCCCTTTAAGAATTTGTGACATAGACACGCCGTACCTGCGCGGGTTCGAACATCTCGTACAGGTCAGGATTCAAAACGAGCAATGACATAATCCCGGAGGGAATACCAATGCCAGAGACAATCACAGCCAAGATGGCCCAGTGGGCCGCGGAACTCAAATACGAAGATCTCGGTGACAAGGCGATTCATGAGGCGCGTCGCTATCTGCTCGATTCACTCGGGTGCGCCTTCGGCGGATACAAACAGGAAGACGCACGCATCGCGCTCAAGGTCCTCGACGAGATCGGCGGCAGCGGCAAGGCGACGATCATCGGCAACGGCAAGAAGACCGATCCGGTGACCGCATCGCTCGCCAACGCGCTCATGATCCGCGTCATGGACTACAACGACATCTACTGGCAGCAGGACCCGTCCCATCCGACCGACATCATCCCGGCCGCCATCGCATGCGGCGAGCGCCAGGGGCTCGGCGGCAAGGATCTGATCGTCGGCATCATTCTCGGGCACGAGTTCGAGATGCGTCTTTGCGAAGCGGCGTTCCCGGGGATTCGGGAACGCGGCTGGCATCACGCGACACTGACCGCATTCGCCTCCCCCATCGTGGCGGGTTGGATGCTCCGTCTGCCGTGGGAAAAGATCCAGCACGCGATCGGCATTTCCGCATCGCGTCACGCAAGCTACGGCGCTGTGACGGCCGGCAAGCTTACGATGATGAAGAACACCGTCGATCCGATGGCGACACAGAGCGGCGTGCTCGCTGCCCTTCTCGCCGAGGAGGGGTACACCGGGCCCGAGCACATCATCGACGGCAAGGAAGGCATGGTTCACTGCTTTGGCCCCGACTGGAAGCTCGACGTTCTCGTCGACGGCCTCGGTGACTCGTGGCGTATCGAGCGCTGCGGGATGAAGGCGTTTCCAACAGAAGCCCTTACACACGCACCGATATCAGCCACCCTCGATCTAATGCGCGAAAATGACCTTTCGCATAACAATGTAGAGAAGGTCCATATCCGCTCGCTGGCGCGCGCCGCCGATATTCTCGCCGATCCGTCCAAATACGACCCGCGGTCCAAGGAAACAGCTGACCACAGCCTGCCCTATGTCATCGCCGCCGCACTCGTGGACAAACAGGTCACACCCGCGCAGTTCGAGGCGGAGCGTATCATGAGCGATGACATCCGCGCGCAGCTCAACAAGGTGGAAGTCGTCGCGGATCCGGAGATCGAAAAGCTCTTTCCCGAGCTCCAGCGTGTCATCGTTACGATCAAGACGACCGAAGGCAAGGAATTCACCAAGCAGCTCGACTATCCGAAGGGCGACCCGCGCAACCCGCTCACCGACGCGGAAGTGGAGACGAAGTTCGATGCGCTCGCCTCACCCATCTTCTCGGATGATGCGAGAAAGCGTATAAAAGACGCGGTTTGGGATCTCGACAAACTGGATTCAATCTCAGGTCTCATGGATCTGTGTAAGGCCGACAAATAGGGGGAGGGTTCGAATGGGACAGACGATAGCGGAAAAGATCGCCCAGGCGCACATGACGGAAGGGCCCAACCGGCCGTTGCAAACCGGTGACGTGGTATCGCTCAAGCCGCGGCACGTGATGACGCACGATAACACGGCGGCCGTAATGAAGAAATTCCAGGCGATCGGCGCGACGGCCATCAAGGACCCGCGCCAGCCGGTGTGGCCGATGGATCACGACATCCAGAACACATCGGAGGCAAACCTCAACAAGTATAAAACGATCGAAGCCTTCGCCAAAGAACACGGCGTGGATTTCTATCCCCCGGGCACGGGGATCAGTCATCAGGTGATCGTGTCTATGGGTTACGCCTTGCCCGGAGCGCTCGTCGTGGGCTCCGACTCGCACTCGAACATGTATGGCGCGCTCGGCGCGCTCGGCACACCGGTGGTCCGCACCGACGCCGCCGCCATCTGGGCGACGGGAGAGTTCTGGTGGCAGATACCGAGAACCATCCAGGTGGTCCTGGAGGGCAAGCTGCGAGAAGGCGTCACCGGCAAGGATGTCATTCTCACGCTGTGTGGTCTTTATAACCAGGGCGAGGTCTTGAACGCCGTCGTCGAGTTTAGCGGCCCCGGTGTCGCGGGTCTGTCGATGGATCAGCGTATGACGATCTCGAACATGACGACTGAGTGGGGCGCGCTTGTGGGGTGGTTCCCTGTCGATGATGTGACGATCGCGTATTTGCGAGAGCGGCAGAAGGTGCTCGAAGGCCAGGGTGTGAAGCGGCTTTCCGGCGAGGCCATCGCGCAATGGGAAAGCGACCCACCGGCGCCCGATGCCGATGCGACCTATGCGGGATGTATCACGTTCGATCTCGGTCAGGTGAGCCCCCATGTCTCCGGACCGGATACCGTGCAGGTGATGACCTCGCTCGCCGACATGGAAGCAAAGAAGATTGCCGTCAACAAGGCCTACCTCGTCTCGTGCGTCAACAGCCGCCTCGAGGATATCGAAGCGGCGGCGCGTGTCATCAAGGGCCAGAAGGTCCACGACGGTGTCGAGTTCTATGTCGCCGCGGCGAGCCAGGAGATCCAGGACGCCGCCGAGAAATCCGGCGCCTGGAATACTCTCGTCACCGCCGGTGCGCATCCGCTCCCGCCCGGCTGCGGACCCTGTATCGGCCTGGGTGTGGGCTTACTCGAAGCGGGTGAGGTGGGCATCTCCGCCACCAACCGTAACTTCAAGGGACGGATGGGCTCGCGTGACGCGCAGGCCTATCTGGGTAGCCCCGAGGTCGTAGCAGCCTCTGCGGTTGCGGGTTACATCAAGGGCCCACAGAAGTCAGACGGCCAGAAACCCGACCGCAAGTTCGACGAAGTCGCAGCAGCGGCCGGGAGCGATGAGACGGTTGAGATCCAGAAAGGGTTTCCGGAGAAGATCACCGGACGTCTGGTCTTTGCACCGCAGGACAACCTCAACACCGACGGCATCTATGGCAAGGACTACACGTACCGCGATGATATGACACCCGAGCAGATGGCCGCCGTCGTCATGGAGAACTACGACCCCGAGTTTGGGGGAAAGACGCAAGAGGGAGACGTACTCGTCGGTGGCTGGAACTTCGGCACCGGGTCGAGCCGCGAACAAGCGGCAACGGCACTCAAGTTCAAAGGCATCGCGCTCGTCATTGCGGGCAGCTTCTCGCAGACCTACTTGAGAAACGCGTATAACAACGGCTTTATCTGTATCGATTGTCCGGCGCTCGTAACAAAGCTCAAGGAGAGCCTCAAAAAAGAAATCGACGCGGGCGCACTGACGGTCATTCCCGGTGATACGCTTGATATCAATTTTGCGAACGGCACCGCTGACTACCAGGGCGAGACGTTTCGTTTTAAGCCGTTGGGGTCGGTACCGCAGTCACTGGTGATCGCCGGCGGCATTGAGAATCTGGTCAAGAAGCGGCTGGGTCTGGGATAGGCAAGAGCGCCCTGCCCGACGGAGAACGAATATCGGGGCGAACTCCGAGCTGCAGCTTATAGAAGCTGAGACAGGAATGTCTTGGCCGGAACCACTATTGGACCCCGTGGTTTGGCAAAGCAATCCGCATCGATGTATTCGGCATCGATGACCACCTGAAAAGCGAATGGAACTTTGACCTGTTTCTGGTAGTACTTGAGTGTTCCGCTGAGTGATTCATCACGATGCTTGACTTCGACAAGGAACCAGGGGCTGCCATCGCGAGCCACCACAAAGTCGACCTCGCGCCTTTCCTTGTCACGCAGGTAACCAAGTTCGAACTTACCCAGGCCCATGTCGTTCCAACCGTCCACGGCCTTGAAGAGATGGCACCCCACAAATGTTTCCGCCCTGTCCCCCGCGTCTTTGATGGCGGCCCAGTCCCTCAGCAACCACTTGGGTTCCTTCCGCAACGACCGGGAGACATTCTTGAACCACGGCCTGATCAGAAAACCGAGATGCAGGTTGCGCAGGACGTCGACCCATCGACGGACAGTGTCGACGGAAACGCGCACGTCCTCCGCCAGATTGCCATAGACGAGCTGGTGCGCCGACCGATTGGCCAGGAGTCTGACCAACGTTTCTAGTTGTCCGATTTGCTGGATCTGCGTCAGATCCCGGATGTCTTCCCTCACAAGCTGTTCGAGTCGTAGCGACTGCCATCGACGGCTGAAACGTATGTCGCGCTTCAGAAACGGCTCCGGGTAGCCTCCGTGTTTCCAGAGAGCGTCGAAGTCGGCCACCCTGACCTTCTTGGGCGGGCGAACGATTCGCTTCGAGTCGGGAAGGTCCTTGTTGAGCGTTTCGGCAATGGAGAATGGGTGCATCCGATAGAGGAAGTAACGGCCCATCAGGCTGTCGCCACCGCGACGATAGACATCCAAACGACTACTGCCCGTGACGATGATCTTGACCTGATCGGCATAGGTGTCAAAGAACCCCTTTAGAAACTGCTTCCACCGAGGATACTTGTGAAGTTCGTCGAAGAGAACCGCAGGGGTGGTTTTCGACAACCGGTTCAGTTTGAGCCGTTCGACCAGGCTCGCCGGGCCTGCCAGAATCTGCTCACGGTCGTCGACGTTGTCCCAGTTGGCATAGGTGTCTGCATGGTTCTGGCAGGTCGTGGTCTTACCGACCTGGCGTGGACCGGTGACAAGAGCCATCTGCCGGTGCTTCGCCAGATGTTCGGCCAACAGGGTGTCATAGATACGCTTCTTAGCCTTCATACTTGACCATTATTAGCGATATCGTAGAATAGTCAAGACTATTTTACGATCCACCTCATTTTGGTCGGGCTGAAGGCCACCCCAAGGGTCCTGTCGCCTGCCGTTTCTCCACTTACAGGAATGTCATCAGCGTCGCAGACCGATTCAGGACTCCGATTGCTCGCGTTCCTGAATCACCTTCAGAGCGTCGGATAGAACTTTCAGGCTGAGCTTGTCCTTGTCACGCCCTGCCGCTTTCTTGCTGGCGATGATCCGTTCCAGCTTTAATACGAGAACTTTGGTGCGGCCAAACCGTATCTTGATCGTGTGTTCGCGCTCGTCCTCAAACTCGCCAAGTCCATCCATATTGAGAACGATGTCGAACAATTCCGTCCCTCCTCCCGCGAACATGGGGGGATGACCCAACATGGGAGGAACGTAGGCGCCACCGACCGCCTTCAAGGCTCTTTCGATCGCTGGGTCTGGCAGGTCGCGGAACCACAGGTCGATGCCCTGCGTAACGACGGGAGCACCCTGCAGGGCGGCGGCGGAAAGTCCTACGATCATGAAGTCAACTTTGTGGCGAGCGAGTTCCTTCAAGAACTCAATCTCTCGATCACCGAATATTAACGGGTCTGCCACGTCGTAGTGCCCTCCTCAAACGTTCCGCCGGCTCTTCGTCCAGTAGCAGCAATGTGTGTCTGACATTATCGCGGTCCACATCTCTGTGTCGTTTTGAGATCCGAGTCGCTTCAGCTAGCAAGGATTTGATCCGCTCGGTTGGCGCAACGATGTCGTCGAGCAGTGCCGACACCGATACACCAAGGTGCTTGGCAATACGAATTAAGGACTGGGGGACAACGGACCTCTTGCGGGCCAGAGTGTAAAACGCGTTGCGACTGACTCCCGCCTCACGCAGCATGTCCCCGATTCCCGTGTCCCGTTGTTTGCAGAACGACTCGACTTTTTTCAAAGACAGTTTCACACCCCACAATGTACCATAATATGGTACACTTGGAGATGCAATAACATGATGACTGGTTGCAATACATAATGTTGAGTGGCCCGACCGACTGACCGAACGGCCGGATACTGAACCTCCTGATCGCCAGTCCCCCGACGTTATCAGACCGGTGAGTGCGTATCTGGATTCTTGAGATGCCATCCTGGCATCTCAAACTCCAGCTGGCAATCTGCCAAATTCACCTCACGCCGGCCAGATAACCTGTATATTTGACTATCATGAAGTTGAATCGCCAGATTCCCCGGTGCTTGCCCCCCCCTTTCAGGGGCCATCTGCCCGCCGGCGAAGAACTGCGTGCCGGCTTGTAGCTTCCCACAGGCCCTGCTAGGCTATGCGCATCAACCATTGAAAAGAAAGGTGCACCGATGCTGCGAACGTTACTCGCAACCACGATGTTAGTCCTTCTCGCCGTGAATTCCCACGCCCTCGTGGGTCAAAGCGGTTTCTGACTGACCGGTACCGGCGCATACGCCGCCGGCAAAAGCGAGCAATCCGGCAAGTTGATCGATGGGGCCGCCCTCGCGCTGACCCTCGAAGGAATGCGGGGAGACAACATGTCGTTTGGTCTTTCTCTCGCTTACGCGGTGATGGAAGGCCAGGAGAACGAGGCGGGGGTTCCGGTAAAGCGACGGGTCTCATCGATGCCCGCCTATCTGTTGCTGAGATACTGGATTGGTGAAGGAGATCTTCGGGGATACGTCGGTGGCGCGGTTGGTGTCTACATCTCGTTTCTCGATACGACGGACCTCACCGATAACAAACAGAGAACCGACGGTATGTCGGGGCTCGCTCTGGCCGTCCCCGTTGGGTTTGTTGTCCCGGTCGGTGAACGTGCATTCCTCAACTTCAACTACACGTTGAACTGGTTGGTGGATAACGACTACATGAACGGGGCCGTGCACACCTTCGGTCTGGGGCTCGGCTTTACGTTTAGCGGTTAGGGCACCGGTTGCCTCGACGACTGTTCCGTCTACTTCGCGAGATCCACAAGCTCGGAGACGGAAAGCACGCGGTATCCACGCTCGTTCAGCACGGGCAGGACCTTTTCCAAAACGCGTATGGTTGTCCGGCGTTTGCGTAAGCCGTCGTGCAGGACGAGGATCGCGCCCGGGCGCGCGTTGTGCAGAAACTGCCGGCTCGCGATATCCACGGGCACGCGGATATCCATCGGGTAGACGCTGGCCAGACACACCCGGTATCCGTTGTCCTCGACAAGCCGCACAACGCGATCGTTGATCGTTCCCGATCCCGGACGAAACCACTTCACCGATCCCCCGGGACGAATCAGCTCGTCCGTTCGCAAGAGCTTCTCGACGAACTCCTCCGAACTGAGCCCCGAGCTCATCCTGTCGAGATACATGTGGTTTCCCAACTCGTGACCGTCCGAGCGGATCGCATCGACGAGCTCCGGATATTCCTCCGCATACGACCCGATGACAAAAAATGTCGCAGTTGCCCCGTGCTCGCGGAGGACCTCGAGGATCCCAGGTGTCACGTCCGGGTGAGGGGCATCGTCTATCGTGAGGGCGATGGCGCGCTCGTTTGTATTCACGTAGAAAAGCGCATCGGGGTTTTGTTTCGCAAGCGACCGCACAACCCAAAACGGAGGGCGAAAGGTCAGTTGAAGAAAACCGATCGCAAACAGAACAATAACGAGCGTGATGATGATCCAGATCATGCGTCTCACGTGAGTCCCATTCACCGGATCAGGACCTGATCCCGGTGCCCCCAGGGCGTCTCGGTCTTCAGCAAGTAGCGGAGTCTGGCCGGCTTCCCGTTCTCGCGCACGAGCAACCCGGCACGATCGAGCGCACCGGGCATCTTACCGGGGAAGAACAATGATTACGAATCTGATTTCCATCGTTGACCTGATGATGTGGCACTAGCCCAGGAGTCCGAACCCCTTGAGTATCCAGGAAACCAGAAAAAGTAACCACATCGCGATCGCCCCGAGCACGTGCACCGTGCGGCTGCCCGAGAACGCCAGGATGAGCGCGATAACGACAGCGACTCCGTTCAGCAAACCCGCTCGAGTCAGTCCGTCTCTGAGAATCACGTCGACACCGTTGGTCCACAACTGCGATGCGGCCAGAAACAGAAAGAACGGACGACTCACTCCCATGTAGTTCTCGTCTACATCACCGGTGGCATGGGCTGGATCGGGCAGCAGTATCTGCGAGGCAAAAAGAATAAGAACCGGCCCCAGTATGATGTAAAGAAAACCTCCAAACTCCCACTCCTCGAACGCCAGAATGTCGAGCGTGTGCCAAAAAACACCGAAGTACATGAGCAAAAGCAGAACGATCCACGAGATGTGCAGCCGAGAGGCAGTCAACGGAGAGCGGCGATCCACCATCGAGGCCAGCGACATAAGGATATTGCCTATTCCGATGGTGAGCAGAACAATAAACATCATCGCAACGAGCAAGGAGCTTGATATTTCCACGTTATCCCTCCCTGAGATCGAGTGTGGCAACGGGAGCCACATGGCACCGTCCATATTGCAGTTATACTGCACTATAGACGACATCGAGAGTCGTTGTCAGTCAGATTTCTGGTATCCGCAAGATTCAGGCAAGAATAATAACGATGGCAGGTTGAGTGGCCGGATTCTGCTTGTTTGGCCGATATTGGCAGCGATATAATCCGCCTTAACCTGGTGTAACAGTCAAAACTCGACGCGCACGCGAACTGAGGCGAATCATGAACCGTGGCATCAGTTCACTTTGGAAAGATGAGGATTGGTGGGCGGTCTGGTTTGGGTTTTTGCTGATTATTGCCAGTCTCGCACGCCTGGTTACCCAAGCACCCAAGATTGGCAAATGGACCGGCGACCCCTTAACGGCGTTTGGGGTCGGGTCCGATGATGGAACGATCTTTCTGCCGCTCCTGCTACTGATGCTGGGGATCGGCGTGCTGACGACCGTTGGCGTCGCCGTCATGAGAACCGAGCGACCCGCCCGTTACGCTATCGGTTTTGTCGGTGTTTTTGTCCTCTCCTGCTTCGCCTACTGGATCGCCAACCAGACCAGTGTCAAATACTGGGGTCTGAGCTATGCGTTGTGGGCGCTTCTCGTTGGCCTGCTCGTCTCCAATACGATCGGCACACCGAAATGGCTTCTCGCCGGCGCCAGGACCGAGATGTTCATCAAGACCGGTCTGGTGCTTTTGGGCGCCGAGATTCTGTTCAAGAAGATCGTCTCGCTCGGCGCACCGGGTCTAATGGTCGCGTGGATCGTTACACCCATCGTCGTGCTCTTTATGTTCAAGTTTGCCAACAGCGTCCTCAAGATGGCCAACAAAAAACTGGCGATCATCATCGCCTGCGCGACGAGTGTCTGTGGAGTATCGGCTGCCATCGCGGCGGCGGCATCATGCCGTGCCAAGAAGGAGGACCTGACACTCGCCGTAGGGATGACATTGATCTTTACCGTTCTCATGATGTTCTTTATGCCGCTGGCCATCAAGTGGATCGGAATGAACGAAATCCTGGGCGGTGCCTGGATGGGTGGCACGATCGACTCGACCGGCGCGGTGGTGGCAGCGGGGTCGATGTTGGGTCCCGATGCGGAGAAGGTCGCGGCGGTTGTCAAAATGATCCAGAATGTGCTGATCGGCCTCATGGCCTTTGTGATCGCGCTCTACTGGGTCACGCGTGTCGACCGTGTGCCGGGACAGAAAGCCGATGTCATGGAGATCTGGTACCGGTTTCCCAAGTTCGTCATTGGTTTTGTCGGGGCATCGCTTTTGATGTCGTTTGTTGTCGTGCCGCTGAACAACGGTGATTTCAAACTGGTGGAATCCACGTTCATCAATCCGGTAACCCGGACCCTGCGCGGCTGGTTTTTCTGTCTGGCGTTTGTCTCGATCGGTTTGGAATCCAATTTTCGCGACCTGGTGGGGCGGATGGAAGGCGGTAAGCCGCTCGTGCTCTACGTCGTCGGCCAGTCGTTCAACCTCGTCCTGACGCTGCTCGTCGCCTGGCTGGCCTTTATGATCTTCTTCCCAAACGCGATCCAGTAATTGCCGCTGTCTGGTAAGCGCCTCACCCGACCCATAACAAACGGGGATCGTGTACTTCATCATTGTACAAACGCTGCTACTCATCGCTCTGGCCGCCGCCTTTCTTCTGCGGGCGGACCCGTTGCTCGTCGTGGCGCCATTCTGGATCCGTGTGCTCGGGACCGTCCTTACGTGTGGCGGGCTCTTACTCGCGCTTACGGCCGGGGCCTCTCTCGGATCTGCCACAGGGCTTTCCCCCGAGCCGCGCTCACCCGGGATCGTGAAACGGGGCATCTATCGATACCTGCGGCACCCCATGTACACGTCGGCAATCGTCGTGGCCTCCGGGTTGATTGTCATTCAACCGCGCCTGTCGGTTGCGATCGCGGGCCTGGCTGTCATCGGCTTCTACTTGATCAAGGTACGTTACGAGGAGAGGTTGCTCATGAAGCGATACCCGGACTACGCATCGTACCGCACGGAGACTCTTGGAATACTGCTGACAAGGCCAAGAAGACGCGGTCCCCATGACCGTCGGGGAGGAAGGGCGTAACCAGCGGCCAGGTGCTTGTGCCACGCGGCCGTTTCTCGGTGATGCACGCTGGGCCGATCAGTGCCGGGGGAGCATCGCTTTCTTGCCGAGGTAGACGGGAATGTAGCTGAACCCCACCAGCTTCTTGCGTTCCTCATCCCATAGCCGATAGCCGAGGGACTTCAGACTCGACCACAGCGTGACGTGTTTTACCGCCTGAAACATGGGATGGGATTCGTGGCATTCCTGCAGGTTGTAATTGGGAATCCGCGGGCTCAGATGGTGAACGTGGTGGAAACCGATGTTACCCGTGAACCATTGAAGAACACGCGGCAGCTTGTAGAAAGACGACCCATCGAGCGCCTGTCGTACAAAGCTCCACTCCTCGTGGCGCTCCCAATAGGTGTTCTCGAATTGGTGCTGCACATAGAACAGCCAAACGCCAGTCGCACCCGCGACAAACATGATGGGAACCTGAATCATGAGGTACGCCTTGATCCCGATGGTCAAGCTCGCCGCGATCACAATAGCCACCAACGCCAGGTTCGTTTTCACCGTGCTCCAGCGCGCACGCGGCCTGTCACCCGGGCGCCAGTAGCGATAATTGATAAAAAAGACGTATAGCGGCGCCACGCCAAAAAGAAAGAATGGGTTGCGATAGACCCGGTACCAGATCCGCTTCGAGCGCGGCAGCGCCAGGTATTCCTGCACGGTCAGGGTCCATATGTCGCCGCCACCGCGGCGATCCAGATCTCCGGCATGGGCGTGATGCTTTGCGTGTTCGTGACTCCAGTAATACGAAGGCAGGAAAGTCAACAACCCGGCGAAAAATCCCAGGATACGGTTGGCTTTTTTCGATTTGAAGAAAGAGCCGTGGCCACAATCGTGAACGATAATAAAGCTTCTGATCAGAAATCCTGCAGCGGGGATGGCGAGTGCCAGAGTGATCCAGTAGGAGACATCGAGTGAAAGATACATCAGGCATAGCAATGCAAAGTACGGAATGATCGTATTTGCGGTTTGTCGCAGACTACGGGCGAGGCTTGGCACTTCATACTTCGCGACGACCCTACGCCAGGACCGCCGGTCATCTTTTGATTCTGTGGAAGGGGTCACTTTGAAGCCGTTTCCTTTTGCGAAGCCTGCGGTTGTGCGGTGGATTCAAACTGCCCTGATCGTCTAAGGAGTATCATCCTTGTTCGTCTCGCCGCCGTCTTCGATGGCGTCGTCAGTCTTCTCCGGCTGCTCGTCTCCGCCCGTTTCCGCCTCACCCTCGGTGTTCACAATCTTCTTCGCCCGCTTCTTCTCGAGCTTTTCCTCCCGTTTTTTCTTCTTCTTTAGCTCCTTCAGGCGCTTCTCTGCACCGTATCTCCCACGTCTTGCCATTCTGCGATCCCCCCTTTTGTTTCGGGTTGCGTCTCAAACCAGACCCGGTCTCGCACCCGACACTAAAGGAAAGGAGCCGCAATTGCGACCCCTCTCTCCACGGTTTGCCGTTCTATCTGTTTCGGCGGCCCGTAGTCCGCTCGCGCGCCTCGTTGACGGTGAGGTCGCGGCCGCCGAAGTCCTTGTTGTTCAGGCCTTCGATCGCGGCGCTGGCCGACTGGTCGTCCATTTCCACGAAACCGAATCCTCTCGGGCGACCGGTGTCACGGTCGGTAACGAGCGAAACATCGTGAACCGTTCCGAAGGCCTCGAAAGCGGCACGGACGTCCTCGGTCGTGGCATCAAACGGAAGGTTTCCAACATAGAGTCTTTTGTTAGACATAAAATGACTCCTTTTCCACCCTCTACTCTTTGCGATAACGCGCCTGAATGGCTTATCTGCTATCGCAATCGCTACGTCCTGGGAGGGCTGAATCGGCCCCCACTTCTTGAGCTCCGGGAAAGTCTCTGAACCGTCGAAACAGCAGGGGTGGAATGTGCGGAAACGAACGTGGCAGGCCTATTCTCTGAGTCGGTGAAAGATACCAGCTGGACACCGCGAGTCAAAGCGAAATATCCGCTATTTGAGACGTAGGTGTCATCGCGCATTCCCCCCCCAAATGGACTGGACAGGGCCCTTCTCATGGACCTATCTTGAGCATAGGTGAATTGGACTCGACGCTCTACCATGTTGGTACTTATTAGATTAGCACAGGCTCGGTTGCGATATGAATGCACGTGACATTTGGACCACAATCATCGGCACGGGAAGCTATATCCCCGAAAGGCTGGTCGCCAATTCCGATTTCCTCGGCAACGAGTTCTATGGCCCGGACGGCCGGAAATTCGATCGGAGCACTCGGGAAACGATCGACAAGTTCGTGGCGATCACGGATATCAAGTCGCGGCGATACGTCACCGATGATCTGCAAACATCCGATATCGCCTTTTTCGCGGCAAAGGACGCGCTCGATTGCTCTGGAATAGACAAAGAGAGTCTTGATTACGTTATCGTCGCCCACAACTTTGGTGACGTTACCGCGGATAACCGCCGCTCGGACCTCGTTCCCACGCTGGCGGCCCGGGTGAAACACCGTCTGCAAATCCAGAACCCCCAAACCATCGCCTACGATCTGCCGTTTGGCTGCCCCGGGTGGTTACTCGCGCTTATCCAGGCGGACTATTTCATCAAGTCCGGCGACTCCCAGCGGGCCCTGGTCATCGGGGCGGAGACGCTCTCACGGGTATCCGACCCCCACGATCGGGATAGCATGATCTACTCGGATGGGGCCGGCGCCTGTGTCGTCGAAGGGGTGACGGGTGAGGCCCCCGCCGGGATCCTGGCTCACAGCTCGCGATCGGACACCTACAACCACGTGAATCTGCTGCAGTTGGGGCGTTCGTACAACCCGGATTTTGACGGATCGGATTTGTTTCTCAAGATGCACGGTCACAAGCTCTACGAGTACGCGCTGCGATTTGTCCCCCAGGTTGTGAAGGACTGCATCACGAAAGCCGGTCTGACGCTGAGCGACATCTCGAAGGTCCTGATTCACCAGGCGAACCACAAGATGGATGAGGCTATTCTGGAAAGAACCTACAAGCTTTTTGGCGCCGATCCGCCGCCACCGCTGACGATGCCCATGACAATTTCCTGGCTTGGCAATAGCTCCGTTGCAACCCTCCCGACGCTGCTCGATCTGCTTCTCAAGGGGGAACTCGAGGACCACCGATTGACATCCGGGCAGACGATCGTCTTTGCGTCGGTGGGAGCGGGAACGAATATCAACGCGCTCGTCTACCGCATCCCATGACATTTTCGATGACGTTTCGTTTACCAACGCGCTGACCGGAACGCTGGTCGGGGATATCAGCACGATTCTTCGGACGACCACAGGCGGCGAAGACCTGTAACAGCCAATCGGCCGGCGATCATTTCCTTCGAGATTCTGTAATTCCGTTTTGGATCGGGCTCGGGACAGCTACCCGGCGCTCGCACGATGGTCGGTCTGATCTGCGTCGTCCACCCGTGTAAACGCGGCGGCCGCGTCTTTTGCCTCGGGGTGTTCAACGGCTCGCGACATGACCTCCGCCTTCGTTGCGCCCTTCTTCACGCCGAAGAATGGCTTGGTCAACAGGTGGAACACATCGCGCGCGGGCATATAGCGGAGGAAGCGCCGCAGCAGCCGGAATGTCTGCACGGGGTGATGCAGGATCTTGTGACCGAACAGACGCCGCAGGCCGGCGTTTCGTGCGGCATTGATTTGTTCGCCGGACAGGCAGGTTGGATCGATCTCCGAGCATTTGAAATACTTGTACCAGTCCTCGTCATCCGTCACGAGGCCGCGCTGCACGTACTCGTTCCACAGCGGCGTGCCCCTGTAGACGCACAGGCGGTTGAAACCGAACGTATCGAGCGGGAGCTTCGACGCAAAGTCGAACGTCGCCCGCATGTCTTCAACGGTTTCATCCGGGCTTCCCACGACAAAGAATCCGTGCACGATTTCGATCTTGGCCTTCTTGGCCTCCTTGACGGCCGTCTCGATCTCTTCGAGGGTCTGGCCCTTCTTCAGACGGTCCAGGATCTTCTGGCTACCGCTCTCGATACCGAACATGAGGGTGCGGCAATGCGCCTTCGCCATCATGGGGAAGAGGTGCTGGCACACCGAGTCCACGCGTCCTTCACAACCCCACTCGATCGTTATGCCGTCCCGGTTGATTCCCTCACAGATCGCCTCGATCCGCTTGGCCTGGAGGAGAAACTGGTCGTCCACAAAGTAAATCGCACCGTAACCGTTTTCTTGCAGGTGATTGAGTTCGGCCAGCACGTGCTCGGGGCTCCGAGCCCGCCACTTGCCCGCATTGAAAATCGGGATGTCGCAAAACACGCATGTCCACGGACAGCCGCGCGAGGTTTGCATCGTCGTAAAGCGCTCCATCGACAACACTGCGGGTACGTCGAGGGGCATCGACTCGATGAAGTCCAGCGGCAGGCTCTCGCGATCCGGGATCGGCCACTGGTCGAGGTTGCGCTCCGGCTTGCGGTCGGCGTTATGAATTAACTTTCCGTCCCTGGCCCAGGTAACGCCGGCAACATTGGATGGGTCCTCGAGGTTATCGAGCAGGTCGAGAATGAGTTGCTCGCCGTCGCCCCGACAGACAAAGTCGACCTCGGAGCACTGCGCCTTTGCCCGCTCGGCGTTGAGACTGGCGAACACGCCGCCGAACGCAAGCGGCACTTTCGTGTCCACCGCGCGGATCGCGCGGGCCAGTATTTTCGCGTAGGGATAGCTCGTCGTGCTCAAGAAGCTGAGGCCGACGAGGTCCGGCCGCTGCCGTTTGATCTCTTCGATGATGACGTCGTTTGGTGTGTCCGGGTTGGCCTGGTCGAACATCACGCATTCATGACCGTTAGCTTTGAGGACAGCCGACAGCGACATGATGCCGATCGGCGGAAAGCCCATCACTCGGATGTTGCCGTTCTCGGCACGGGTCTTTGCGGGCAGTGCATAAAACTGCGGGTCGCGGATGTGGATCAAAAACACGCGCATCCAGAAACCTCCATCGGGCGCCGGAGAACAGACGAGTCAGCCGAAGACGTGGGTCAATTGAACGTGGGCGTTAAGCTAACGTAATATATCAGCTCTGGCGCCGGGAGTAAAGGCCTTGGTTCCGCGCAAGAGGTCATCCCTCCACGAGCACGATGCCACCGGTGATCGGATTTCAGCTGCGTCTAAGCGCGAGGCTCGTGTATCCGCGTTTGGTCTGCGGGTGGTGAGAGTCGCAGTTCGCCCGGGTGGGTCGCGGATGCTGCGTGTGGCGTCTGCCCAAAAAAAAATACCCGCGTGTGCACTTTTCTATTGACCGTGTTTTTGCGCCACATTTTCTAAGGTTGCACCCCATCCTCTACTACCGCTTGTCCTCACGTGTGCGCCATCTCGGCGTAGTTGACAGACATCGAGACATTTTTTGCTATTCACCTCGTCTTCTTCGTTCTCCTCCCATGTAC
>CBDVBZ010000072.1:0-18196 GCA_965372355.1 uncultured bacterium | reverse complement strand
AAGGTATCGTCACCTCCGTTCCCTTCGGACCAACATTGCCTGGTCGCTTCTAAGAAAACTGTCAGATGGGGGATTTGCCGGAAAACGGCAATCCCACAAGTCGCTGCGTGACAGCAGGTTATGGGACCGCAAAGCCTCCCGACCTACGCCTTACGAATGCGTTGCTCTAGCAAGGGCCGGGTGTTGCCAATCGCCCGATTCGTTAAACTGTTGGGTTCCTCTTACCGACGGACGTTGACGACGAGAAACAACAGAAGCAGCGTGATCGAAAACCGTTGCGCCATTGCCTTCAACCGGACCGCGTCCGGCTCCTGAATCACTGCGGTCTTCGCGGGATGTTCCCCTGGTCCCTGCTCTTGAGCAGGCTCTCGACCGCGAGGGGATCCGCAACGCCGAGGACAACGAACGCACTGTCACCATCGGTGACGGAGTAGTAGCAGTAGTTGATGTTGATCCCCTTCAGCGCAAGGATGTCCATCGACGTGCCGAGCGTGCCGGGGCGGTTTGCCAGCTCAATTGTCACGACCCAGCGTTGTTCGACCTTCATGCCCTGCGCTTCGAGCGCTTCCCGCGCCTCCGCCACCTTGTCGACCAGGAGATGCACCGGGGCCGTATCCTCCCCCGAGGCCATGACGGCAATAATATTGACGCCGTTTTGTCTGAGCGTGTTGCCGACCCTGGCCAGACTGCCCGGTCTGTTGTCCACCCAGACGACGAGTTCCTTTTCTCTTGCCATTAGTCTCCCGTTCAGCTCGAACGAAATGGAATGCCAAAAACGATTGTGAACTTCTTGTCGCGTTTCTCGATCCTTGCCTCACCACCCAGAAACTCGAGCGGATATACCGCGTAGTCAATACGAACAATGAACCATTTTGACGGCAGCCCAAGACCGGCCCCGGCCTGGACGACGGTGTGGTCCACGCCGTCCTCTTTCTCCAAACCGGCCCGCAAGAAGAGGACCTGCCAGACCGCCACTTCACCACCCACCCGGAACACATTTCGTCGCACAAAGTAGCTGACGTACTCCGGATCGTACGTGGGGTCATTCCAATCGACATTGAAGGTCAGGACGACCTCCGGGACCTCCGTGTCCAGTATCGGCTTTTTGTTGCCTGCAGTGCGAACCGAGAGACCGTAGTTCGCTCTCTGCTGTGTCGATCTCCTGAGGCCCTCCGGGCTGAAAGCCCACGGGTCATCGAATTCATCACCGATATTGGTGACAGCCGCTCCCAACGAGATCGTGGTTTGCCAACCGCTGGATGCGGTCGTCCGGAACGAGACATTCCCCCCCACATCAAACGCAACCACATCCCCCTTGCCATCCCTGTCCGCCATAGCACCGTAGTCAGCGCTCCAACGCTTCACCGTCCCACCGATCCCCGCCGAGAAACCGTTCTTCCAGCGTACGTCGCCGGCAACGGTGATTCCAAAGTAGTTTTCTGTCGGTGTCCACCGGTCACCCGCAACGCCGGATGAGCTCATGACTGTCAGCTCCGGGTAGTCGAGCCGGGTGTATCGCAGCTGAGCACCCAGAGCGAACTCAGTCGGCGAGCCCTCGCCAAGGAGAACCATTCCGGCCAGATTCACGCCCTGCATCCTCCAATCCGACGAGATATAAGTGAGCAGCTCATCATAAAAATAACTACCGGTAACACCCGGACGATCGGGCAGGAGCGATGGATTGAGAACTGTGTTCAACGGGTCCGTTGGATCGGCCGTCCCGCTCTCGGCCATACCGATCGCACGGGCCGAGGATGTCAACGACAGCACCGGCGCACCCGGTGCGGCTTCCTGGGCATCGGCCGCGGCAATCCCGAGTGGCAGACCAAACGCAACAACAACCACGAACATGCGACGCACAAAGGGTTTGACGATGGATCGAAAGAAGATGCCCACAATGGCGGACTCCTCGGGCAAAAGAAGGAGAGGTGGGAATCGCGGCGGCGCGATCAGTTAATGCAATGTACCACGGGGCCATCGAGAGTGTCAATCCAGCCGGCGAACGACCGTCTGGCTGGGTCCTGGGACGTGAGAGGTTACCGGTTGCATCCAGGGAGCTTCCTGCCTATTCTAGGAGCATGATTGGTAAGACTATTTCCCGCTACAAGATAACCGGCAAGCTGGGCGAAGGTGGCATGGGCGTCGTCTACAAGGCCGAGGACCAGCAGCTCCATCGCACCGTTGCGTTGAAGTTTCTCCCCGACCGCCTCGACCGCGATGAGACCGAGCGCGCTCGCTTTCTGCAGGAGGCCCGGGCGGCCGCGGCGCTCGACCATCCCAATATCTGCACGATCTACGAGATCGCCACCGTCGACGACAAGACCTTTATCGCCATGGCGTGCGTGCAGGGCGAGGATCTCGGGGAACGGATCGCAAAGGGACCTCTGCCGCTGGTCGATGCCGTCACGATTGCGCTGCAGCTTGCGAACGCGATGCACGAGGCGCACGGCAAGGGCGTCGTTCACCGCGATATGAAACCCTCGAACGTCGTCATATCGGAGAAGGGTCACGCGATCCTGATGGACTTCGGTCTGGCAAAACTCCACGGCCAGACGCGGATCACGCAGGCGGGCACAACGCTTGGCACCGTCGCCTATATGTCACCCGAGCAGTCAAAGGGCAAGGATGTCGATGGAAGAAGCGATATCTGGTCGTTGGGTGTGATCCTCCACGAGATGATCATCGGACGCCAGCCATTTGCCGGCGATCATCAGTCGGCCGTCATCTATGCCATCACGAACACCCCGGCGCCGCCGTTGACATCGCTGCGCTCCGATGTGCCGATTGAGCTCGAGCGTATCGTGAGCAAGATGATGGCGAAAAACCCGGACGAACGATATCAGTCGATCGACGACGTGCGGGTCGACCTCAAGGCGATGCGCAAAACGCTCCGCGGTGAGAGCGATTCGAACGCGACAAGCGTCATCGGCACCACGACACCACCCAGCGGTGTCGTGGGTGAGACCTCGTCGGGAACCCTTGTGGTCAAAGCCAAACGCCCCGTGTGGGTCATTCCCGTTCTGACAATCGCCGCCGTGGCCGTGATTGCGGCCTCCTTTCTGACGCTTCGTGGCGGCGACGAGGACACGACGGCCGTCCAATCGACACAGACATCGAGCAAGGCCCTCGAGAACTCGCTGGCCGTTCTGCCGCTCAGAAACATCTCCGGTGAGGAACAAAACGAGTTCTTTGTCGATGGCATGACCGAAGAGCTCATCACACAGCTCGCCGGTATCCGTGCGCTCAAGGTGATCTCGCGCACATCCATCATGCGCTACAAAAACACGGATAAACCGCTCACGGAGATCGCGCGCGAGCTCGGCGTGGGAAAGATCCTCGAGGGATCGGTGCTATGGGCCGGTGACCGCGTCCGGATTACCGCGCAGTTGATCGACGGCATAAACGATGCCCATCTGTGGGCGAACAGCTACGAAAGCGATCTCGATGATGTGCTCGGGCTCCAGCGTCGCGTGGCCCGGGCGGTCGCGGATGAGATCGAGCTCGAGCTCACACCGGAAGAGGAGGCGGAACTCGCCGAGACACCCGTCGTCGATAGCAAGGCCTACGAGCTCTACCTTCTGGGCCGCCACCAATGGAACCGGCGAGGGGTCGAGTCGATCAACCGGTCGATTGAGTACTTCGAAGCCGCTATCGAAAAGGATCCGGAATATGCGATGGCGTATGCGGGGCTCGCCGAGGCGTATCTGGTGCTGCCCTCGTGGGACCCGACACGCCTCACGAAGGAAACATACCCGATGGCGAAGGAGTACGCGCTGAAGGCGCTCGAGCTCGATCCGACACTGGCGGGACCCAACGCGGTGCTTGGCGGTGTGGCCTTCGAGTACGAGTGGCAGTTTGACAGGTCCGAGCAGTATTATCGCCGGGCGATTGAGTTGAACCCCAATCATGCCAGCGCGCATCAGTGGTACGCGGAGTTTCTGACGACGCTTGCGCGCTACGACGAATCGGTACGTGAGATTGCCATTGCGATCGAGCTCGACCCACTGGCACCCATTGTGTCCGGTGTGGGTGTCTGGGTCTACAGTGATGCGGGGGACTGGGACAAGGTGCAGGCGTGTTTCGACAGAGTCCGTGAGATCGATCCCGGTTTTGGCGGAGTGTACGCCACCTTGTCGGGGGCCCACCTCCAGTTCGGACGCGAGTATGAGAGCAACGAGGCGTTGACGATCTGGGCGGAGATGAGCGCAGGCACGGACCAGGCCCGGGAGGATGCACGGAGACTCCGCGATGCCCTCCCCAAAGGCACCGATGCTTACTATAAAGAGCTCGTCCGGCAGGGCATGCGCATGCGCCGCGAGAGCTACTTCGTGGCAGCGATCATCGCCTCCAATTACGCAATGATCGGCGAGGCCGATTCGGCGATCGTATGGCTGGAGAAGGGGCTCGATGAACCCACGCCCACGATGGTACAAATCGGGTCGAACCCGGTATTCGACCGAATCCGCTCGGACGAACGATTTCAGGATATCATTCGCCGAATGGGTCTGGAAGAGGCCCAGGAACGGTATCTGCGGCACTGGCACCGGCGGTCGTCGTAGAACGGCGCCGCTCGGGATTGCGCGATACCGAATACACCGCCATCCACACACCTCACCCCCCACTCACATCCGTTCCCTTACGAGTCGTATCCGAGCTTTCTACTCGTGGTGATCGTGCTCCGGAAACGGCGAGCCTGGCAACGATCGTGTTACAAAGGACCACTCGATACCACCCACACTCTCGGCGATCAGTTCGGCCGCACGGGCAGCGGCGCCCGCTTTCGTTGTCCAGTCCCTCACCGCTAGCGCAAAGACGATCGCCGTGATCTGGCAATACGGCGGCCTGTCACACGGATTCGGGTCGCGGAGGGGCGGATTGAGAATCCCCAGTATTCCGTTGTAAGTGTCATCGTCCACACTGAATTCCTGATCAGGGGTGATGACCGTGTTGAGCGCGCCGGCCACGACATCGCAGAAATGGCCGTACGTCAGCTCCAGCGAACGGAACGCGAGATAAAGGTCGCCCGCGGTTATGGTATTCGCCATGACACACTCCTTGTCTTCGAGACCCGAGGGCAACTCGGGTCTTTACCCACGCCTCGAGTTCTCGCGAACGCTATCTATTGATGCGCCGCGGAGACTTCGATCAAATGATTTAGTTCCACATTCCACGGATCGTCCGGATCCGCGTCCCTCCAAAGTTCTTTCATCCGCGCCAGCACATCGCCCGACCTGCCGTAGTCACGCTTGAGGATGTATGTTCTCCCTAGGTTCAAGAGCGCCTGTCCGTTCTCGGGGTTCACCGCAAGAACCCTTTCAAACTGCCTCACCGCGTCGTCGAGTTCCCCGCTCTCCGCGAGCGCCATTGCAAGATAGGTCCGAAAATATGGATCGTCGAGCGGACTTACGTATTCCAGAGCCTCTTCGAAGAACGTCACCGCTTGAGCCGGTTGTTCGGCGTTCATTTCGATACAACCGCGCAGGTGGTTGTAAAACCTCCGGAGACCCACCGCCTCGACCGGTGGCGCACCATCCGGTAACGGCTCGATCTCGCGGGCAATCCATTCCGCATGCCGCATCGCGCGGTCGATCTGTCCCGCCCCGGCGGCAATCAATCCGGCCAGCCAGTGATAGTAGGTTTCCTCCTGGTCTTCGAACGCCTTGTCCATGTACGCCAACCCGCGCTCATACTGCTCGCGCCTGAACGACACGTACGCCATGTAGGCGTAGCCCCTGGACTCGACCATCGCGGGGTCCGGCGACTCGATGAGACGCCCATAGATGCGCTCCGCGTCGCTCAAACGGCCGACATAATCCAGCAGCCATGCACAAACAAACGGCTGCTCGTCCGGATTCGACCGCCACAAACTGTCGCACAGCGTAACACCTTCGCGATAGTTGCCGAGACGTTCACACGCGCGCAGATACTCCCGAAGCGGCGGATCCGATGCCGGAAATTCCTTGCGCCATTCGGCGATCAGTTCGAGCGCTCTGTCACGTTTGCCAATCTCCGTGTACGACATCGCCCATTCGCGATAGAACGAATGATCCATCGGGCTGATACGCTGAAGCACCGAGTACTCGGAAGCCGCCGCATCGAAACGCCGCGTCCTTCGGTACAGCCAGGCGAGCCGCTGGCGTGCGTCGACGTGTTCCGGATCAACGGCAAGAATGCTCTCGTAGACACCAATCGCCGGCTCGTATCCGCCGTTGAAGACGAGATGTTCAGCCTCGACGAGTTGGCGCACCGTAGTGGACGCGCGGAGGCGATACATCATCGCCATGGTCAGGCTGTTTTGTTTTTCGGAATAATCTGGTGACAGACGCGAGAGCACAAGATGGGCCTCGGTAAACGTCGAATCAAACGCCACCGCAGCCCGCAGGCGTGCCAGGGCTTCACCAACATCGCCCCCTTCTTCGGCTGTCAACGCGAGTTCGTACTGCTCGAGCGCATCCATCGACGGCGTGATCGGACCGGGTACGTACTCGGGTTCTTCCCGCCATCCTGCGCCGAGCGCTGCCGCGATGTCCGTGCCAAAGCGTTCGATCACCGGATAGAAATCCGTATTGAGATCGACCATGTTCTTCGACCAGCTGCCGATCAGCACACCGCTCCCGACATCACTCAGCGTGCAGTTGACGCGTATGGCATAACCGCTTCGCGCAAAACTCGCCATCACCAGATAGTCTGCGCCGACGCGGTCCGCCGCCTCGATCACATCGCTGGGGTCGAACCCCGCGAGTTGCAGCCCGGTCGCATCGATCATCGATGTTACCGTCGCACGCGCAATGATGTTGTATCCCGCCAGGCGGGCCAGTCGGGAGATCAGCCCATCCATGATCCCGCCGGAGAGAAACGCGAGATCCTCATCGGCAAGACTGTTGACCACGCGCATCACCATGATCCTTGGGGTCGGGCTTCTCGCGGGGACAAACAGCCTCCACATGGCAACGGCGACCAGAATCGATGCGCCCACACTCCCCCACGTCACAACCCGTCGCCATCGACGCGTGTGCGCGGAGATTCTGCCGCTCTTCTCCCGGGCATCGAGGCGTGACGCAACCACCTCGAGATCGTGCAGCATCTCATTCATGGACTGGTAACGATTGACGGGATCCTTCGCCAACGCCTTGCGGACGACGGCCTCGACATCGCGGGGCACGCCGGGAGCGACCTCTCTGAGCCACGGCGGTTTGACATTGACGATCATATAGGCCAGCGCCTCCCATTCATCGGCGACAAAGGGCCTTCGGCCGGCGAGCATCTCGAAAAGAAGGACACCGAGCGCGTGAACATCGCTTCGCTCGTCGACGTCGCTGCCCTTCAACTGTTCGGGCGCCATGTAGTGCGCCGTGCCGAGCACCTTGCCTTCCGTCGTGATCCGTGTCGCGTCCGCGAGATGCGCCACGCCAAAGTCGAGCACCCTGCACGAACCCGATTTCGTCATCATGATGTTCTCCGGTTTGACATCGCGATGGATGACACCTTGCTCGTGCGCGGCGGCGAGCGCCGCGCCGACTTCGCTGGCGATGCGAACGGCTTCGCGTGAATCGAGCGTGCCGTCCGCGAGATACTTCCGAAGCACCGGCCCATCGATATACTCCATGATCAAGAAGTGGGTACCACCTTCTTCCACAATGTCGTGTACGGTGACCACGTTCGGGTGCCTGATCCTGGACATGATCCTGGCCTCGCGCATGAATCGCTTGATGGCACCCGGTTTGGAGGTTGCTGGTTTGAGGACTTTGACGGCGATGTCGCGTTCGAGCTTGAGGTCTTCGGCTCTATAGACTTCGCCCATTCCACCGGCGTCGAGGAATTCGGTCAGACGGTAGTGCGAAATAGTCTTGCCGATCATCGCGGACTTTCCGGGCCGAGCGGCCGGATAGCGGAGGCTGGGAGGCGCGCCGAACCGCGTCGGGGGAACAGTCTGGGTCTTTGTGGGGCACGTTCACTGTCAGGTTATCAGGAGTCAACAATCATTTCAAGAGAAACCGAGGGGTGTGGCCTGTTTGCCGCATGCGGACGTTGTTTCCGGGCGGCGGAGGGCTCTTGCGGGCCCGCCTGTCGGGCCGCTCGGGACCGTAGTGCCTCGCGCCAGGCGTTAGACGCCCAGAAGCCTGCCGGTGAGCTCCAGCACCCTGTCGACATAGCCAACCGCTCGGACGATGTGCCCGGGCACGTGGGTCCGTTTCTCGATCGCGCGGATCGATGTCTGAACCCGTCTGCTGATGGTCCGGAGCTCCGATGTGAGTTTTGTTGCACTGCCTGCCCAGTCGCCGTGGAGCTGGCGGCGGATGTCGTCGATGCGTTTGGCAAGTCGCTTGTTCGATCGCCTGATCGCCGTCGCGTCTTCACCGTTGAGTTCGAGTGTGAACTCCAGTTTGATATACTTGCCCCGGATAAAGATCAAGCGATCGAGAATCTGAAGCTTCGCGCGTCTGTTCATTCACCAGCTCCCTTGAATGCTTCGTACTGGATGTCCAGCCGTTCCGCGACATCTAGAAGCTCACCCACACTGAACTCACCCTGGGCAAGTGATCTGCCGAGCTCGGCGTGTTTGCGGGCCAGCACCGCGTAGCTCGAGTCCATGATCTCGAGCGCCCCGAGATAAGCGATCACATCCGCGTTCAGTTTTAGCAGTTCTTTGGCCAGCCGTTTTCGTCCGACTTCGGAGGCTTCCGGCCATGCGCGGGTCACGCGGCCCGCATGGTTTTGATACTCCGCCTTGAGGTCGCGCGCCACGATCTTGACCGCGTCGCCCGCCTCCCGGGCAAAGAAGTCCACGCCCGCCTGGTTATCGGAAATGATCTCCTCCAGCGCCTTCCTGCGGTGGCGGTCCAGATACTCGCGGGCGACCGCCATCCCGGCCGAGGAGAAGAGCGCCAACTGCGACCCCTTGTCGTCGAATTCGAGCGTTCGGGCGGCCGATTGCGCACGCTTGTTGAGCGTCACCGCCAGCTCGTCGAATCTCGCGCTATCGCTCACCGCACCACCGGCGAGCTGCGCAAGGAGCACTGTGTAGTCGGCGAACGCGCCGTTGAGCTCGGAGAGCCCGTTCTGTGTCTGTCGAACCCGCGCTAGCAGATCATCCGACGGGAGCTCCCAATCGTAGTCCCCCAGTGGAAACTCGAGGATCAAATCGACCGGTGATACATCCTCGCCGGCGGCGAGCTTTTCGACATACGTGCGGTACGTCCACTCGTAATCGACGGACAGGACCCTATCCGAACTCGATCGTACCGCGGCAAATGCATCGCGGTAGTCCTCGAAGGGTTTCGAGTCGATAGTCGCACAGCCGGTTGTCATCGCGAGTGCGAGAACACTCAAGTAAAGATAGAAACGACCCATTCTCTCACCGCCGGGTTAAATACAACGAGGACCACCAGAACAATAACACAAAGAAGGACCACGAGACCAACGAGCCACGTCAAATACGCGGCGACCGTCAGGCGAAACAAACGCTTTATCGAACGGCGCTCGGGATCACGATCCCGGACGTGCTCCTTGCCGTACGTCCGCGAGAACACATAGCGAACGACTGGCAGATCCCTCCAGTACGCCACGTGCGCCCAACCCGGCCATTGCCGCGTGCGCATGTGCAGATTGAGCGGAGCGTCGTCGCCACAGATAAGCGGGGCCGACAGCGCGCCGGATACCGGATCGACCACGTGAAAAAAGTTGACCCACCACTCGCCGCGGTCGGGGTCTCCGTCGTCGAGTTTCTCGCCCGCTCGAAGAAGCGTTGCCCGGTCCACATCCGGCCACGGTTGGACACGCTTGCCGTAGAGAAACGCCACCTTGTCCAGCGGGCTCCCGATCGTCACGAACCGTTTTAGCGATCGCCGGAACCTTGCCACACCTCTCCTTTGTTCACCGCTACCATCGTGCTCGAGCTCGGCGCACCGGCGAAAAAGCTTCGCCAGAACATTATAGCTGATTACCGACCCCAGACTGTGGGCCACCCAGACGATTCTCTCGAATCGTACCCTCGTGCCGGACACATCGATCAGCTCATCCTCCGCGAGCGGCCGGAAATCCCAATCGAGACCGATCATTCGAAGCAGCTCCGTACCGACTCTCTGGTCGATCCGCGAGACGATCAATTCCTCGACGAAACCCCTGGGATCGAGATAGATACGGACATCGGTGAGATACCGGGTCAGCACGACCGGGTGAAACAAGAACACGCCTAACAGGGTCAACCACGATACGGGTTGAATCAGCAGATAGAGCAACCACGCCCACCCGCCCACTTCGCGCCAGACGCGGGGGCTCAACAGGCGAACCTGTTGTCTCGCAAACCACACGTAGGTCTTCCAGCCGGACAGCGTTTGACGGCGCCACATATCGGCGAAGAGCTCGCGTTGGCGCCCGTTGTAGAGCTTCCAGTACTCCGGAAATGTCACCTCGATATTCGTGTAGTCGCCCCAGTAGCCGGGAAAGATAAACGGCGAGGGGATCACCTTCGGGTCGGGCTCGTCACCGGCAACGGGATGTGCGCGCTGCCAGCCGAGAATGGCCCGTCGCGCTTTCTCGAAACCCGACCTCAGAGTCGCCGCCGTGACGCCGAATTTCGGTTGGCCGATCCCGTGCACGACAAAGACCGCGCAACGGTCGACCGCATGCGGCGGCGCCTCGCCGTCCGTCGTCGCCTCATCGGGGATGCGGCGATCGCTCTGCGGGTCCTGATTCGTCTCGCGTAGACGGGCTTTCATAGTGGATGGCCTCGGCCGCGGGCCTTCGATCCGTGGCGTGGCGGCCTCCCTATTCTATCGCATCTACCGGGGGGAGTGCACTCAAGTTGGCGTCGGTCATCTCCTGCACATATTTTGTTGTCATGTAATCTGTTACACAGATCCCAGGCGGCGTGGACGGACCGAGGGGACTTGACAAAAGCACTGTCTTGACGTATCTTGATATGTCAAGAAGGAGGACACATGGCTCCGATCAAAATCAGCTCCAAAGTCGATGAGGCTGTCTGGACCGAACTCAAAGCCTTCGCCAACGAGTCTCACCGCAGCCTGTCCGGACTGCTGACCGAGGCGATCCGGGAGTACATCCGACGCCAACGTGTCCGGCCAGCCGTCCTCGATCACCTCGACGATTCCATGACGGAAAATGAAAGGCTAGGTCGCCTGCTTGCCGAGTGAGTCGGTTCTCTACCTCAGCCTCGAGGAAGTCATTTCCATCCACCAAAGGCTCGTCGACCGCTTCGGCGGCATCGCGGGTATTCGAGACACCGGACTTCTGGAAAGCGCACTCTATCGACCGCAAACTGGTTACTACGCCGATCTCGCGGAAATGGCCGCGGCCCTTTTCGAGTCGCTTCTCATCACCCACCCATTCGACGACGGCAACAAACGCGTCGCGTTCTTCGCCACTGACGTGTTTCTAAGGATCAATGGCTGGAAATTGCGTGTCGACGCCGACAAGGCACACCGGTTCTTGATCGACATGCTGGAAAAAGGTGAGTGTGATCTGAAGCGCCTCACTCCCTGGATCCGGGGATCGTTGGAGCGGCTGGAGACGAAGCGTCAGGGTAGCTAGGTTGTGATACGAACCCTTTCGCGTCCCCCACGCTTGTCCCAGTAGATCGTACCCTCAAGGCAGCTTATTCGGTGGGTTGCGGGAGTGCCGCCAGGCGCCGGCGGGCGTCGGCGACTTCGGCGATCTCGGGCGAGACGTCGCCACAAATCTCAAGGAGCTTTTCGTACTGGCGCTCGGCCTTTTCGGTCTGTCCCGTCTTCTCGTACAGAACACCCAGCCGGTAGTGAAACAGGGGGAATATGAGCCTGAAGTCCCTGCTCTCCGAATCGAACGTGATGAGATGTTCGTACTCGGCGATCGCATCGTCCAGCGCGCCCTTCTCGACATAGGCTCGGGCCAGAACGTCTCTGTTTGCCGGGTAATTATAGAAGAACATCCTCATGTCGCTCACCGGCGGTACACTGGGAGGCGTCGCCGACCGGGATACCTCGATGCATCGGTCGATCGATCCCTCCGCCAGCAGAACCTCGGCCCGGTAAAGAGCGGCCACGCATTCCGCGAAATCGGCGAGGAGGGGGTCCTCTGCTACCACCCGCGGCAGGGCGGTGTCGATGGTGTCCAGACGAGATCTGGCGTCCTCGACGAGCCCCAGCTTAAGGTCAATCAGCCCAAGCGCAACGCCGCCTATCACCTCACCCCAGGAGCTCCTTCGGTTGATCGATTCCATAATCGATTCCGATTCATCGAGACATCCCCGGCTTGCTCCGTAATCGCCCATGAGGTACCGGATCCATGCTTCCACCCACCGGGCCGACGCCACACCAAACCGATAGCCGATCCGCTCGGCCGCTTGCACGCGCGCTGCTATCGACTCGATCGCGTCCTGCCATCTGCATCCGTAGGCAGAGTAGTACGCCCGTAACAACCACCCGTGAACCCTCCGCGACGGGTTGGAGGCCATGATGTACTGATCGATCATCTCGATGGCCCCGGCGTAGTCCTCGCGGAGCGCACGGATATACGCGATCCCCCGTCCCGATCCAAAATCCGGTTTGATGGCCAGGGCCCGCTCGTACATCGTAATCGCCTCGTCGAGTCTGCCCATAAAAACGTACACTTCTCCCATCGAATCGAACGGGTTGGCGTCGCCCGGACTCGTGGCGGCGTAGCGTCCGAAGTACTCGATCGCCCGGTCGTAATCCTGCATCTCGGCATACATGTACGCGATGCCGTTGTAAGCTTTGCCGTGATTTGGGTCCAGCTCGATCGCTCGCAGGTAAGCGTTCTCCGACTCCCGAAACATCTTCTTGTTGCGGTAATACACGCCCAACCAAACGAACGCCTCTTTTTCCCTGGGGTACTTTGCGGTGATCTCGGCCAGCAAACGATGGTACTCGGAGTCATCCCCCTCGATCGTGTTTGCGTAGAAGGCTTCGATGTACAAACGATCCTTTTCCGGCGCTCCCGCTGACAGCGATTTGGCTTTTTCATACGCGTCTTTCCGCGCATTGATCTGTGCAGAAGAACCGTACGCTCTGGCCAGATACAACCAGGCGACGGCAAACGTTGAGTCGAGCTCCACGGCTTTTTCCAGATCGTGCTGGGCGTCTGCATAGTACAACTTCTCATACGCCTGCCTGCCGCGGAGGAAATAATCGTAGGCATCCATGCTACTCGTCGTCACCGCCGCGATCGGCAGGCTGCCGGCGGCGGCGATCAAGCGTTCCGACAAACCGACACCCCGGGAGATCTCCTTGCCGAGCTCGTCGATCTGGCTTTCGAGGATGCTTTCTACCCCCTCACCCCTGGCACTCGCGCTCTTCAACAGCTCCTTCGAATGCACGTCGAGGACTTTGACATCGGTGGCAAACACATCGCCGGCCTTTGTAAAGCTGCCCACCACGATTATGTCGACACTATCCATGCGGCACACCTCGAACCCGGTTTCCTTGTCGATCAACTCCACGTCCCCCCGCCCCACCTGCTTGAGAAGGTCGTGCATCCGTTCCCATGTGACCACGCTCAGGTACTTCGACTGTTCGAGCGATGTGATCAGGAGGTTGGGGATGACTTCTCGCAGATAGTCGTACTCCGTATCGCCCGTCCGGTTTTCGAAGCTGATGACGGCGATCGGGCGGGGCGCCGACACCAGTTCACCATCGAAAAGCAGCGGCTTGATGATGAGGAACCCCACGGTGATCAGCGCGACGACCGCCACGGGAAGCCATACTCGTATCTTCGTTCTGCTCGCCCCTCGGCCCGCTTCCATGTCCGTGGAAACCGCCGTTCGTTCGCGGTCTTCCATCGTCTTCAACACATCGCGCAGCTCGCGCGCCATCTCGCCGGCGTCCCGATAGCGCTCGCCCGGTTCTTTGGCCAGGGCGCGGTCGACGATGCGCACGAGCTCCGGCGGAATGTCGTCCCGCAACCCGGTGACCGGTTTGTGGGGTTCATTGGTTATTGCATAGAAGATCGCGGCTTCGTGGGCGGCCTCGAACGGCAGCTTGCCGGTGAGCATCTCGTAGAGAATCACACCCAGTGACCACACGTCGGCGCGCGGTGTAATCTCGCCGCCCTGGGCCTGCTCCGGGCTCATGTATGCTACCGTTCCCACCGTCGTACCCATCTTGGTCACTCGGGTGCGATCCGACAGCATGGCGATCCCAAAGTCCAGGATCTTCACAACACCGTCGCCGGTCACAACGATGTTGGCCGGTTTGACGTCGCGGTGCACCATTCCCACGTCGTGCGCCTTGGCCAACCCTTCAGCCGCCTGCGCCGCGATGTCGACCGCCTCACCAAGCGGCAACGGTCCGCGGCGGTTCTTCGCCTTGAGCGTGTCGCCGGCATAGTAGTCCATGCAGATGAACATCCGGCCGTCCGCTGTCTGGTCGATTTCGTGGATGGTGCAGATGTTGTGGTGTTGGAGCGCCGAGGCCGCCTGGGCCTCATGCGCGAAGCGGGTCTTGGCATCCTCGTCGAGCGTGAGCTCGGGCGAGATGAACTTGAGGGCGACGATGCGTTTGAGGCGGGTGTCCTCGGCCTTGTAGACCTCGCCCATTCCACCCCGGCCCATTTTCTCGAGGATCCGGTAGTGCGATATGGTTTGCCCGTCCATGCCCATTTCAAATGTACCTCTCGTAACGATACCGCGGTTCAGCCGTCAAGCGCTAGAAGTTTTGCGCCTCCGTGCGATGCACACAGGTACGTCCGGAGCTGCTGTCAGGAGGGTCTCTACCGCGAGCTGATGGGTCGTCGTGACTCGTCAGGGGCCTGGGGATGGACGGCGAAAGATGTGGAGGGCACTGCCGCGGCTGTCAACGAAGCATCAGGGCACGTGGCGCTCGTAGCGCGCGAGGATCTCGGCATACCTGGGGTGATCTCTAAGGGAGTCGTACGTGGGATCCAGGCGCACCGTCGCCACGGTAAAGGAACTCGGCCGCCCGAGCAGATACTCGATTTTCTCCAGCGCGAGATCGGGCTCTCCGACCCGAGCGTAGATACCTGCCATGTCTTCGACGCGGTCCAGGCCGATTAGCGCATCCTTGGACTCCGGCATCAATTGCATCCCGCGTTCTCCGAAAACGATGGCGTCTTCTTTTCTCCCCAGCGAGGCGTACAACAGGCCGAGACTGCTCCAGAGTCGATAGTCATCGGGTTTTGCCTCGCGTTCGCGCTCGAGCTGTTGTCGGGCCATTTCGTAGAACTCAACCGCCTTCTCGCGGTCGCCCTTCATCTCGTACGCGCGGCCCGTCCAGTAAGCGTACGGAAACACATCGCGCTGGTCCCATATGATACGTGTCGGGTCCGCGGATCCCACAGCGATCACCGCGTCGTACTCTCGAAGCTGAAAGCTGATCAGCAGCTTTGCCGTCTGGTACTCGAGGCTCTGCTTCCTCGGCATTTTCTCCAGGATGATTCGCGCCCTCGCCGTGTCGCCGACCAGGATGTTGTACTGTGCCGTTTGCGTGTACGTCGCGTTGTAGTCCGGTGCTATAGCGAGTGCCCGTTCGTAAAACGGGTACGCCTCGCCGTACCGACGAAGGGTCTCGAGCGTCAACGCCACGTCTCGCATCAGAATCGCGTTCTGGGGGTCGAGTTCCGAGGCCCGCTTCATATAGTCCAGGGCCTCCTCGAATTTGCCCTGGCGGCGGAGCACATAGCTCTTTACCTCGAACACTCGGGAGTCGCTCGGGCTCAACCGTTCCGCAAAATCGAGTGCCTCCAGCGCGCGGTCATAATCCCGGTGACCCCAGTAATGATAGTAGGCGCGTGCGATGTAGGCATCGACCAGCTTCGGTGCGATCGCCATCGCCCGTTGTGCCGCGTTGCCGGCGGCATCGAGGTGCTCCTGCGTCCGCTCGTAGCCAAAATGGTACATCGCCGAGTGAGTCCTCGACAACTCGGCCCATGCCATCGCGAATGTCGGATCGAGCTCGGTCGCCCTCCTAAGCAGGTCGATCGACAATCGAAGACCGTCAACATCCTCTTCGTCGTGATCCAGCGAACGCAAATACGCCTGATAGGCATCGACATTGTCCGTCGGCGCCTGCGTATCGTGCCCGCCGGCAAGCGCCACATCGAGCGCAGCGGCAATCTGCTTGGCGATGTCCGCCTGGACGGTGAATATCTCGTCGATCTCGCGGACGTAGTTGTCCGCCCACAGCTGGACATCCTGTGATACATCGATGAGTTGGGGTGTAATACGAACCTTTTCGCGCCCGCCGCGCTTGTCCCATCGGATCGTGCCCTCAAGAATGTAGTCGACACTCAACTCGCTGCCGACAGTCTGCAAATCTTTCTCGGTGTTCTTGTATTTTCTCGAGCTCGCGCGCGAGATCACGGCGAGACCGGTGATCCCGGCGAGCCGGGCCGTGATCTCATCGGTGATCCCGTCGGCAAAATAATCGTCCTCCGCCGACCCGAGGTTCTCGAACGGCAGGACCGCGAGTCTCATTACACCCGCGCTTGCCTCGTTCGTAGCGCTTCTCTGCATAAACATCACGATCAAAACGGCGGCGAGGAGGACCACTCCCGCCGGGATCAGATAGTTGAGCAACTTGCCGCCACCGGCCGGAGCCGGCGCAGCGCGTCTCGCGTGTGCGTCAACGCGCCCCTGGATACCGGACTCGAGGGCCTCGTCACGCAGCTCGTCCTTGAGCTCGAGAAGCTCGTTACGCACATCGATGACCGTTTGAAAACGTCGATCCGCGTCTTTTGCCAGACACCTCCGGATGACTCTGCCGAGATGCCGGGGAAGCAGAGGTTTGAGATCGGTGATCGACACCGGGTCGTCTTTGAGAATGGCGGAAAGGGTCGAGATACTTGTCTTGCCCTCGAAGGGACGCCGGCCGGTAACCATTTCATAAAAAATAATCCCGAGCGAAAACACATCGGAGCGAAGATCCACTTTGGACCCCTCGGCCTGCTCGGGCGACATGTATGCCACCGTCCCCAGGATCTTGCCCTCGGCGGTGTTGCTGTCGGGACCGATCGTGTCATCCGACTCGGCATTGCTCTCCATGAGTTTGGCGAGACCAAAGTCGAGGACCTTGAGACGCCCGTCGGCGTCGAACATGATGTTGGCCGGCTTGAGGTCGCGGTGCGCCACCCCTTTGACGTGCGCGCTGCTCACCGCATCGGTCAGCGGTATCGCCACATCGAAAAACCGGTCCAGATCGAGACCGCCCTCCGGGATGTTCTCACCGAGCGTCTTACCCTCCACCCACTCCATCGTGATGAAATGGATGCCATCGGCCTCCTCGACGGAATGGATGGTGACGATGTTGGGGTGCTTGAGCGCGGCCACGGCCTTGGCCTCGCGCTCGAAGCGCTTGCGGCGCTCGGGGTCACGGGCGAGCTCCACGGGCAGCACCTTCAAGGCGACGTCCCGGTCGAGCCGGGTGTCGCGGGCGCGGTACACCTCGCCCATGCCCCCCTCGCCGAGCTTCTCGATAATCTCGTAATGGGATAGTTTCTGGCCAATCATGCGGGGATAATAACAATCCGCCCCCGTCACGTCAAACCCTTATGATAAAAAACGTTACGCCCGCGCTTGAGAAAAAATGCACATAGTCCGGCGGGCGGGCGGAGTGGCCTCACCCGGCGTGTGTAACCATTCCGCTCGCGGGAGGTATTACTATATGAAGCGCGGGTGTGATGGGTCTTCGCGGCGAATCCGCCGCGCCGGGTGGCGCCGAACGGACGCCCGGTCGCGAGCACCCTGTCCTGGAAGGACGTCAACGAGCACGGCGGGGCTGTTCGGCGACCCCCTCCGGGGACAGGCAGGACCCGCACCCGGCCGCGAAGACCTGAGCAAGCGAAGACCCATCACGCCAGAGCCCGCAGCCGACATAGAACTGGAGCAAGATTGCAGCCTTTTGGGCATGAACAGGAGACCCGGGTGACGGACGAGCAGCTGATGGAAGCTGTGCGGGATGGCGAGGTGGGCCGGTTGGGAGAGCTTTTCGAGCGCCACGGCCGTCTCTTCTACGGGTACTTCGTCCGGCTGACCGGCGATCCGGATGCGAGCAACCTCGCGTCGGACCACCACAGACAAGGCGAAGAAGTCCGACGAGGCAGAGAAAGCGGAGAGAGAATCTGAATCAAGGGAAGCGTACGACGCAGCGGTGAGGGCCTACCTGTATGCGAAACGCGAGCAGTTTCGCGACCAGCGCGAAGAACTACGCGAACAGTTGCGTGAACG
>CBDVBZ010000071.1:0-18492 GCA_965372355.1 uncultured bacterium | reverse complement strand
TGCCGTTGAACAACACGTACAACTATGGCAACGACGGCTCCGGGCTCAACGTCTATATCATCGACTCGGGTGTCCGATCAACCCACAGCGATTTCGGCGGACGCGTCCAGTTCGTTCCCAACGGCAACAATGGCGATTTTGTGGGCGACGCCCACGGCAGCGCCGAAGACTGTAGCGGTCACGGTACCCACGTGGCCGGCATCGTGGCGGGCAGTTCGTTCGGTGTGGCCAAAGATGCCACGATCTGGGCGGCGCGCGTGATCGACTGTAACAACAACGGCATCGCCTCCACGGCGTTGGCCGCCGTGGATTGGATCACCGCGAATGGTCTGCTGCCCGCTGTCGTGAATATGAGCCTCGGGTATCTCATGTCGCAGGCGCTGACCGATGCGGTAGAGAACTCGATCGCGGCTGGGTTCACCTACGTGATCTCCGCGGGTAATCAGATCATACCGGCGGATGCATGCACGATTTCGCCCGGCAACGCACCGAGCGCGATCACGGTGGGGGCGACGGAAATCGATGACGACGAGTCCTATTTCTCCAACTATGGAACATGCGTCGACATTCTTGCGCCGGGCTCAGAGGTTCTTTCCACCTGGTACACGAGCAACGACGCGACGCAGATACAGAGCGGGACCTCCCAGGCTGCCCCGCAGGTCGCAGGAGCCGCCGCGCTCTATCTGACGGAGAACCCCGGCGCCACACCGGCTGAGGTGGCCGCCGCGCTGGTGGCCGCCGCTACATCGGGCCGCATCAACCAGCACTCGTTCAGCCAAAGCGGCGGCACGCCCAACCTGCTGCTCAATGTATCGTCGATCGGCGGCCCCGGGTTGCCGCCAACGAACAACGCGCCGACGGTGGCCAATGCCATTCCGGATACGACGGTCGCCGAGAACAGCTCGCCCATCAATAACTACCGCGATCTGAACGATGTCTTTACGGACGCCGAAGACGGCGACTCGCTTTCGTTCTCCGTGATCAGTGTGAGCGACACATCGCTCGTCGGGGTCGCGATAGACCAGGCGGATAGCACACTGGATTTGACGATCAAGCCAGGCGTTCTGGGAACGGCGACGATCGTGATCCGCGCGCTGGATTCCGATCTGGCGACGGTGCAGGACACGTTTGTCGTGTCGGTCGTCGAGCTCAACTTCCCGCCTTCGGTTGCCTCCGCGATACCCGACACGACGGTGTTCGAGAGCAGTTCGCCGGTGAGCAACTACCGGGACCTCAACGACGTTTTTACCGATCTCGAGGATGGCAGCGCGCTCGGGTTTGCCATCCATAGTAACTCCAACTCGGGTCTGGTCGACGCAACGATCGACGCGGACAGCGCGTTGGATTTGAGTTTTTCGGCGGCACAGACGGGCACGGCGACGATCGTGGTTCGGGCGACGGACTCGGGAGCGCTCACGGTGGATGACACGCTGGTGGTGACGGTGACGCCGTTCAATACGGCGCCCGTGGTCGCGTCGGCAATTGCTGATACGACGGTGTTGGAGGATAGCCCGCCGCTTGCCGACTATCGTGACTTGAATGACGTCTTTTCGGATACCGAAGACGGGAGCGCGCTGGCGTTCACGATCGAGAGCAACAGCAACTCCGTACTGGTAACACCGACGATCGATCCCTCGGATGGTACGTTGAGCGTAAGCTTTGGCGCGAATCTGAGTGGCTCGGCGACACTTGTGATCCGGGCGACAGACTCGGGGGCCTTATCGGTGACGGATACGTTCGTCGTGACCGTGACACCGGTGAACGACACACCGATTGTCGCCGCGGCGATTCCCGATACGACGGTGAATGAGGACAACCTGCCCATCATCACCTATCGCGACTTGAACGATGTGTTCTCAGATGTGGAGGACGGGGACGCACTAGCGTTTGTGATACAGAGCAACAGCAATCCATCGCTCGTGACGGCCGCGGTCAGCGGGGTGGACAGCACGGTGGCCCTGATCTTTGCTTTCAACCAGTTTGGCTCGGCCACCGTGGTGGTCGGGGCGACGGACTCCGGCGTGTTATCGGCGCAGGATACGTTCGTCGTGACCGTGACACCGGTGAACGATGCTCCGGTCGTTGCTGCGGCGATCCCGGATACGACCGTCACCGAGGATGACCCACCCGTGGATAACTACCGCGATTTGAATGATGTGTTCTCGGATGTGGAGGACGGCAGCGCGCTGACCTTCGCGGTCCACAGCAACAGCAACAACTCGCTGTTGACGGCGACGATCGATGCAGACAGCGCGCTCGACCTGAGCTTTAAGGCTGGCAAAAGCGGTGTAGCAACGCTCGTCATCCGGGCGACCGATTCCGGTGCGATCTCGGTGGATGACACGGTCGTTGTGTCGGTCGCTCTCGAGAGCGATCCTCCCACCGTCGTATTGGCGATCCCGGATACGACGGTCGCCGAGGACAGCGCTCCGATCGATGCCTATCGTGATTTGAATGACGTCTTCTGGGACCAGGAGGACGGGAACGCACTGACGTTCACCGTGCAGAGCAACAGCAATCTCTCCCTGGTTACGCCAACAATCGATTTCTCGGACAGCACTCTGGACTTGAGCTTCGTAGCCGACCAAAACGGCGCCGCCACTATTGTAGTCCGTGCGATGGACTCCGGGGGACTTCCGGTGGCCGACACGCTGATGGTGACGGTGACACCGGTGAACGATGTGCCGGCTATCGTGTCGGCGGTGCCGGATACCACAGTGAGCGAGGACAGCCCGCCGGTTGCCGGCTACCGGGACCTGAACGATGTGTTCTCGGATCTCGAGGATGCGAGTGCACTGGCGTTTACGATCCAGAGCAACAGCAATCCCTCCCTGGTGACACCGACAATCGATTTCTCAGACAGCACCCTGGATATGAGCTTCGCAGCGGACGAGAACGGCTCGGCCAGCATTGTGATCCAGGCGACGGACTCCGGAGCGTTGTCCGTGCTGGACACGGTTCTCGTGACGGTGACGCCGGTGAACGATGCGCCGGTTGTCGCCTCGGTGATGCCGGACACGACGGTTATGGAGAACGGATTGATCGACAACTACCGGGATCTGAACGACGTGTTCCGGGATTTGGAAGATGGGAGTGCCCTGTTGTTTTCGATTGAGAGCAACACGAACCCGTCCGTGCTCACAGCAGAGATCGACGCCGACAGTGCGCTGGATTTCAATCTGATGCCTGACCAGAGCGGCCCTGCGACGATCGTTATTCGGGCCACGGACTCCGGGGGGCTGACGGCGGACGATACGCTCACGGTGACGGTGACGCCGGTGAACGATGCACCGGTTGTTGCTGTGGCGATGCCGGATACAACGGTGGGTGAGGACAGCCCGCCGATCGCCGCCTACCGCGATCTGAACGATGTGTTTTCGGATGTGGAAGACGGGAGCGCACTCGCCTTCGTGATCCAGAGCAACAGCAATCCCGCTCTTGTGACGGCGACGATCGACGATGTGGACAGCACGTTAGGCTTGAGCTTCGCTGCGGATCTCAGTGGGTCTGCGACGATCTTGATCCGGGCGACCGACTCGGGGTCTCTGACGGTAGACGACACGATCACGGTGACGGTGTCACCGGTGAACGATCCTCCGATGCTCGTGAGCGCGATACCGGACACGATGGTGACCAAGGACAGCCCGCCGATCAATGGCTACCGGGATCTGAACGATATCTTCTCGGACCTGGAAGACGGAAACGCCCTGGCATTCACGATCCAGAGCAACAGCAACCTGTCTTTGGTGACGCCGACGATCCAGTCGTCGGATAGTACCCTGGATTTGAGTTTCGCCCCGGGGCAAAGCGGTGCGGCGACGATCACGATACGGGCGACGGACTCCGGAGGGCTCTGGGTAGATGAGACCCTCATCGTGACAGTTGTGGGTGAGAACAACGCGCCGATCGTTGTGTCGGCGATGCCGGATACAACGGTGAACGAGGACAGCGCGCCGATCTCCAACTATCGCGATTTGAACAATGTGTTCCTGGACGTGGAGGAAGGAAGCGCGTTGACGTTTGCGGTGCAAAGCAACAGCAACCCGTCTCTCGTGACGGCGACCATCGACGGTGTGGATAGCACTCTGGATTTTAGCTTTGGACCCAACGCCAACGGTGCTGCGACTGTGGTCGTACGGGCGACGGATTCCAGCGCGCTGTCAGTGCACGACACGATTGTTGTGACAGTGACACCGGTGAATGACTCGCCGGTCGTGGTGAGTGCCGTCCAGGACACGACGATCAACGACGATGCGTCTGTTCTGAACTACCTGGATCTCGAGGACGTTTTCTACGATCTCGAAGATGGTAGTGCGTTGACCTATACGGTAGAGGTCAACACGAACACGGATTTGGTGACGGCGGTGATCGATCCGGCTGACAGCACGCTCGATCTGATCATGGGTACCACTCAATCCGGGCAGTCAATAATGGTGATTCGGGCCACAGACTCGCAGGGAGCCTGGGTGGAAGACATCTTCATAGTGTGGGTCAACTCCGTCAACGACGCGCCGCTTGTGGTATCTGCAATGCCGGATACGACCGTGGACATGGATAGTCTTCCGGTGGATGACTATCGCGTTCTGACCGACGTGTTCACGGATGAGGAGGATGGGAGCGGACTCACCTTTGAGGTTCACAGCAACTCGAACCCGTCTCTGGTAACACCGACGATCGATCCGGGTGATGCGCTGGATCTGAGCTTCGCTGGGGGTGGTAGTGGCGAGGCAACGATCGTGATTCGCGCGACGGACTCGGGTGCGCTTTCGGTAGACGACACACTGGTGGTGAACGTCGAAATCGGCAACTACCCGCCGGTGGTCGTGAGTGCGATGCCGGATACGACGGTTGGCGAGGACAACCCGGCGATCGACCTCTACCGTGACTTGAACGAGGTGTTTTGGGATCCTGAAGACGGGAGCGTGCTGACGTTTGCGATCCAGAGCAGTTCCAACCCCGCGCTGGTCACACCGACGATCGATTCCTCGGATAGCTCGCTGGATATGAGCTTTGCACCGGAGCAGGGTGGCACTGCGACCGTCGTCATTCGCGCGACTGACTCGGGCGGCCTCTGGGTGGAAGACGACATCGTCGTGACGGTGATATCGGTCAACGATCGGCCAGTCGTCGTGAGCGCGATCCCCGACACGATGGTCTCTGAAGACAGCGCGCCGGTCGGCGGCTATCGGGATCTAAACCACGTGTTCTCCGATGCGGAACAGGGAGGAGCACTGAGTTTCGAAGTCAAATACAACTCGAACCCGCTACTTGTAAACGCGGTCATCGATGCGGACAGCGCACTGAACTTGAGTTTCGCGTCGGGACAGAGCGGCGTTGCAGCGATTGTGATAAGAGCGAGGGACTCGGGTGGGTTGTGGGTGGATGAGACGTTTGAGGTGACGGTGACACCGGTGAATGACGCGCCGATGGTGATCGCTGCGATGCCGGACACGACGGTGTTCGAGGGCGGCCCAGCGATCGATGGTTACAGGGATCTGAACGATGTGTTCTCGGATCTGGAAGACGGGAGTGCGCTGACCTTCACGGTTGCGAGCAACAGCAACCCGTCTCTCGTGACGCCGACGATCGATCCCACGGACAGCACGCTGGATTTGAGCTTTGCAGCAGGTCAAAGTGGTGCCGCCACACTCGCCATACGTGCGACGGACTCTGGTGGGTTGTTCGTGGAAGACACATTCGTCTTGACGGTCACGTCAGTTAACGACGCGCCGGTGGTGATCGCCGCGATGGCGGACACGACGGTTGCAGAGGACAGCGCGCCGATTGCGGGTTACCGCGATCTGAATGACGTGTTCTCGGATGTGGAGGATGGGGGCTCGCTGTCTTTTGCGATTCAGAGCAACAGCAACCCGGGGCTTGTGACGCCGACGATCCAGTCGTCGGATAGTACCCTGGATTTGAGTTTCGCCCCGGGGCAAAGCGGTGCGGCGACGATCACGATACGGGCGACGGACTCTGGTGGGTTGTTCGTGGACGATAGCTTTGTTATAACGGTCACGCCAGTTAGTGGTGCACCGACCGTTGTTAGCGCTATTCCGGATACAACGGTTAGCGAGGGCAACCCCAGTTTTGCGTATCGCGATCTCAATAGTGTCTTCGAAGACGATGGCGCCCTGGCCTTCACGATTGAGAGCAATAGCAATCCGGGGCTCGTTACAGCCACGACGACACCCTCGACGACGGGCGAGGTGACTTTCCGGTCGGTTTCCACGGCGAGCGTGGATACCAATGGCACGACAGTTAACATCGATAAGCCGGCCGGGACCGTGCAAGGTGATTTGCTCATCGCGAGCATGACATCGGATGGTTCCCGGACACTGTCTCCGCCGGGTGCGAGCTGGACACTGATCGAGGGAGGCGACGGCAATCCTTTGGACAACACGCCGAGTTTGGGTGTGTGGTACAAGATAGCCGGCGCCTCAGAGCCATCCGTATACACATTCACGAACAGCGCCGATACTCAGCACTACATGGCGTTACTTCGTTACGACGGGCATGATCCGGTCTCTCCGATCAACGCCTCTGCGATAGCGAATTCAACCGGAAGCACCGCACCGACGGCGCCCGACGTCACGACGACGGTTGACGGTTGCAGGATCGTGCGGCTGTTCGGAGCCGACGACAATGACACGCCGTACACGGTGCCGGGTGGATACTCCGAGCGCTACAACGGTGTGAGTGGCACTGCAGGCGGTACATGCGGAAGCGCGGGTGGGGACGCCGATCAAGCGGTAGCCGGTGCGACCGGGATAGCCGCGTTCTCCATGAACGCTTCCGAGGAATGGCGAGCGGTCACGGTAGCCATTGCGCCGGCAGAGGGCGCGCCGGGTGACAGCCTCCGTTTAGCTTTTACGCCTGCCGCGAGTGGGGCGGCGACGATCGTCGTCCGGGCGACCGATCCCGGAGACTTGTATGCTGAAGATGCGTTCGTTGTCACGGTCGACGCTGTGAACGATGCCCCGATCATCGTCAGCGCGATGCCGGATACGACGGTGGGCGAGGATAACGCGCCCATCGCCGACTACCGGGATCTGAACGATGTCTTCTCAGACACAGAGGACGGGGGTGCGCTGGCGTTCACGGTTCAGAGCAACAGCAATCCGGCACTCGTGACACCGACGATCGATCCCATGGATAGCACGCTGGATATGAGCTTTGGCGCGGATCTGAGCGGTTCGGCGACATTGGTGATCCGGGCGACGGACTCGGGTGCGCTTTCGGTGGAAGACACGCTGGTGGTGACGGTGACGCCGGTGAACGATGCGCCGCTGGTTGCATCGGCAATGCCGGACACGACGGTTCTCGAGGACAGCGCACCGGTGGCCGACTATCGCGACCTGAACAATGTGTTCTCAGACGCGGAAGACGGCAATGCGCTGGCCTTTACGGTTGCGAGCAACAGCGACCCGTCTCTCGTGACACCGACGATCGATCCCACGGATAGCACGCTGGATTTGAGCTTTGCGCCGGGTCTGAGCGGCACGGCGACGATTATCATACGAGCGACCGATTCGGGCTCATTGACCGTGGACGACACGCTGGTCGTGACGGTGACGCCGGTCAACAATGCGCCGACGGTGGTGGCGGCGGTACCGGATACGACAGTCATTGAGAACAGTCCACTCATCGACGCGTATCGCGATTTGAACGACGTATTCTCGGATATCGAGGATGGGAGCGCACTTTCGTTTGTTGTCCATAGCAACTCGGATCCTTTGCTGGTCTCGGTGACGATCGACGCCGACAGCGCTCTGGATTTGAGTTTTGCGGCCGGTCTCAACGGTGAGGCCACGGTTGTGATCCGCGCGACCGATTCAGGTGCTTTGACGGTGAATGACACGCTGGTGGTGACGGTGACACCAGCCAACGATGCGCCAACGGTCGTGGCGGCGATACCGGATACGACCGTCGCCGAGGACAGCGCACCGATCAACGGCTACCGTGATCTGAACGATGTCTTCACGGATACAGAAAACGGTAATGCGCTGGCGTTCACGATCGAGGGCAACACGAATCCGTCCCTTGTTTCGGTGACGATCGACGCTGACAGCGCCCTGGACCTGAGTCCCAGCGCCGGCGAAAGCGGTTCAGCAGTGATTACGGTTCGAGCGACGGATTCCGGCGCTCTGTGGGTAGAAGACGCGTTCAAAATAACGGTGGGCGCGAACGCGACGCCAATAGTAGTGAGCGCGATCCCGGATACGACGATCAACGATGACGCGTCGGTCCTAGGCTATCGCGATCTCAACGATGTTTTTGCGGATGTCGAAGATGGCGATGCCTTGATCTTTTCGGTGGAAGTCAACACGAACCCGGATCTCGTGACCGCGACGGTCGATCCTGGAGACAGTACGCTCGATTTGAATATGGGCACCGAGCAATCCGGCATGTCCGTTTTGGTCATTCGAGCGACCGATTCCGGCGGGCTGTGGGTGGAAGACATCGTGCTTATCTCGGTCACAGCGGTCAACGACGCACCGGTACTAGTCCAGGCGATGCCGGATACGTCTGTGTCCTCGAACGCCCCGCCCGTGGACGGCTATCGTGTTTTGACCGACGTGTTCACGGATGAGGAAGACGGAAGCGCACTTACCTTCGTGGTTCACAGCAACTCGAACCCCACTCTGATGACCGCAACGGTCGATCCCGCCGACAGCACGCTGGACCTGAGCTTCGCTCCGGACCAGGGAGGAGAGGCGACGATCGTGGTTCGTGCAACGGACACCGGTGGGCGTTCGGTGGACGACACGTTGATGGTAACTGTCGGTACTGCCTCAGCGGTGGGTGAGCAGGTCTATCCCGACGGTTTTGCGCTGCATCAGAACGTGCCGAACCCGTTCAACCCAACGACGACGATTAGCTTCGATATTGCAGCACCGGGTCGAGTAGATCTGCGAATCTACGACGTATCCGGACGACTCGTTCGGACACTCGTCAGCCGCGAGCTGCCGTCCGCCCGACACATATTCCAGTGGGATGGCCGCGACGATAACGGTGCGATTGTTGCGAGCGGTGTCTATTTCTACCGGCTCACAACCCGCGATTTCCGTGCGACAAAGAAGATGCTTCTGTTGAAATAATCCGCGTCTCGGCGAGCGTGCAGCGTCGTGCTCCCAAGCCACCGGGCTACAATCACTCAACCCGTTTCCAGAGTTCGATCGCCGCACCGCGTGCACCCGGGGGATAACTTCGGGCTTTTGTGTAGTTGGCGGCCAGATAGTCCTTTGCCCATTCGAAGATGAGCCGCTGCGAGTCTCGGCGTACGAGCCATGACGTCGGAACGCCGACGAGGGCGATAAACGCGGGACGCGCCGATTCAATCTGCTCGATCATTTCCTTTTGCATATCCAGCGCAAACTCGTGCCGTTCCATGAGCGCGTACGTGTAGATGTAGCCCGTGGCGGAACGGCGGCCCGAGTAGAAATAGATCTGTGGCTCGGATCCCAGGACGGCGATCGTGTCGTCGTTTGAACTGTGTTCGCGTATGTACTCGGCAGCTTCCAGCGACTCGGGAAAAGGGTTGGTGCCGTAGATCCGGCGTGATACATCGGTTGGTGTGAGCGAGAAATAAACCGGCGCCTCCACAACGAACTGCACTAAGGCGGCGAACACGAGGACCGCGGCCAGGACCGCGTTCGTCAACGGGGCGGGGAGCCGCCTCGCGAGCGCCGTCATACCCACACCGCTCGCAAGAGCGACGGCCGGCAGCAGCAGGATGAAGTAGTGGGGCCGGAAGAAAAGACCCGGGAACGTGGCCAGGAATGAGAGCGCCACGAACGCATAGAGCACCCAGTGCCTCGGCACACCGTCCGTTGACGCGTCGCGTTTGTGCAGCAGCGGAGCAAACATGCCGATTCCTGCAAAGAGCCAGATAACAGCCGAGTCGCTAAAGAGTTCGCCCAGACGCCGGAACAAAAGCTCGAGGCCAACCGAGAACGGTGCCTGGGCCACGTACGATCTGCCGTAGTCAAACGTCCAGAACCAGAATCGGTCAAAGACCCCGGCCCGCCACAGCGCAAGACACAGAAGACCGAACGGAACCGCCACGCCCAGGACGAACAGACCGCCGATCGAGAAACGTTTCTTCCATCCACCGGAGAACTCCGATCGCAGCGCTGCGGCCAGCAGAACGGCCCCGAACGCGATCAAAAAGACGCCGTGCTGTTTCATGAGAAAGGCGATGCCAAAGACGAGTCCGCTTGCGAAAACCAGAGGGATGTTTCGCGAGTCGACGGCGCGCATCAGGATGATCAGCGCGATGACCGCAAAGAGTAGGACAAAATGTTCGGCGTTGGCCGTCATTCCCAGGACGGCGGGTACGAGTGAGAGAAGAGCAAAACTCGCCGCACCCGCAAACGCTGTTTCCGAGTCGAACAACCGGCGGAACAAAAAGAACAGGAGGACGGTAGTGATTGTGTTGATCAGAAGCAGCGCGATGTGGACACCCCGGTGCGACTGTCCAAACACGGCCAGCACGGCGGCGTAAGCGCCGTAAATCCCGGGCATCTTCATGTTGTATGCCTCGGCGAACGGAGGGACGCCCTGGAGCATCAGCTGACCGGCGTAAGCGTACTCGCCTTCGTCGCGCTCCAGTGGAGTGTCCGCGAGACGCAGGCGAATGCCGGCGGTGGTGAGCAATACCACGGCAAGCAAGAGCGGGAGCAAACGACTGGTTCTTGTCGTCGTCATGACCGGTTGCGACCTCTGTTCGTGTCGGTCGCTGACCCCGGTGACGGGCCGCGCGAGTCCGTGCGCCGCATCAGCGTCCCTGCCTGCGTAGAATCGCTGTCTTGATCCGAGCCGCCTGGACGTAGTCGGGTTTGAGACGAAGGGCGGCGTCGCAGTGCCTCAGCGCCTCCTCGAATCTTCCCAGTTCGCCGTAGGTGTAGCAGAGGTTGTAGTGGGCCTTGGCATAGGTCGGATCGATGCGAAGCGCTTCCTTGAAATGACCGATCGCCTCTTCGAGACGACCGGAAAGACCCAGCGCCTGTCCGAGGTTATTGTGGGCACGTGCAAATTCGGGTCTGATCCGAATCGCTTCTCGAAACTGTTCGATGGCCTCGTCGTAACGACCCTTGGCATTCAGCGCGACACCGAGGTTGTTGCGGACGTCCGCGCTCTCCGGTTTGAGTTGCAGCGTCGCCTCGAGATGCACGATAGCCTCATCGATCCTGCCCTCGAGAAGTTCAGCACGTGCGAGGTTGTAGTTGGCCACCCAGTTGTTCTCGGTCACGGCGAGAGCGTGTCCGTACAGCGCAAAGCTGCTGCGCCAGTGCCGCACCTGTGTCCGTGTCAGTACGACGAGTGCTACAACAATGACGGCGGCCGCGACCGCAGCCACCCGGCGCACTCTGGGCCACCTGGCCACGATATCGCCCACCCCCCAAGCAATCATGATGAGAAGTCCGATCGAGGGCAGGTATGTGTAACGGTCAGCCATCGCCTGTTCGCCCACTTGCACGAGACCAATCACGGGGAGCAGGGTAACGACATACCAGAGCCACCCGGTGAGCAGATATCGACGGCCGTGTCTAGCTGCGTACACGACCAGCGCGGTGACAACAATTAGCACGAGGAACGAGCCCACAGCCTGCCCGATGGGGAGACTGCTGCCCTGGTGCGGGTAGAAAACGGCCAGACCGGATGGATAGAATGTTTTCGAGATGTAGCCAAGGTACGACACCGCCGCATTCTGGATACGAATGACGAACGGCAGATCCCCCGATTGCATCATGGTCATTGCACCCTGGCTCCGCTGGGCGATCAGCGTGATGATCCCGAACCCGACGGCAATGGCGAAAAGCGGGATCTTCTCGACGACCAGTTGTCTCAAAGAGTGTGCCCTCGCACGACGCTTGCCGCCTTTTTTCTCCCCCGTCGCCGCGCCCACCCGGAGCCTACCCAGCGGCCACAGATCGAGCAGGAGCAGGACGAATGGAAGTGTGACGAGCATGGGTTTCGATAGAAGGCCAAGCACCAGCGCCACGGCAACGAGCGCGTACCTGCCGCGACCGGGTTGTGCGACGTAGTGAACGTATGCAACCAGCGTAAGCATCCAGAACGTGCCGCTCAGAACATCCTTACGCTCGGCGATCCAGGCCACCGATTCCACACGCAGGGGATGCAGCGCAAACACCGCAGCCACGAACGCGCTCGACCACACGTTTCCGGTCGCTCTCACCAGCGTGTAGAACAGCAGTAAAACGTTGAACACGTGAAAGAGCAGGTTGACGACGTGATGTCCGGTGGCATCCATTCCAAAGAGTGAATAATCCGAGATGTGCGACAGCCATGTCAGTGGATGCCAACTGCCCGAGTGAGCCGATGTCAGGGCCCAGGCCAATGTCTTCGATGTGAAGCCCTCGCGGACGTATGGGTTATTGGTAATGTACATCGCGTCGTCGTACACAAAGCCATTCGATCGGACTTCCTCGAATGCGATGAACGTCGCGACGACGAGTCCCAGGAGGATCAGCAGATTGATTCTGCCCGGCGACCGGGTCATGAGCGTGGAAACAGGTTGGAGCCTATGATGTTCATTTTTGCAAGACGGTATGTCAGCGCCGTGCTCAAACACCCCAGGCCATACGTGACACTCCTGCTGAAGTTGATCGAAGAGGCCTCGGCGTGATACTTGGTCGGGCAACTCACTTCGGCAATCTGGTAGCCCAGCCAGTGGATCTGTGCCAGCATCTGGTTGTCGAACACGAAGTCATCGGAGTTGCGTTCGAGGGGCAGCCTGTCCAGGAGCTCACGCGAGAACGCACGATAACCAGTGTGATACTCGGACAGCTTGGCGCCTAGCAGGATGTTCTCGACCAGCGTGAGCAGACGGTTGGACACGTATTTCCACCAGGGCATGCCGCCCCGCAATGCGTGTCCCCCGAGGATCCGCGATCCCAGGACACAGGAATAAACTCCGTTGCCGATCAGCGACACCATGGCGGGAATGAGCTTTGGCGTGTACTGGTAATCGGGATGAACCATGATGACGATATCCGCACCGTGCTCGAGCGCCAGGGAGTAGCAGGTTTTCTGGTTGGCCCCGTAGCCGCGGTTGGCCTCGTGCACACTAACAACCGTGTTCGGGAGTTCGGACGCGACGGCCGCCGTTTCATCACTGCTCGCGTCATCGACGACAACCACCAGATCGACGACCTCCTGAGCCATCACCTCGTCGTAGACCCGCCGCAGTGTCTGAGCTGCGTGGTAGGCGGGCATGACGCACACCACTTTCTTGTCTTTGAACATAGTGGCGATTATAGCACCAAAGGTCGCGAGGGCGAAACGTCCACCGGGATTTTCATTTGACAAATGCCGTTGCTTTGCCAATACTTGGAGAGGTGGGGGCAAGACGCGTAGCAGCGTCTGCCCCTTTTTTGTTGCCGCATGTCCGACCGCCCCTGATCGGATAGGAGAGGCTATGGGCAACGAGGCACAGTACCGCCACTACCACGAGAAGTCCTCCAGGTGGTTCCGTGAGCAGTTCATCGACTACACGAAGGGTTCGGACAAGAATCGGGATGTCCATCACCACAAGATCGTCGACAGCAGCAGTGGCGTGAGTGGCGATGGATTCGGGTGGTCGTATCAGCAGGCCAGGACAAAGGCCTGGGACGACCTCAAAGCCCGCGGGCGGTAGTCAATCGAACTGATCGATCTTGGTGTTGTGGAAAGGGTGGGACGACGGGCTCTACGCCTGGTCCCAGAAAAGGCCGGCGGAGTGTATTGCCTTGCGTTTCCGCGCCTGCTGCATCTTCGAGTCCAGAAACGTCGCGCGACCCAGGTCTTCCTTGTAGGTATCGATGGACTTGGTCATCTCTTCTGTCCACTCCAGCTCGGGCAGGTCGTTGTTCCTTGGCTTTATTACAGGGGTGGTCGTGTTTTCACGTTGCCCTCCATCATTGGATTCCCCTCGGGGCTCCTTCTTTATATAGCCGTATGATTCGAGGATCGGCGTGAGTCTCTCCATCAGTGCCCACACCGCCATGCTCAGACCGTCGGGGGGACCCTTGGTGTAGTGATCCTGCCAGCCGCCGCCCCGGCTCTTGTGCCACCATAGGTTACCGTTGCACAGAAGATGTTGGGCGTCCTTGGCGGCCGTCGAGGCGAGCTGAATCACCTTCGCCTTGAGCTCTCTGATTTTTTCGATGCCGTGCCTGTGCGTAACCTCGTATTGCCGCTGGACGTGCGTCTTGGCCGTTTCCGGGTACCATCGTTTGAGGCAGACAATCGTCGCCGCAACGAACCGCTGGCTCGTTTTGTCCATCTTGGCGATGATGTCCACGAGCTCTTTCTCATACAGGGCAATCTCGGCATCGAATGCCTGCTGTTTCTGTCCCTCTCCCTGTTTCTGCGTAACCTGTTTCTGTGCGGCCTGTTTGGTTTGCTCTGTCATCTGTTGTGCTCCTGGACAGGATCGGACGCTATTTCCCGGTTCAGCCCGATGCAAAAGACGGTCCAAGAGGCTCGGGGTGACACGTTAAAACCGCCCAGGTATGTTGAATGGCGAGGCGTCAGCCCCGCGGACGGGGGCGGGACCTCCAGCGCCCGTCCCGACGCGCGGTGCGGACCGCGGCGACCCGGCGGACGTGAGGGCGAGGGTCCCTGTTGACACCGTGCCACCGTGTCACCTATCCTTTGGGGTTAAGAAGACACATGATGCAGAATCCACAAGATAAGCTGCTTTTTAGCGTTGCGGGTGCTCGAGGTATTGTCGGGCAGGGGCTCGACATCGATGTTGTGACCCGGCTCGCCCTGGCCTTTAGCGGAATCCTCCCCGAGGGGCCCATGGTGGTGGGACGTGACACCCGTCCGTCCGGCGCATCACTGCTGTCGGCGGTGATGGGGGCGGTGACGTCGACGGGTCGCGAGTGCATCAACGTCGATATCGCGACGACGCCGACGGTGGAAATGATGGTAGAGAAGCTTGGTGGGGCCGGGGGGATCATTGTCACCGCAAGTCACAACCCCGTCGAGTGGAACGCTCTCAAGTTTCTGGACAAGCGGGGAATCTTTATTACAGAGCCCGATGGCGACCGCCTCTTCAAAGCCTATGAAGAAGGAACGCGCGGGTTTGTCGACGCGGTATCGACGGGCACAATTACTGCCTATGAAAGAGGCTCGCAGGATCACATCGACGAAGTACTCGGTCTCCACATCATTGATGTCGATAGAATCGCGCGGCGTAGGTTTCGTGTCGTCGTCGATTGCATCAATGGAGCCGGCAGCGTAATTGCGCCGGATCTTCTGGAGGCGCTGGGCGCCACCGTCATTCGAGTAAACTGTAAAACCGACGGGGATTTTTGCCGCAACCCCGAACCCCGGGCGGAAAACCTTGGTGAGTTCGCCAACCGGGTCAAGGCCGAGGGTGCCGATATCGGTTTCGCCACGGACCCCGATGCCGATCGTTTGGCGCTCGTGGACAACACCGGCCGCGCGTTGAGCGAGGAACTGACCCTGGCGCTCGCCGTCGATCACGTGCTCGGCACCGAGAAGAAGGGCCCGGTTGTGGTCAACATGAGCACATCGGCCCTCGTCGACTGGGTTGCGAACCAGCACCGCACGGCGGTTTTACGGACACCGGTTGGGGAGGCGCACGTCGTCGATCGAATGCTCAAGGAACACGCCCCCGTCGGGGGGGAGGGCAACGGCGGTGTCATCTTTCCGGAGTTGCACCCCGGCCGGGACGCGATGGTCGGTATGGCCCTTATCTTGCAACTGCTGACCGAGCGTGACACATCACTCGCCAGACAGTTCGAGTCGTATCCGACATTCTACATGACCAAGGAGAAAGTCCCCCTGGGGGGCGAGTTTTCGCCGGAGGCGATTTCGAGTTTAATTGGTGGTCTCGAACCTGCTAAGATTGAGCTTGAGGACGGGATAAAGGCGATTTTCGACGACGGGTGGTGCCATATCCGGGTGTCGAACACAGAGGGCGTTGTACGGGTGATTGCCGAGTCATTGACGAAGGAGCGGACGGCGGCTCTGCGAGACTCGGCGATCAAGGTTCTGGACACTGCTTGGAGCAAATGACAACCCCGTAAGGAGTGCAATCATGTGCGGCATCATAGGCTATATGGGTAAGATGCAGGCACTGCCGATTCTTATCGAAGGCCTCAAGCGTCTCGAGTATCGGGGGTACGATTCGGCCGGCGTGGCCATCGTCAACAATGGCGACATTCTCCTTGAAAAGACCGAGGGCAAAATCGCCCAGTTGGAGAAACACCTCATCGGCAAGAAATGCCCCGGGACGACGGGTATCGCCCATACGCGGTGGGCGACCCACGGCGAGCCAAACACGGTCAACGCACACCCGCACATGGACTGCTCCAACACGATCGCCGTCGTGCACAACGGCATCATCGAAAACTATCAGGTCATAAAAAAGCACTTGTTGAACAAGAAGCACAAGTTTCGGACGGATACCGACACCGAGGTTATCGCTCACTTGATCGAGGACTTCTACGAAGGAAGCCTCGAAGATGCCGTACAAAGGGCGGTTGCCGAACTCGAGGGAACCTATGGACTCGTCGTCCTATCCCGCAAGGAACCCAGCAAGCTCGTCGGTGTGCGGAATGGAAGCCCGCTGGTCGTCGGTGTCGCGGATGACGAGTATTTCCTCGCCTCGGATGTGTCGGCGATTCTCAAGCACACGCGTCAGGTCGTGTATCTCGATGACAAGGAAATGGCGATTGTCGAGCCATCGGGTTTCAAGACGGTGACGATAGAAAACGTCGCCGTCGATAAAGAGATAGAAAAAGTCGATTGGGATCTCGAAACGATCGAGAAGGGCGGCTTCCCTCATTTCATGCTCAAGGAGATCTTCGAGCAGCCGGAAACGATCCAGAACGCGACCCGCGGACGCCTGGTTTTCGAGGCAGGTGACGCGCACCTCGGTGGGCTCAACATCGCCGAGCGCGAACTGCGTGAGCTCAAGCGTTTGGTGCTTCTTGGCTGTGGTACGAGCTGGCACGCCGGCATGGTCGGCGAATACGTCATCGAGGAGCAGGCGCGTGTGCCCGTCGAAGTCGAGTATGCGTCCGAGTTCCGGTATCGAAACCCGATCATGGACCGCAATACGGTGACTGTCGCCATCAGCCAGTCGGGCGAGACCATCGACACGCTCGAGGCGATGCGGGAGGCCAAACGCAAAGGTTCCGCTGTGTTGGGCGTGTGCAACGTTGTGGGCAGTACGATTGCCCGGGAATCCGACGGCGGTGTGTACATCCACGCAGGTCCCGAGATCGGGGTCGCCTCGACAAAGGCGTTTACCTCGCAGATCAGCGTTCTCACTCTGATCGCGGTTCTGCTCGGGCGTATGAGGGGCATGTCACGGGAGAAAGGGCAGCGGATCATCGAGTCGGTCTACCGCCTCCCGGACCAGGTTCAGGAGATCCTCGACAAGAACGACCAGATCTACGAGATCGCAAAGGCCTACTGCAACGACAACAATTTTCTCTACCTGGGGCGCGGCGCCAATTTCCCTGTGGCTTTGGAGGGTGCGCTCAAGCTAAAGGAAATCTCGTACGTCCACGCCGAGGGATACCCCGCGGCGGAAATGAAGCACGGACCGATTGCGCTGATCGACAAGAACATGCCCGTCGTTGTCATTTGTCCGAAGGACAACGCGCACAGCAAGATCCTGGGGAACATCGCAGAGGTCAAGGCGCGCAAGGGCCGGCTGATCGTGATCGCGAACGAGGACGATGTCGAGGCGACCGGCCCGGCCGATCACGTGATCACGATTCCAAAAACAATGGACGCACTCTATCCGATCCTGAGCGTGATCCCGCTTCAGCTTCTGGCGTATCACATCGCTGTGTTGCGCGGATGCGATGTCGATCAGCCGAGGAATCTGGCCAAGAGCGTGACCGTGGAATAACGCCTCACACGGGGGACGAGCAAACTATGAAGAAAATAATCAAGACAGACCGGGCGCCAGCGGCGATTGGGCCGTACAGTCAGGCGGTGGATACCGGAGACCTCGTGTTCGTGGCCGGACAGGTTCCCATCAACCCGGCGAGTGGCAAGATCGAGGTCACCGACATCGAGGGCCAGACCCGGCAGGCTCTGGAAAACCTGAAGGCAATCCTCGAAGCAGCGGACCTGGGGCTGGGAAACGTGGCCAAGGTTTCGGTGTTTCTTCAGTCCATGGACGATTTCAAGACGATGAACGCGGTCTACACCGAGTATTTCACGAGCGATCCGCCCGCCCGCGCCGCCTTCGAAGTTGCCAAGCTTCCTCTGGGTGCGCTGGTTGAGATCGAGGCCATCGCTCGCCGATAGCTGCCGTCTTTCCGGGCCGGTCCCCTCGTGCTTGTCATATGCTCGTATTTCCACTATTTTTGCAACGGTCGGGAATGGATGGGTCCTGGTGGGCCTCAGGGACTTCAAATCCCTTAGCCGGACGTTAAGAGCGGTCGGGGTGGGTTCGATTCCCACACATTCCCGCCAGTTTTGGTGTACAAG
>CBDVBZ010000070.1:0-18526 GCA_965372355.1 uncultured bacterium | reverse complement strand
CCTCTCGTCGGTGTGGAATACGAGCGGCCCCGCGTGGGCCCGGATCTCGCCTTGACCCTCGACGAACCGGTGCCTCGCGTCGGGCGCTTGTACGCTGACCAGCCACGAGAGGCCCCGGAGCCGGATTTTACTCTCGGCAGTGTACCCCTGGGGCGTGTCGTCGACTTGCCCGTTCCACGCACGGCGCGTTGACGGGAGTCTATGGTCTTTCTCCTCGTGGGTTGTCCCTTGATGGTGCGTACCGGTCGGGTCCCACGAGTCATCGTGTAACCCTTGCCGGTCTTGTGCCGGCTTCCCGTCGTGGGGCGGATGCCCTTTGCCGAGTACTTGCTGTTGCCGGACCTAATGGCGGGTCTGGAGGTGACCTTGTATACCGGTCTCGATTTGCCGCCTCCGACACCTGCCAGCTTCGTGCCCCCGGTCGCCCCCGTTCTCAGCTTGTCCGTTCGTTCATACCGCATCGACTTCGAGCGCAACCGAGAGGCCGTATCCGTCCTCGACCGGTACGTCGAACTGGTACCGCCCTTGTAACGTACGCCCGATCGCGGTCTCAACGTCGGACGGTACGCCAATGCGTGACCGTAACCCCTCCCGTGATGCCGCCATCCCCCATAACCATAACCTGGATAATAGTGTATAGGTCGCGGGTACCCGTACGCATAACCCCAGTACGGGTAGTAGTGCGGATAACCCCATCCCCATCCGGCGCCCCAGCCCCAATTCCAGCCGACGCTAAAGTAGAACGACGATCCCCAGTACGGACGGTAGTAGCCGGGGTAATAGGGATACCGGTCGTTGTAGTAGGTATTGTGGACATGGATGACCGTCGGGCTCTCGGACGAACCACCGAGCCCGGGGTTCTCCAGTGCGACATTCATATCGGACCTCACGAACGCCTGCTCGAGCGGGTAGCTCAGGCGGTCCGCGCTGTCGAAGGCCGACGTCGCGGCCCATTCGATATCACTGGAATAGGGGTCCTTGCCCTGCGCCTCACAGTCGAGACACAGATACCGCGGAAAATCGACAGCCGCGTTTACATAGAAGTACGTATAGGCGATTGATTCGTCCTTGGTATACGCAATCCCATCGATGATACGACTGACGATACGATTCGCGGCGAGGAATGGGTCGCCCGTTACACGATACCTCTGACCTGGCGGGCGAGTCTCGTCCTGAAGCAGGGAGGCCAGCTGATCCGTATTGATCGCGTTGCGGTCCTTTATCGACACCGCAAACACAAACTCAATGCCTGTTTTGCCCGATACCAGCAGATCCATGTCCACATCGGTCGGGATGCTGTACGAGACACCCCCGACAAAACTCTGGATTGATCTACTGTTTCGCGGGTACAACAGGTTAACGTAGCCATCGGTGTCGATGTTAAACACAACCACGTAGGCGTCCTGGTCGCTTCGCACCGCAAAACGGACCGATTCACCCTGCTGATAGACGCTTCCAGCCGGGTCGAACATCTCCAGACTGATACCGCTGGTCGTGTAACTAGTTGAACTGTTGTTGGTTACAGATTGGACAGCCTCTGGGAGGACGAGGGCCATCACGGCCACCAGGAGCAGGAGCTTTCTCACGGTTTTCTCCTCCGTTTGGCTAATGGGGAGGCACATGTTGCCAGTCAATTATACTTCTTTTCAAATGTGATAGCAAGTCTTATGGTTTGACGCCTGGAAGCTCGCGGTGCTATTTTGTTCCTGATTTTTTGCGCGTGCTGTGACAGGCACTTAGTGACTTTATCAACAGGGGATGCGCCAACCCCTCCACGGAAGGTTTGACATGGAGCCCGTCTTTCTGACTCCGTTCGGTGTTATTGGCAAATCGATCTTCACGCTCGTGTCGGAGAGCGGTCCGTTTGCAAAATTCATACTGCTCATCATTTTTGTTATTTCGGTCATTTCATGGGCCATCATCATTGATCGAAGCCGGCTGTTCCTGCGGCTGCGCCGTGGCGGTCAGGTGCTTCAAACGGGTCTCGCGTCGAAGGGGCTGGCGTTGCCGATGGAAACCGTGAAGCGTTGCCTACCGTCGCTAGAGGGCGCGCTTCTGCTCGAAGCAAAGCGTTTCTTAGAGGACAAGAACAACCTGGGGCCTGGGGGTGGGGAGACGCTGAGCGCCGACGCCGCGGCGCGATTGCGTGGCCTTCTCGAAGGCCGGGCGACCACCGAGATCTCGGAGATGGAGAAGAACCTCATTTTTCTCGCGACGACGGCCAGTATTTCGCCTTTTCTCGGTCTTCTGGGGACGGTGTGGGGGATCATGAGCAGTTTCTTGAGTATGGGTGTTGAAGGTACGGCGAGCATCGAAGTGGTTGGGCCGGGGATTGCCGAAGCGTTGGTGACAACAATCGCGGGGTTGGGAGCGGCCATCACGGCGCTCGCGGCGTATAACTTGTTGGTGAGGCACGTCCGGCGTCAGGAGACGCGGGCGGATCTTTTTATGTCGCGAATTCTCGCACTGACCGGCGCGGTGGTTGCTAGCCGCCCGGTCGTAAAGAGCGAGGTACTGTATGAGAAGAAGTCCCTATAGCTCGGTTTCGGAGATCAACGTCACATCGCTCGTCGATGTCATGATGGTGCTCCTCATTATCTTCATGTTGACGGCGCCGTTCATCCAGGCGGGGATCAAGGTGCGACTGCCAAAGGCAAAGTCCACGGTGATCAAGGAGCGTGAGGGAGTCATGGTGGCGGTGACCAAGGAGGGAGACGTATATCTCAACAACACGAAGATCGATCGGGACAAGCTCGCCGAGGCGCTTCGCAATCTCAAAGTGGCGGGTGAGGAGCGCGTTTTTATCAGGGCAGACGAGGAAGTTGAGTACGGCATCGTCATGCGGGTGATCGGTGATGTCAAGGCGGTGGGCATCGACGAGGTCGGGATGATCACCGAGATCGATAAGATCGAGTAGTCAGGGCCGGTGGGTTTGAGTGAAGAACGCGATTATCATATCGCTGGTGCTGCATATTGCGGTGGGATTCGTTTGGTTTCGCATCGTCAAGTTCAGCCATGTTCGTTTTGTGCCGCGCCAGGTTTTTACGGTGAGTCTCGTGACTCCGACCGAGGCTGCTCCGCAGAAGCCGCCGGCGGTGGTCCCCGAACCGGTGCCGCCCGAACCCGAGCCGGCGCCGGAAGAGGAGGAAGACGAAATGCCTCCTCCACCCGAGAAGCCAAAACCCAAGGAAAAGCCCAAACCCAAAGTGGTGAAGAAAACCATTCCTTCAACCGATATCCAAAAAACCGTGGAGCCCGAACAAACACAGGAGACAGGTGTGGGCGAGCAGGTTGTGACGGGCGATATGGTCCTTGGTCAGGACTTTCCCTTTGCCTATTATCTGTCGACCATGAAGAGAAAAATCGCCGCCTTGTGGCGCGTGCCGGGAACGTCTTCGTCGGAGCCTCTGCAATGCGGGGTGTATTTCCGCGTTGACCGCAGTGGCTCGATACAGTCGCCGTCGGTCGAAACATCTTCGGGCAACTTCCTGTTCGACCAGGCTGCCTTGCGTGCCGTGGTTCAGGCCAGTCCGCTTCCTTCGTTACCCAGTGGCTTCGCCGATGACTATCTGGGTGTGCACTTCAGTTTTGCCTATGAGCAGGAGTAAATGTATGCGGTCTCTGTTATTCCTGATGGTCCTGCTGGCTCTTGCGACGTCTTCCGCGTTTGGACAGTCCGAGGTGGAACTCGGCATTCGGTCGACGTTTGCCGATCGAATACCGCTCAATATAGCGCCGTTTGCCGCGATTGACGGTACGCGCCCCGATCGGGCGCAGACGCTGCAGAACATCGTGACGTCTGATCTCGAGTTTTCGGGACTCTTCAAGATCCAACAGGGCATCATTCCGCTCGCAAGCAACGGCGGCCAAGAGGGCCTCGTGGAGGTGCGCGGTGCGCTTCTCGTTTACCGTGGCGAGCCGCACTTCGAGGGCAGAGTGATCGATGTTGCGACCAAGCAGCAGATCGGCGGCAAGCGGTACCGTATCGACAAAGACCGGCTCCGCAGGATCGCCCACCATTTCGCCGACGAAGTCGTGCGTATGCTGACCGGCGAGAACGGTATCGCCAGTACCCACGTGGTCCACCGTCGGGTATCCCCCGACCGGTGGGAGATCGTCATGTCCGACTACGACGGGTACAACCCAAGGGTCTTGCTGCGTCAGACGGTGCCGCTCGTGTATCCGCGCTGGGCGGATGACGACAAAGGACTTGTTTACAGCAGTTTTCGCTATGGAAAGCCGGATCTGTTTATCCGATATCTCACCGAGTCCAAATCCAGACAGCTCGCCAAGTACGAGGGCCTCAACTACTCCGCGGATTGGTCTCAGAAACGCAAGCTGCTGGCGGTGACGCTCACAAAGGACGGAAATGCAGAGATATATCTGATCGGCAAGGATGGGAGGATCAAGAAGAGGCTGACGCACAGCCGCGCGATCGACGTCAGCCCGAGTTGGTCGCCGAGTGGTCGAGAGATCGTGTTTACATCGGACCGGGGCGGGAGCCCCCAGCTCTATATCATGGAGGCGGATGGCAGCAACGTTCGCCGCCTGACGTTTCAGGGCTCGTACAACGCCTCTCCTGCCTGGTCGCCGAAAGGCGACTACATCGCATTCGCGTCGAGGATTGACGGATTCTTTCATCTGTGTACAATTCGGCCGGATGGGAGCGATTTTACCCGGCTGACGCGCGAGGCCGTCAACCACGAGGATCCCAGGTGGGCGCCGAACGGACGGCACATCATGTGTACCGAGCAACGGGGTGGCGAGAACGTCATAACAATTATTGACATCGGAACGGGGGGTAGGAGAATATTGGCAAAAGGAGACTCGGCGGACTGGTCCGCTCGATGACAGGCGTGTTTTGACAACAGGTTTATGAGGGAGGTATGTCGTATGTATAGTCGAGTTTTGTTTGTGTTCTCTTTGTGTTTGATTTTCTTGGTCTCGGCGACAGCGTGCACCAAGAAGAAAGCTGCGGACTCGCCGGCCTCTGATGCCGAGGTGACGAGCACGACACCAGAACCGGAGCCCGAACCGGAAGTGGAAGAAGCGGTCATGGAGACCGAACCGGTTGAAGAGATCGACATAAAGATTCCTGTTCTGGAGGATGTTTTCTTTGCTTACGATAGCTCGAAGCTGACGTCCGACGCGAAAAGCGTGCTGCAGAAGAATGCAAAACAGTTAAAGGACGCATCCAAGGTTGATATCGCCGTTGAAGGCCACTGCGACGAGCGGGGGACCATTGCCTACAACCTCGCGCTGGGCGAAAGACGGGCGAAGGCGGCGAAGGACTATATCGTCTCGCTCGGTGTCCCGGCAAGCCGCGTAAAGATCATCAGCTATGGCAAAGAAAGACCGTTTGACGCCGGCCACAACGAATCAGCGTGGAAGAAGAACAGGCGAGCGCATTTTGTCGTGAGCCAGAACTAAAGCAAGAGAATCTTGAAGATCGCTCTCAGCAAGAAGATCGCCAGCCTGGGTCTTGCAGTAGTGCTCTCGTCGGGTTGCTACAGCACGAAGATGATGGAGATTACGTATCAGGAACTGGATACGGTCAAGACCCAGCAGCAAGAGCTCATGCAGAAGGTCGACGTTCTGTCCCGGCAGTTCGAGGCGGAGCGTGAAGCCAGGCTGCAGGCGCAAGCGGATCGCGCCTTGGCGCTTATGGAGCTCAGAGAGCTGGTCGAGGTTCTTTCCTATCGTTTTGACGACATACCACAGCTGCTGGAGGCCCGAACCCGGGTTCGGGCCCTGGCGGCTCCCGATACGACTAGGATCTCCCAACCCTATGATAGCACGGGTGTTATGTTGCCTGACTCCACGGCGATGGTGCGCTCGGACGGCGATACCGATGCGGACAAGCTGTTCAAGAGCTCCTACATGGATCTCACGCTCGGCAACTACGATCTGGCGATACAGGGGTTCAAGAACTTCCTGGTGAGGTACCCAAACGACGAGAATCTCGCGTCCGCGCGTTACTATCTCGGTGAGTCCTACTACTCGATGTCCCGGTATCTCGAGGCGGTCGCGGAGTTTCAGACGGTGATTCAGGATGACCCGCGCTCCAGATATGCGCCACCGTCTTATTTGAAGTCGGGGTACTGCTATCAGCAGCTCGGCGAATCGCAACTTGCCGATCGGGCGTTTCGTGAGCTCATCTCCATCTATCCGCGAAGCGAGGAAGCCGAGCAGGCGCGGGTAGCGCTCCAGGACATGGGAGGGTAGCGACACAGCCGCCTTGGATGGTCTACTTGCCTACACTGTTGTTCTCGCCGTACTGTTATCTCTATCCGCATTCTTTTCCGGTTCGGAAGCCGCGCTGTTTTCGCTTCGCAGGGCTCAAATTACCGGTTTGACAGAACGATCGGCGGCCGGTCGTGAGATCGCCCGTCTGCTCGCCGCCCCCAGAAAAATCCTCGTCACGATTCTCATCGGCAATCTCGTTGTGAACGTGTTTGCCACCAGCGCGTGCACCGCCGTCGCCTTGTCGCTCTTTGGTGCCAAGGGTCTTGGAGTGGCCTTTGTCGTCATGTCCGTGCTGATCATCGTCTTTGGCGAGATTCTCCCAAAGGCACTGGCAATCGACCGGCCGCGTCGGTTCTCGCTGTTTGCCGTCTATCCGCTCAAGGGTTTGCACGTTGTCCTCTATCCTGTCCGCATGCCGATAACGCGGTTGACGGATGTGGTGGTTGAGTTGTTCAAGAAACAACTCGGCATGGCTCGGCGGCATTTTTCGCGTGAAGAGTTGATCACCGCGCTCGACATGGGAAGGGCGCACGGGCAGGTTGGCGACTTCGAGTTCGAACTCCTGTCGAACATCATCGAGTTTCGCGGCACGGTCGTGAAGGAGATCATGACGCCCAGCATCGACGTGTTCTCGCTCTCGATGACTATGGCGAGGGCGGACATGGAAGAGCAGATCATCGAGTCGGGGCACTCGCGTGCGCCGGTCTACGGTGACACTCCGGACGACATCAGTGGCATCGTCCATATCAAGGATGTTGCCGCGGCGGCCGGGCGGGAGTCGGCCTTTGACATCGGTGCAATACTTCGGGAGCCCTACTATGTGCCCGAATCGATGAAGATATCACAGCTGTTCAGGGAGTTTGGACGGCTCAAGGCTCACTTGGCCGTAGTGATCGACGAGTACGGTTCGTATGTGGGCGTGGTGACCCTGGAGGATGTCCTCGAGGAACTCGTCGGCGAGATCCGTGATGCCAACGAGCCGCCGGTGGAGGATTACAGGCTCGTCGATGATCACCGGATTATCGTTCAAGGAACGATGGAGCTCGATGATTTTAACGATGTATTCGGCGCCGACATCACGGACGATGAGAACGAAACCATCGCCGGTTATGTCATCGGCGCAACGGGCAGGATCCCTCATGAGGGAGAGACGATCGATGTTGGAGATCTTCGTTTCCACATCATCTCCGCCCAGCCGAACCGGATCCGCAAGATGAGGGTGGAGAAGCCATGAGCGTCGGGTGGTTGGCTCTGATCTCCGCGTCGGCGTTTCTGCTGGCCGCGTTTTTTGCCGGGTCCGAGACGGCGATCATCGTGGCGGACCGAATCCGTCTGCGTCACCTCGCGGAAAAAGGTGATAGACGGGCGACATTGCTGCTCAAGTATATCGACAACCCCGAGTATTTCCTCAGCATTGTTCTTGTGGGCACGAATCTGGGTATGATTGGATGCACGGCGACTTTTACGGCAATCATGATAAACTACTTTGGCGACTCGGGTGCGACGATCGCGACCGTTGTGCTGGTGCCTTTGCTAATGCTTTTTCAGGAGATTCTGCCCAAGGGCATCTTCCTCTACTATGCGGATCGAGCGTCGATTCTCTCGATCGTCCCGTTGAAGCTCTTCGCCGTTGCGCTCTACCCGGTCATCAAGGGGTTCGCCGAGCTGGCCAACTTGCTTGGCCGTCTGTTCGGGGTCCGCAAGGTGGATCGGAAGGTTCGCATGACGATGGAGGAGCTGCTCTTTCATCTCGAGAGCAGCAAGCAGGCCGGTGCAATCGGTCCCGGCACGATGACCCTCGTATCGCGGGCACTCGAAATGGTCACCTTTGCGGCGAAGGATGTGATGCTGGACCTCGACAGCGTGGTGATGGCCGAGGATGGGTTGAGTGTGGAGGCATACAAAAAGTTCTTTGCCCGGGAGCGCTTTTCGCGGATTCCCCTCTATCAGGGCGATCGGCAGCACGTTGTTGGTTTTCTGTCGATTCACAACCTGCTCAAGACCCGGCACCCGTTGCGAGACAAACCGGTTATCGAGCCTCCTTACATCGTGCAAGACGATACGCCGGTTGCGGAAATAATGATTCGGATGAAGAACCAGGGATGCCACATGGCGATGGTCAGCGATGGCGGGGGACGGCTGGCCGGTATGACCACGCTCGAAGATATTCTCGAGCGTCTGGTGGGGGCCATTACCGATGAGTTTCATTGATGGAGATGACAGGTTGAGCCTCAGCTTTGCCCCTTTCCCGCTTGTCGGCAGGCGCGTGGCTTTGCTGGCTCCGGGCGAGTTCTCGACCTTTGGCGCAAAAACAGCCGTTTGCTATTTGCGATACCGAAAAAGCGACGTCGTGTGCGTCGTCGATCCGGTCCAGAGTGGAAGGACCGTCGGGGAGATCATCGGTTTTGGAGGCCATGTGCCCGTTGTGGCAAGCGTCGAGGCCGCCGTGTCACACGGAGCGGATGTTGCCATTGTCGGCGTCGCGCCCCAGGGCGGTCGGCTCAGCGAGGATCTCTACCCCTATGTTCTGCAGTGTGTCGTGGCGGGAATCGATGTTGTGAGCGGTCTGCACGATTTTCTGGCCGAAGACGCGCGAATTGCCGAAGCGGCCAGGAAGAGCGGTTCGCGGATATGGGACGTACGGATGGTCCCGGCGGAGCAGACTGTCAGCCAGGGTCTCGGCTGTCAGACCGGTGCGAGAACCGTCCTCGTCATCGGGACCGACTGCAACGTCGGCAAGATGACCGTGACATTGGAACTTTTTGAAGCCGCATGCGCGCGTGGTCTCAATGCGGCGTGGGCCGCGACGGGCCAGACGGGGATGATGTTACGGGAGCGGGGCATCGCGATCGATCACGTTGTTGCGGATTTCGTGGGCGGTGCGACCGAGAAACTCGTCGAATACGAGGGAAAGGGACGTGACATCGTGTTTGTCGAGGGGCAGGGCTCTATCGTTCATCCCGGATACGCCGGTGTAGCGTTGGGTTTGATGTACGGGGCCATGGCGGACTGCATGGTACTGGCTCACGCGCCATCACGGCAGACGATCGGTGACACGCTATTCGATATGCCGTCTCTGAGCCGTCTGATCGCGTTGCACGAGAGCCTGATGGAGCCGCTAAACAAGTCACGCGTGGCCGCCATCGCGTTGAACACCGTGGGATTTGAGACGGCCATCGCCCGTGATATTATGGAGCGCGTCAAAAGGGAAACCGGACTACCGGTGTCGGACCCCGTGCGGTTTGGCGCCGAAGACATTCTAGACGCCGTTGTCAAGGACATGAAGCACACCGACCACGGAGAAGGTGACCATGAAGCTCAACGTTGAACCGTTTATCATCACACCGACCCATCCGTTCAGGATCGCCCGCGGTGCGCAGACCGAGCAGGAGGTCTTCATCTTCGAGTTGACCTGGGAAGGGTTTACCGGTTGGGGGGAATCGTCTCCGCCCAACTACTACGGCGAAGACAGCGACACGGTCAAAGCCGCCGTGAAGCGCATCGACGGCAAGCTCGAGGGTGATCCCGAATCGATGCGTGAGCGAATCGACGGCGGCGATCTGAGGCAGGTCCTCGGGGGGGACGCCTCCGTACGCGCCGCGCTCGATATGGCGCTGTGGGACATCTCGGGTAAAAAGGAGGGTAAACCGGTCTACGCGCTCCTGGGTCTCGACCCCAATGAGACACCGGCCACGTCGTTCTCGATCGGAATAGACACACCCGAGGTTGTCGACAAGAAGGTCGACGAGGCGGAGCCTTACCGGATCCTCAAGATGAAGATGGGCGTGCCGGGCGACCTCGCGCTTCTCGACCGGGTGCTTGCAAGAAGCGGTAAGACGATTCGCGTCGATGCCAACGAGGGCTGGGATGTGGAAACAGCACTACAGATGTGCGGTGTGCTAAAGGAAAAGGGTGTCGAATTCGTCGAACAGCCTATTCACCACGACAACGAGGACGATCTGCGAACGCTCAAACGCTTGAGCCCACTGCCCGTGATTCTGGATGAGAGCATCATCGATCCCGGCGACGTCGCGAGGCGACGCGACCAGGGGCACGGGATCAATATCAAGCTGATGAAATGCGGAGGTATCACACCGGCGCTCAGTCTCATCGAGGAAGCGACCAAAGCGGGTTTGAAGATCATGCTGGGCTGCATGCTCGAGACATCGATCGGAATCACTGCGGCGGCCCATTTGAGCCCGCTTGCCGACTACGCCGATCTGGACGGCAACATCCTCCTGTCGAACGACCCGTATCAGGGAGTCACGGTTAAAAACAGCAAGCTGGTTCTACCCGATGGCCCAGGGTTGGGTGTTGCGGCACGCAAGCGGCCGCAAGGGGTGGATCATTCCGAACATGTTTGACCGGAGCTCGGGATGCACTTTAGCACGGCGGGAATAGACGTTGCCCCATGGGTGCCGCCGCTGGCCGCATTCGTGGTGTCCTTCTTTACGTCGATGGGTGGGGTCTCCGGGGCGTTCCTCCTGCTTCCGTTTCAGGTATCCGTCCTCGGCTACACGACCCCATCGGTTAGCGCTACCAACCAGTTGTTCAACGTTATCGCCATCCCGGGCGGCGTCTATCGCTATGCCCGGGAGGGACGAATGGTTTGGCCGCTGGTCTGGATCATCGTTCTGGGGACGTTGCCCGGGGTTTGGATCGGTGCTCTGATCCGCGTGATCTGGCTGCCTGACCCCGCCAGATTCAAGCTCTTCGCGGCCAGTGTGCTCCTGTACATCGGCGTCCGGATGGTCAGGGGGTTGTTGGCGAGCCGCCGTCGTTCGGGTGAGGTGGATGCTGAGGAACGTTTCCAACACATCGTGCAGGATCATCGAAAGCGCGCAGACGGGGCGAGTGCGACGCTCCCTGTCACGCGGATCAAGGCGTTATCGCCCTCTCGCCTTTCCTATGAGTTCTATGGAGAGACATTCGACGTGTCGGTTTGGGGTATCCTCGCCCTGAGTTTGATCGTGGGGATCGTGGGCGGCGTTTACGGTATCGGTGGTGGCGCCATCATCGCACCTTTCCTCGTGTCAGTCTTCGGACTACCCGTTTACACTGTTGCCGGTGCCGCCCTCATGGGCACCTTTGTGACGTCGGTGGCAGGTGTTGCGTTTTATCAGGTCATAGCGCCGTTGTACCCGCAGCTCTCCGTCGCTCCGGACTGGGGGTTGGGTGCCCTGTTCGGCCTCGGTGGCCTGTTGGGTATCTACCTGGGCGCGCGTTGCCAGAAGTATGTGCCCGCCCGCATTATCAAGTGGATGTTGGCGGCGATCATCGTATTCACGGCCGCGAAGTACGTCTGGGATTTCGTTCGATAGTCGGGAGCCGGGGCGCGCCGGTTGACCCCTCCCAGGACAGGCTGCGTCCTACGGACGTCAACTCCAACCGGCGGACGTAGCGCAGGCGCTGCGTTACATCAGTTTATGTTGTAGAACCATCTCAGCCTGATGACATGGTCGGAAATATCGAAATTCCGGCTATCGTCACCCACGGTGACCGCCTGAAATAGATAACCAAGCTCGGTGCGCCAACCGCGGCCGATCCTTTTGCCGACGGCAACCACAAACCGGATGCGGTCGACACCAATGTCATCCCGAATCGATGTGCCAAGGTTGTCGAACGGCTCGACCGAAGCCAGTGCATACAACCGATCGACAGATCCAATTCTGAGATCCGGCGTCTTGATTTGTAGCTGCCACCGGCCACGCCATACCGTGTCCCAGCCGGAGCTGCCGGTCTCGTGGAACGCCCGGTGCTCCAGGCGGAAGTAGTTGGTGATGGTGAATCCGCCCGGGCGCGGCCCGACGAAGTGCACACCCACCCATGGCCGAAACTCGGCGAGGTTGTTGTCGTTCTTGACAAACGTCTGAAACCACGCGGCGCCGGCATGCAGAAGAAGCCAGGATTTTGACCGCCAGCGGAAGGACGGCCTCACATAAACTTGCGTGAACTCGATTGTGGAGAAGGCTCCCCTGACGCCGTAGTCACCGTCGTAGCGGAAGCGGTCGCCGAAGCGATAGATCGTCGCAATATCCGTCCACGTTTCGATTTCGACCAGGGTCGTATCTTGCGATGCGGCCGGTCCGGGCAAAGCCGTGGTAATGACGCCCATGGCCAGCAGAGCGAGGAGCGGCGTCAAGTATCTGAGTCTTTCCCGATTCAACGCGACAATTGCTCCGCTAATCGAAGCTCGGCACCGGCGTGTTCGGACCGCTCAGCGGCAGCTCGGGCTTCTTGATGTATTCCGCGGGGATGTCCCCGGTCAAGGCGACCAGAAATGTCTTGATCGACTTAACATCCGCGTCCGTGAGCTCCCTGCCCATCTGATACTCGGCCATCATGGCGATCATGGTATCGAGACTCTCGATGCTGCCGTCGTGGAGGTACGGAGAGGTCTTCGCGATATTGCGAAGGCTTGGCACCTTGAAGAAGAACTTGTCGGATTCCCTCTCGGTGACCGGGTACCTGCCGAGATCCTCGAGGTCCGGCCAGGCCTTGACCAGACCCAGCTTTTGATAGAGGTGTCCGCCCATATATGGGCCTGAGTGACACGTGTTGCACCCGTTCTCGATGAACTTGTTGAACCCCATCTTCTCCGCATCGGTCAGAGCGCCTTTGTCTCCCTCGAGAAACGTGTCCCAGCGGGACGGTGTGACGAGCTTTGTCTCGAACACGCCGATGGCCTCCGCCATGTTGTCGTAGTTCACGGGATCCTTGTCATTCGGAAACGCCTTCTCGAACAGCTCCGCATATCCAGGGATGGACTTGAGGGTCTTGACGACGGTGGCCTCGTCGGGCATCGCCATCTCGACCGAATTGAGGATCGGTCCCTTGGCCTGCTCGATGACATCGGCGGCCCGCCCATCCCAGAACTGGGCGATATGACCGGCGGCGTTGTAGACCGTCGGCGAGTTGCGATCGCCGGTCTTCTCCAAGTGGCCTTCGGATACAGGATTGTTGTCCACGCCAAACGCGGCGAGATCGTGGCACGAGTTGCAGGAGATCTGCTGGTTCTTGGAGAGCCTGGGTTCGTAGTAGAGCATGCGTCCCAGCTCGATCTTGGCCGGGGTGGTCAAGGCGTTTGCCAGAGGCATCTCGTCCGGTAGGGGGCTGAACGCCGCGAGTGTGGATTCGTCGATTGCGACTTTGCCGGTGGATTGGCCAGTGCTCTCCGAGCTCTCGTTCTTCGAGCATCCGAGAGCGAACAACATCACGAATGCGGCAAGCATGGAAATGGTGCATCGCATAGTGTTACCTCCGTTTGGAATTGTGCTGTTTTCGATTCGGGCATTCTAGCATGCACGACAGTCGAAGTCATGTGTCTTCCGGTCCGGAATGCGACGATCGAGGGTCCGGGGATGCCGTGCCGGTCTCCCGATATGTGCTAAACTATCAATGAAATGCACTGCACTCGTTTGACCCGGCGGATTGTGTTAGCCGTGGGCCTCTGGCTCACTCTGGCGTCCTGCTCGGATGACTCCGGCCCGACGATCCCGGCCAACGGCGCGGGCAATTGCATTGACTTCAGAGATTTCATCCACAGTGCTGGATCGGTCGACACACCGGGGCTTGCCTATGGTGTGGCCGTCTCCGGCGATTACGCCTACATCGCCGACGGGACCCAGCTCCAGATCATCGACATCAGTGCGCCCGCGTCGCCTCGGATCGCAGGATCGATTGACACACCGGGACTTGCCTATGGTGTGGCCGTCTCCGGTGACTATGCCTACGTTGCCGGTCCCGGGCTCCGGGTCATCGATATCACCACCGCCGCTTCGCCACGTCTCGTCGGATCCATCGGCACTCGGGGCCAAGCCCGTGGCGTGGTTGTCTCGGGCGACTATGCCTACGTCGCGGATGGGCAGTGGGGACTGCGGGTGATCGATATCAGCACGCCCGACACACCACAGTCTGTTGGATGGATCGATACCCCGGGGCAAGCACTCGCCGTGGCGCTCTGGCGTGACTATGCCTACATCTCAAACGGGAGCTATGGGCTCAAGATCGTCGACGTCAGTACGCCGGCCTCGCCGACGAACGTGCGGGTGCTCGACACAGCGGGAGAGGTCTGGTGCGCGGCCGTGTCGGACAGCCTGATTTACATCGCCGACCATGGTCCCGGTCTTCTTGTATTCGACAACAGTACGCCCGATTCACCGCGGCTTGTGGGGTCGGTCGATACTCCGGGGAACGCACGTGGCGTGAGGGTTCTGGGTCGCTTCGCATATGTCGCCGACAGGAATGCCGGTCTTCAGGCGATCGATGTCAGTGTGCCGGGTTCGCCAGAGCTCGTGGGATCGGTCGATACCCCGGGCGATGCCGTTTGCGTCGCCGTGACGAGCGGCCACGCATATGTTGCAGACCTGATAACGGGTCTTCAGGTGATCGACATCGGCCGGCCCGACTCACCGCCGGCCGTGGGGTCGGTCGACACACCGGGTGAGGCCTATGGTGTAGCGGCGGAGGGCGATCGTGTCTGCATCGCTGACGGGGGGGCTGGGATTCAGGTGATTGACATCGGTATACCGGACTCACCGCAGATCGTGGGATTCATCGACACGCCCGGCAACGCGCGTGGCGTATCGGTGTCCGGTGACTACGTCTACGTCGCAGATGCCGGCTCGGGTCTCCATGTGATCGATGTCAGCACGCCCGCAGCGCCGCAGATTGTCGGATCGGTCGACACTCAGGGCGATGCCTCTGGCGTGGCGGTTTCGGGTGGCCACGTCTTTGTCGCGGACGGGGGGTGGGGGCTTCAGGTGATCGACATCGGCACGCCCACGTCCCCACAGATCGTGGCAGCGGTTTTCCCTCCGGGTTCTGCGGTTGGCGTGACCGTGAAGGACAGTCTTGCCTTCGTCGTCGGTGGGAGTTCGGGGCTTCATGTCGTCGACATCAGGACACCCACGTCACCGCAGATTGTGGGATCGATCGACACTCCCGGAAACGCCGGCGGCGTTGCGGTCTCGGGCAGCCATGCCTGTGTCGCAGACGGAAACCGAGGTCTTCAGGTGATCGACCTCAGCATACCCGCGTCACCGCGGATCGTGGGATCCGTTGGCACACCCGGTGAAGCCCGCAGCGTGACAATCTCGGGTTACTACGCATACGTGGCGGACGGACGTTCGGGAATCCAGGTGATCGACATCAGCGTGCCCGCCTCTCCGCAGATCATCGGATCGGTCGACACTCCGGCGGACGCCCACAGCCTCGTCGCCGTGGGGGACTACATCTGTGTCGCGGACGGTCATTCCGGGCTCTGGATGTGGAAACATCAGTGCCCGTGAGGTGTTATGCCGACGCGTAACGTGACAACTACTCGAAGATCACGACGACCGTCGCGTGTGATTTGCTGTGCGTGATGGAGAGGTGGGTCACTGCAACGGACTGCCGGTCGGCGTAGTCACGCGCCTTTCCGGAGAGCCTCAGTTCCGGTTTGCCCGATGGTGAGTTGACGACGACGATATCCCGCCACCGCACGCCTCTGTTCCAGCCCGTTCCCAGTGCCTTCATGCAGGCTTCCTTAGCGGCGAAGCGGGCGGCAAGCCGGGGTACGGGATCTTTGTACCGGAGCGAGTACGCCTTCTCCTCCGGCGCGTAGATTCTGTCGAGGAATCGTTCGCCATATTCTTTGTAGATACGCTCGATTCGATCGAGCTCGATCGAGTCGATGCCGATGCCTTTAATCATTCGTTCCCCTCACGCTACCTAGCAAGCGAATACCTATCACGTCCTCGCGCCGCTAAGTATAGGGTACGTGGTCACACCTTGCAAATGCCATCGGCAGCGGCTAGTCTACCAGGTTATGGCGACAGACGGCTCTGCATACTACCGGCGCAACTTTACGCTTGGCGTGATCAATGGAGCGCTTATCAACTTTGGGCTCGCGTTCTTCGATCCGGCCACCGTGTTGCCTGTTTTCGTGTCGCGGCTGGGGGGCTCGGCCGCGATGATCGGCCTGGTCAGCGCAATCCACGGCGTCGGCTGGTTTTTGCCCCAGGTCTTCGCATCACGTCTGGCGGAGACGAGGCAGCGTCTCATCCATCTGTATCGCGGGTTTGTCGTCGTACGGACCGTGGCATTCCTGGGTGCCGTTCTGGCCGTGTTCACGTTCAGTCCGGCCAACAGCCAGCTGCTCCTCCTGATGTTCATCCTGTTGCTGTTCGTTGCCCATGTCGCCGGTGGATTCTCGGCCATTCCATTCCTCGAGATCATGAGCAAAACGATCCCGGTGACAAAGCGCGGCAAGTTCTTTGGCCTGCGGCGGCTGATCGGCGGGCTTCTCGGAATCTTCGCTGGCATTACTGTAGGGATCATCCTGGACGATCCGACTCAGAGGTTCTGGGTCGGAGAGCGCGCGTGGAGCGCGTTGGAGGGCGTCGCGCGGCACGTGGGATTGACGGGTCGTGTTTTTCCCAACGACTTCGGCGTGATCTTTCTTCTCGGGTCGGTGATCATGGCCATCGCCATGCTTGCGTTCTGTTTTACCGGAGAGCCCGCCTCGGCCGTAAAACCGTCATCCCGCTTTATGACGCACCTCAAATCCGGTGTCGCGCTTATGAAAACCAATGTTGATTTCCGTCGCTTCTATGTGGTCCGGGTCTGCTGGCAGTTTACGGCGATGGCCTTCCCCTTCTATGTGGGCTTTGCGTACGACGAGCTCGGGATGCCCGTGAGTCTCGTTGGCTTGTTTCTGGCGATATGGGTTGGATCCGGTGTGTTCTCCAACTATTTCTGGGGGAGAATGCTGGACGGTGTCGGCAACAAGATCGTCCTCTTCGTCACCGCGGTCATGAGTGTGTTGCCGCCGTTGATCGTTCTGGTCTTGCAGACGCGCACGGCGGGCGAGGACGCGCTGTCCACCGGGTGGGGGGTCACGCTCGCCGTTTCAGCGACGTTTTTTATCAACGGAATGGCCCGGAGCGGACGGATTATCACCCACCTGACGTACCCGCTCGAGATCGCCCCCGAGTCCGATCGTCCGCTCTATGTCGGCTTCCTCAACAGCGCGACCTTCCCGTTTATGCTTTCGCCGCTCCTCGGGGGGTTCATCATCGAGGCCTTCGACACGCGGACATTGTTCACCGTTTGTCTCGTCTCCGCCGTCGTGAATGCCGCCCTCAGTCTGACCCTCCGCGAGCCCCGCAAGACTGACATCTAGACGTCAATGGCGCCGTGTTGTCATGCCATTATGACAGCCGCTGTGAATGCCGCGCCGAACCATTAATCGGGTCAAGGCTCTAATATGTGTTATTACATGCTGTTATGCTGCTGAATCACGATTTTTTCGAATTGGCATCCGAGATGCAATAGACCGGACCGAGCCGACGCTAGTGTCGGCCACATACAACAAAAGAAAAGCCGGAGGTGTTGAAAATGTTTTTGACCAAATACAGACCCAACAGAACGATCGATTCCGTTTTTGACGATTTGTTTCCCGCCTTCAAGGGATTTGCAGGCGAGAACGGCGAGAGGGAAGGATTTCGTTTGCCGGTGACCAACGTCCACGAGACGGAGAAGGAATTTCTGCTCACCATGGAGATGCCGGGCGTCGACAAGAAGGACGTCCGCGTGGAGATCGAAAACGATCAGATCATCGTCACGGGTGAGAAGACCGAGAAGACCGAGACCGAGGGCCTGCTTCGCCGGGAGATCCGGTCGGAGAAGTTTCGCAGGAGCTTCGTGCTGGATTCGGCCATCGATCGCGACACGATCAAGGCCAGGCTGGAGAACGGCATGCTCAAGGTCACGCTGCCAAAGAAAGCGGAGAGCGTCGGTCGTAAGATCGATATCGACTAATATCGGCGACCGTTGCGCGAAGAGAAGCCCGGGTTTGATCCCGGGCTTTTTTTTTGCGCAATTGCCGGGGTAGAGCCTTGTTTCGCCACGGGCGTTTGGATACTATAATGCTTCGCCGCTCAATCTGCACCATGCCGGCCGCCCCACGCGGCGAGGGAAGCCCGTAGAACAGGAATGGAGGAATAATGGCGCAATTAGAGAAATCGATGTTTCGCGAATATGATATCCGGGGTCGGGTCAATGACAAGGAACTGAACCCCAAGTCGGGTGAGCTCATTGGCAAGGCCTACGGCACATTCCTCGAAAAGCGCGGCGTGGACACCGTCGTTACCGGTTACGACAGCCGCACGGGCTCAAAAGATGTTCAGGGTGGTTTTATCAAGGGGCTTCTCTCGACGGGTCGCAGCGTGACGAATATCGGCCTGTGCCTGACGCCGATGATGTACTGGTCGCAGTACCACTTCAAGTCAAAGGGCGG
>CBDVBZ010000069.1:0-18679 GCA_965372355.1 uncultured bacterium | reverse complement strand
GGAGCCACCTAGCGTGACTTCAGCTCTTCGTCCCAGCCACTGACGAGTGTCAGTGGTGTGATGCCGCCCTCGTCCGCGTCCTCGAGAATGAGAAACCGCTCCCCGTCGGGCGCGACCTGGTACCAGTTTTCTGTGTTGGACTCAAAGAGCGCGGTGGTCTCGCCAATCGCGAATGACGATTCATCCCACCTGGCTTCCACAAAGTAGAAACGGCTGTCGGCGCCAAAGTAGTAGATCCCACGTCCCTTCGGATCCCACCGCGGCTGCGTGCCGCCCCCGATCGATATCTGCCATTTGCGGCCGGCATCGGGAAACGACGTGACATAACACTCGATGACACCGGACTCATCCGAGATATAGGTCATCCACCGGCCGTTGTCCGACACGAGTCCATTGTATTCACCGTAGGGCGTCGCCACGACGGGAAACGGTTTGGGCTCCCCGCTCATCGGTACGGCCATGATGTTTCCTGTGTTTAGCGAGTCGGTTTCGAAATAGACGAGATACTCGGAAGACCAGTCTGTTGGAAATACCAGTCCATCTGTTTTCATAAACAGCTGCGCTGTCGTTGCGCCGCCGAATTCCTTCTTGTACACACCGAACATGCCGTTGCGCGCGCTCGAAAAGGCAACGTGCTTGCCGTCCGGCGACCATACCGCGTTCTCGTCGGCCGTGGCGTCAAAGGTGAACCGTGAACGTACGTTGCGTGCCACATCATGGATCCAGATATCCCCGGTGCCACCGGAGCCGGCATATGCGTCACAGGCCACGAACTTGCCGTCCGGCGACAAGACCGGATTATCCTGCATGACGATGTTGCCCGTTCGTTGGATTTCCACTCCGGCAAGGTTGCGCCACACAAGCTGCGACCCCGGGACGGTCGACCCCGCCTGGTACACCAGTGTGCCGTTGTCGGAGACGTCGAACACGCCACGCATCGCCGCCGGGATAAAGCGGACCGGATCCGCAATCGGCAGCGGATCACCAGAGCATTCCAGCTTGCCGACATCAAACGGGCGTGCCATCAGTGTTGTCTCTCTGAGAAACAACAGATGGCCCGAGGCGTACTCGGCGTGTGACGCGGCGAGCAATACTTCTTTGTCAACATCTCCCGAAAGCGACCCAACGCGAATCATATTGGACTCGCCGCCCAGCCGGGCGAGATAGATAAAATGTTCCCCATCAGGCAGAAACCGCGGAAATCGGTGTGAGTTCTCGCCGCTCTCCGACCGCAGCTCGCTAACCGGTGTCGACTCGCCGCCATTCTCAGAGACCACATGCAGCGCCCCGGTGAACGTCGGAGAAAAAACGATCTTGCCGTCCGCGCTCCACGACCCGCCTTTGCCGACCGGTGCGTCACAGATTGTGAGCGGTGGTCCACCGGCGACATCGACGCGTTTGAGATTGCCGGCGGCGAAGAAACCGATCGAGCGTCCATCGGGCGACCAGAACGGATACCCCGCTCCATCGGTACCGCGCAATGCCTTCGTCTCCATATTATCGAGCTCGCGAACGTACAGCAGCGAAGAGCCACCGGGGGGGCGTCCGGCGTAGGCAACTCGCTCGCCATCCGCTGATATCGCGACGGGGCCGGGATGCACGCCGCGTAGGTTAAAACGCACTCTTTCGGCGGGAAGTATCGATGTCCAGGTCACTCGTCCCGGCGCATCGCCCTTACCAAACAACATGACGAGCAGCAACCCCGTGGCAATTGCCAATACAGCTGCTGCGATTCTCGTCACGAGAGTGCCGGTTTGTTTTTTTGGCGACGGCGGGGCCGCTGCTGCTTCGGTGTGCACTTCGTCTACGATATCGCCGCGCAACACGCTATTGATGAGAATCCGCGCCTCACCGATATCGCGGAGCCGCGTCTTGACCTCTTTGTCGAGGCAGCGCTGCAGCAGCTTGACGATCGCTCCGGGTGTGTCCTTCGGCAACGCACCCCAATCGGGCTCGGCACGTAGCACGGCCGCGAGTGTGTCGGAGATCGTCTTGCCCTCGAAGCACTGTTTCGCCGTCAGCATCTCGTAGACCACGCAGCCAAAGGCGAAGATGTCCGCTCGCTTGTCGACGGCGTGTCCTCGGGCCTGCTCGGGGCTCATATAAGGCGCCGTACCGAGTATGACGCCTGCGGATGTCGGGCTGCTCGCCATGACGGTCGGTGAGTGGGTCAGACTTGCATCGGCGTCGTTGGCCTCCCATGCCTTGGCTAGCCCGAAGTCGAGCACCTTGGCATTGCCGGTAGGCGTGAGGTGCACGTTGGCCGGTTTGAGATCGCGGTGGATGATGCCCTCTTCGTGCGCGGCCTCGAGCCCCTCGGCGATCTGCTGTGCAACCGGCAAGGCCCGTTGCCAGCTCATGGGGCCACGCACGAGCCGCTGCGCCAGATCCTCGCCCTCGACCATCTCGAGAACCAGAAAGCGCTTGTCATCGATATGTTCAAAACCGTGGATTGCCGCTATATTGGGGTGGTTTAGCGCCGCCAGCACGCGGGCCTCACGCTCGAAGCGCGTCAGGCGCTCGGCGTCGGTCGCCAGCGATTCGGGGAGGAACTTCAAGGCCACGTCGCGGCCCAGACGGGTATCGTGGGCGCGAAAAACCTCGCCCATACCGCCCTCACCGATCTTTTCCATTATGGAATAGTGACCTAATTTCTTGCCTGCCATGGGTCCGCGCAATATACACGATAGAACTGGTTTTGGCGAAACAAAACCACGCGGGTGGGACCGCCGCGAATCTTTTTGCCATTGATGCAGCCCTATTCGGTGTCTACCATCTTGTTGTCAAAAACCACCCGGGAGACACGATGTCAAAGATCGCCAGCCACAACGTAAGCAATCGCCGCCTGCTCGTACTAATGGGCATGCGACTTATCCTGCTGACACTCCTGCTGACGCTTCCGGCAGCGCCCGCGCTGGCCGAGCAATGCACGCACACCGTCGAGGTCGACGGACACACCATCGTCGTCGACATCATCGAGGACATTACCGAGGTCTCGACGATCCGCGCCGTATGCGTGATCCCGCGCTCGCACAAAGTCGTGTGGCGCGTGCTCACCGACTACGAGCACCTCGAAGACGTCATCCCTGTCGTCGAGGATAGTCATGTGATTGGCAACGAAGATGGTATGACGATCCTGCAACAGCAGGGCCGCGCGGGATTGTGGTTCTTCAAGCGCGGATTCACGGTGACGTTCCGCGTGACGGAGGTGCCAATGGCATACATCGGGTTCGACGCCTTCGAGGGTGACTTTCGCCACTTCAAGGGGACGTGGCAGGTCGCGGAGCGCAAGGAGGGCACGTGGGTCGCGCACAAAGTGGAGATTCAGCCGCGTTTCTACGCGCCCGGATGGGCCATTCGCAAGGTGGCGCGAACCATAATGACCGAAACGATCGAGGGCGTGATCAAGCGATGCCTCTCCGCCGATGTGTCGTCCCAATAAAAACAACCGCCGGGGCTGCGCTATTGGCGGGCCTCGCCGGCGGAGCTCCCTCCACACTTCACACCATCGCAAGCGGCGGTGCCTGGCTGGAGTCCATCAACGCCATCGCGGCGATGGCGAACGCGGAGAACCTCTCCCTCGGCTGGCGCGTTTCCGTGGCTGCGGCGATCCACTTCGCGATTTCATTCGTATGGGCTTCGGCGCTGATCGCGATCCTTCCGCGGTGGCGGACCCTTCTGTGGGCCTCGGCGGCCGGCGCTGCCATCGCCGTCGTCGATCTCCTGTTCGTCGCGCCGATCTTCTTCCCCGACGTCGCTGCACTATCCTTCTGGCCTCAGTTTGCGGACCATATTGTGTGGGCAGTCGTTGTGGGGGTGGTTCGCGCGCTGAAATGAGGGTTTTCCGGACCTCAACATCCGCTTGGAGATAGCTGGGTTAGAATTCACTTCCGTAAAGTGCTACTCTGTTTTGACCGGGTTTATTTTTTGGCCTTGAGACCCCTCGCCATGAATAAGACAAACGAACAAACGCCGCTGGCAGCCATCGCCGCCCGTGGCACTCGCGCAACGCTGCTCGGCGTCCTGGTGAGCGCCATTCTTGGCTCGGTGAAGATACTCGCCGGGGTTGTCGGCAACTCTTACGCGCTGATCGCAGACGGTGTAGAGTCGGTACTCGACATCTTCAGCTCGTTGGCTGTGTGGAGCGGACTCAAACTGGCGTCGAGTCCGCCGAATGAACGTTTCCCTTTCGGTTACGGAAAGGCAGAACCGCTCGCCGTGCTTGCGGTGGCCACGGCTCTCTTTGCAGCTGCCATTGGCATAGCCATTCAGAGTGTTCGCGAGATCCTGACACCGCAACACGCACCCGCCTCTTTCACTTTGTTCGTGCTGGTGGGTGTCGTGTTGACGAAAGAGATCCTGTTTCGACGGCTGTCCAAGACCGGTAATGACATAGGTAGCCAGGCGCTCATCGCGGACGCGTGGCACCATCGGGCTGATTCCATCACGTCACTGGCGGCGTTCGTCGGTATCTCTGTGGCGTTGATCGCTGGTCCTGGGTATGAGAGTGCGGACGACTGGGCGGCGCTCGTAGCGTGCGTCGTGATCGCTACGAACGGATACCGGCTTCTACGCTCCGGTCTGAGCGAGGTCATTGACGCTGCGCCCCCGCCGGAGATCGAAAGACAGATACGGGTCTTTTCTTCCCAGGTTACAGGCGTCGGACGGATCGACAAATGCAGGGTCCGCAAAAGCGGGCTCGTGTTTTTCGTCGAGATTCACGTCGTTGTGGACGGCGACATGCCGGTCCGGAAAGGCCACGATATCGCCCACTGCGTGAAGAATGTGTTATTGGAGTCGAATCTCAGTATCCAGGACGTGACGGTCCACATCGAGCCTTCTGCCAATTGACCGCCCGGGGTTCACACCGATTCGGGCGTTACGCTACCAGAAGAAGAGGCAACCCTGAGAAGCCTGTTTCAAAGGAGGCGTTGAACATGGGTCTTTCTGATGATCAAAGAGACGATGCGTATAAAGCACTTCGGGGAGCGCAGGATTCTTTGGAGTACTTGATGAAAGGTGTCAAAGGGCTGGACGAGCCGCCCTCGCTCCAGGCCAAGATCGAAGAAGTGGAGCTCTACCTCAAGCGCGCGAAGATGGCGCTGAAGTTCATTTAGTGCTGACGTGTGGGCAGCGCTAAAACCTGTCGATTGGAGCCCTTCCAGGACAGGCTGACGCCCTGCGGCCCCAACACAACCGGCGTTCTGATCGCGCTATCACGCTGCCGCGATCCCGCCGTCGGCGACATCAAAAGTCTGAACGGATCCCGCCTCAGCCCACGCGAGCGGCACAGGTGATGTAATAAAAACCTGCCGCTCGCCGGCGAGCAGGCGTTTGAGTTTGCCCGTGGCGGCCTCATCGAGCTCGGAGAAGAGGTCGTCGAGAAGAAGAACACAGGGCTCACGCAACCGCCCTTCGAGATAGGACAGCTCCGCCAGGCGCAGCAGCACGGCCAGCAGGCGCCGTTGCCCTTGAGATCCATACCGTCTCACGTCTCGGTTATCGGCCAGCAGCTTGATGTCGTCCCGGTGAGGGCCGACCAGGGTGATGCCTCTTCTTATCTCCTCGACTTCGACCGCGGCAAGTCTCGCAGCGAATTGCTCTTCGATGGCTACCTCTTCGGGCCGGTTCTCCGTCAACTCGGACTCGTACCTCGCCTCTACAACAAACGGCACTTGCATAGCATCGACGTGAGGCTTTAGCGCATCACGCAGCGCATCGAGGACGGCGACCCGCTGCCGGGTGACAGCGCACCCCTTCTGAATCAGCTCCTCCGTCCACACACCGAGCGCCTCCTGGGACCGCCCTGTTTTGAGTGCTGCGTTGCGCTGTTTGAGCACCCGCCTGTAGTCCCGAAGCCCCTGCAAATACCCTTGATCCGTCATGCTACCTACGGCATCGATGAACCTGCGCCGCTCTGCTGGGTACCCCGTCACCAACGAGAGATCCTGCGGGCCGAACAGCACACATGGGTATCTGCCCACCATCTCCGAATATCTGCCCACTTCCTTTTTGTTGACTTTGATGCGCTTTGTGCCTCTGCGCTCTACCGAAGCCGCATATACATCCCGGTCACTATCCGCCGTATTTACGTTCACTTCAAAGCGACAGAAGGGTGCATCAAATCGTATTAGCTCGCTATCACGAGGCGTTCGATACGATCGGCCAAACTGAAAAAACTGGAGTGCTTCCAGGATGTTGGTCTTACCCTGCCCGTTGTGACCAACAAAGAGATTGACTCGAGGTGAAAACTCGACGGGGTCGTGTCGGAGGTTACGGTAGTGCGTGCTCGAAAAAAGATCGATGCGCAAGGACGGTCCTTGAAACCTTACTCATTCAAGCGCAGCGGCATCAACAGGCAACGGTAATCGAGCTCTTCCGATCCGCCTACCGGCTCGAGCATACCCGCGCTGTCGCTTCGGTCGAGGAGAAAGGTCACGTCATCTGTATCCATCGATTTGAGAATGTCGAGCAAGTAACGCGCGTTGTAGCCGATATCCATGGGATCCGATTTGAAGTGGCAATGCACTTCTTCCGTTGCCTCACCAACATCCGGTGTGTTGACGCTGATCGTCAGTGTATCGCTTCCAATCGCCAGACGGATCTGGTGTGTTATCACACTGGAAAGGATCGCCACACGCCGACAAGCATCCGTAAACTCTTCGCGGTTTACGACGACTTCCTTGGTGTTGCCCTTTGGGATGACCTGTTTGTAGTCAGGGAATGGTCCCTCGAGCAGCCGTGAATAGATCACGTTGTCACCAAGATCGAACGTTATGTGGTTTTCGGCAAGTGAGATCTTAACAACGTCCTTGTCCTCGAGCAGTGACCGCAGGATATTCAAGGCCTTCGGGGATACGATAAAATCGCTACCCTCGATATCACCAAAATTTCCCTTCAAAACGACCTTGGACAGCCGGTGGCCGTCCGTCGCCACCATCGTCAACGCACTGCTCGTCACCTGCCACAACACGCCACAAAGCGCCGGTCTGGTCAGGTCGTTGGAAACCGCGTAGATCGTCTTCGCAATCATATCATTGATCGTCTTTGTCGACATATCGAAGGTCGTGAGCGCCTTCTGGCTCGGCAGCCGTGGAAACTCGTCGGCAGTTTTGCCGACCATTCGAAACCGACTTTTGCGGCATTTCACCGCGATCTTTTCACCGCTCGAGTCAACGTTGACAGCGTCATTGGGCAGCGACCGGACGATTTCGAAAAACTTCTTACCAGGTACCGAAATCTGACCTTCTTCTTTGACTTCGCAATCGATAATCGTTGTTAGTGAAACATCGAGGTCATTTGCCGTTAAGTATACTTTGTCTTTCTTCGCTTCCATCAGAAAGGTCGATAGAATCGGCAAAGACGTTTTTGTGGGAACAACTGAAGATATTCCCTGTATCTTTTTACTGAGTATTTTTTGGTCGAGTGCAACCTTCACACCAACACCTCCTCAATCGTGTTCGCTTTGGGCATACCCCATGTTTGGCTTGCAGTATAGGCTAGTCAAAAAGTTCCTTCAAGCGCTTTGTCAGCGCTCAGACAACTGTCGATGTTAGAGTGCCTTATTAATACTACTTCTGTTAATTAAAGAGATAAATAGTAGTAGTAGTAGTGTGTGTTGATATGTTGGTAACCATGGCCACAAGTGCATAAAACAAAGACTTCCGAGTGATTCTTATTGTCGATAGTATTTGTATTACTCGTTGAAAAACCACCTGTCTTCCACATGGCCGCTGATACACACAATAAATCCACAAGCGATATCCACATCTGTGGGTATGGTTAAGTCAGTTCCCTTCTCAATTGCTCGACGGTTGTTTTTAGGGAAACATCATCGTTCATTTTCTCTGCAATCTTTTGGCATGCATGAATCATTGTCGTGTGATCGCGCCCGCCAAACTGTCGGCCGATCTGTGTCAACGAGCAACGGGTGAGCTCTCTTGACAGGTAGATAGCAACCTGGCGGGGAAAGGCGTAGGCCGCGGTCCGGACTTTGGATTTCATTGCATCGACGGGTACGCGAAAGTGCTGAGAGACAACTTTCTGGATCAGCGCGATGTTGATCTTCTTTGGTTCGTGCTTGATGAGATCCTTGAGAATATCCCTGGCCTTGTCGATGGTCATTTCCTTGCGATGGACGCTCGCGTGAACGACGAGCTTGACGAGACTACCCTCGAGCTCGCGGATGTTGCTCTTTACGTTGTCCGCAATAAAGCAAAGAACGTCATCGGGTATCAGATGGTTCTCCCGCTCGGCTTTCTTGCGCAAGATCGCCAGGCGGGTCTCGTAGTCCGGGGGTTGGATGTCCGATATCAAGCCCCATTCAAAACGGGAGACGAGGCGCTCCTCGAGGGTCGGGATCTCCTTTGGGGGCCGGTCACTTGTCACAACGACCTGTTTGTTCGCGCCGTGTAGTGAATTGAATGTGTGGAAGAACTCCTCCTGGGTGCTCTCCTTACCGGCGAGAAACTGAATATCATCGATCAGAAGGATATCGACGGTGCGATACTTTGCGCGGAACTCGTGACTTTTCCCCTGTCGTATTGCCCAGATAAGCTCATTCATGAACATCTCTGTGGAGCTGTAGTGAATCTTTGTCCTGTTGCTGGAGGCGATGATGTGGTGGCCGATGGCCTGCATCAGGTGGGTCTTGCCGAGACCGACACCGCCGTAGATAAAAAGGGGGTTGTAGACGGTCGCGGGTTTTTCGGCAACGGCGAGGCACGCGGCATAAGTCATGCGGCTGTTGCTGCCGGGAACGAACTCATCGAACGTGTATTTTGGATTGAGCTGTTCGCCGCCGCTTTCGCGTCTTCTCTGGGGTATCTGTGGGCGAGTGACCTCGGGTCTCTTTGGGATGAGAAGGTCGGGGCTCTCGCTTGTGTTGGTGAATACGAGTTCGGGTTCGTATTCGAGTAGATCCTTGAACACATAACAGATCTTGTCTTCGTGGTGCTCGACGACCCAGTCCATAAAGAACTTGCTTGGACACTCGATGCAGATCTTCCTGTCCTGGATGGAAGCCAGCCGCATCGGTTTGAACCAGGTCTCGAGGGTCTGCTTGGTGACCATGGTGCTGACGCGGGTGAGGAACTCGGACCACACCCGGGCACCATCGCTGGAGGGACTTTGGCTTGTAGGAGAAATAGCCATAGCTGAACCCTTTCTGTACCTTTGATAATCTCTGGAAACGTTTTGCATAGAACGAAGCCGCCTCACATGGAACCCATCCACCCTTGCTTTCGGTCGGTTGTGCCGAGGGGGCGAATCCAATGGTTATGCAGAGTTTATCCACAATTGTGGATAAAGGGTTAACACATTGAAACAAAAAGAACTACGCGGCTATGCATGGCAAGGCGTGGGTAGATACTCACACCCCAGCCTTGGTGATGCAAGAAATCTCAACTGTTGGGGTATAGCCGAATTAGAAGATGACACTCGCGATTGAGTAATGTGAAAATTATCAGAAAATGCCCTGTTCTATCAAGGTCAAAATGGAGTTACCCACAAGAATCGGGAACGAGAATGTTTGGATTGGGTTAGAGGGATGTTGCCGGTGGATTATTTTGGGTAAGGACGAGGTTGACTTATCTATGCTGTTGGGGTAACTTTCATCTTTTGGACAACAAACTGCGCAGGTAAACCCACCCAGCAATTTGTTCGTATAGTTTGATCGCCGGAGAGAGTAGTAATGAAACGAACTTATCAGCCCAAGAACCAGCGTCGAGCCCGTGTGCACGGCTTCCGAAAGCGAATGAGCACCAAGGCGGGGCGTCTCGTGTTGAAGAGGCGTCGCAAGAAAGGGCGGAAGCAGCTCACTGCCTAGACCCGCTGGAGGTGTGGCCGCGCGAGCGGAAAGACACGTTTTTCAGACCACCCGTACGAGCCAAGATGTCGTTGCAGACGCTCCAGAAGCCCTGGCAGTTCAAACAGGTCTATCACAGAGGCCAAAAGATTGATTGCAAATACGCGGTTGTGTTCTATTATCGAACCGGCGACGAGACCAATGGCCCCCAATATGGGTTTGTTGCGAGCAAGCGAGTGGGGGGCGCCGTTACGCGAAGCCGGGCCAAGCGGTTGCTTCGTGAGGCGGCGCGCGAGACGGTGGGGCGCCTGAAGCACCGCGACGTTTGGATTGTCCTGGTTGCCAGGTCAGCTATCAAGAATATAAAGCGCCAGGAATTCCTGGTGGATATCGGTGGGAAGCTCGAAGACGAGGGACTGATAGAGCACTCGTCCTAATTATCTCGAAATGAATCGCGTCGATTGAGCCGGTCAACGGAAACGGCGGTAATCGGCCCTCCTAATTATGAACACATTGAGCAAAACAGCCGTCGGCATCATCCACGCGTATCAAAGGTTCGTTTCCCCCCTACTTCCAAGAAGCTGCCGCTTTTACCCCTGTTGTTCCCAATATGCTGCGCAATCGATTGAACGGCATGGCGTCGTTGGGGGATCCGTTCGCGCTGTGAAACGTATCTCACGTTGCCACCCGTGGCATCCGGGCGGATACGATCCGGTCGACGGGCATCTGACAAAGGAGTGAGACCCCTGGAACGAAGACTACTAGTTGCTTTTCTGCTCTCCACCGCGCTCATCATGATGTACCAGTTCTTCTGGGCGGGTCCCCGCATGCGGCAGGCCCAGGAGCTCAAACGGGCGCAACAGGAGCGGATGGAGGCATTACAGCCTGCGCCGACGGAGGACGTCGCCGAGGAACCGGCAGGTATCGACCCGCGGGTTCCCGACGACCGGGTTGCCGCGGAGGATCCGGCGCGTCTCGAGGACGAAACGGCGCCGTCGATGTTGCCCAAGGCGGGCGCCGAGTCCGCCAGTCTCATCACGGTTGTCACACCTCTCTACGAAATCACGTTCTCGACGCTTGGCGCCGAGGTCGTCGCCGTGCGTTTGCTCAAATACGAGACCGAGGGGCAACCGGTTCAGCTGGTCCGGGGCGATCCGGCCATGGATGGGGGGATGATTCGCGTCACCCTCGCCGGGGACGAGCGTGTGCTCCCGCTCAAGGATGTGCTCTTCGAAGCGTATAGCGACAGGGGCGTCGAGCCTCTGTTGTCGGGGACAACGATCACACTGGATAACAGCGACCCGGAACGCAAACTGATATTTCGAACAGAAGGCACGGGCAACGAAAGCATAACGCGGGAATATACGTTTGCTGCAGACACGTATATGGTTCGTTCCCGGGTCCGGTTTGCCAGGGACGGTTACCCGTTTACTCGTCAGCTTGTGTGGAGCTTTGGGCCGGGACTTCGCTCCACGGAGAAGAACACGCAGGGAGACTACGACGCCATGCGCGCGTCTCTCCGTCTGGGCGATGAGTACTACCGCAAGAAACGCGGCGATTTCGAAGAACACTCTTCGGGAATGGTGCAGTGGGCCTCTCTCCAAATGAAATATTTCACGGCGATCATGATCCCCGAGACGCCAACCGGCGGTGAAGCCGAGATGGTCGGCGTCAAAAGCGAGAACTTCCAGACCGCCGCGATCAAACTGCCGGCCGCCGAGCGGCGCGGCGTTGTCAACCAGGTCGTCGATGTGTATTTCGGGCCGCTGGACTACAAGCAGCTCAAGATCATCGGACACGGTCTCGAGAAGAACGTCGATATCGGTTTTGACCATTTCAAAATATTCAAACCGGTCAGCGTGGCGATTCTCTGGAGCATGGTGTGGCTATACAAGTTCATACCCAATTACGGTCTCGTCATCCTTCTGATTTCGGTGGTCACCAAGGTCCTGTTTTACCGGCTGACACACAAAAGCTTCAAGTCGATGCGTGACATGCAGTTGCTTCAGCCAAAGCTCCAGGCGCTGAAGGAAAAGCACAAGGATGACCGTCAGAAGCTCAGCCAGGAAACCATGCGGGTGTACAAGGAAGCCGGAGTCAACCCGCTGGGTGGTTGTCTGCCTATGGTGTTCCAGATGCCGGTTTTCATCGCGCTGTTCAGCGTGTTGCGAAGCACGATCGAGATCCGTCAGGCCCCGTTCTTTGGTTGGATCAACGATTTGTCCCAGCAGGACGTGCTTTTCAATCTGCCGGTCAGCCTCCCCGTGATCGGGTCAGCGGTGAGCCTCCTGCCGATACTCATGGGCGCGTCGATGTTCATGCAGTCCAAGATCGGTGGTTCGATCGCCGGTCCGGCGTCCACCACAACGCAGCCGAAGGCGTTTGTTTATATGCTGCCGATCGTGTTCACATTTCTGTTCTACAAAATGCCCTCGGGCCTCGTGCTCTACTGGTTGGTCAATACGGTGCTTTCGGTTGCCCAGCAGTACTATATCAACAGGGGCACGGATAAAGATAAAGAGGATGGAACGAATGACAAGCCGGCCGGAGCCGACAAACCGGCCAGGGCGGAGAAACCCGCCAGGAAACCAGTCGATAAACCCGTCAGAAAATCAAATCCGAGAAAGCCAAGGACAAATCGGTCAAAAAGCAAGAAAGGATAACCTGATCATGTCCCGATCCGTGGAAAGTTCAGGCAAGACAATTGAACAGGCGCTTCAAAAGGCGCTCAAAGAACTCAGCGCGCAGCCGGACGAAGTCGATATCGAAATTCTGGAAGGCGCGAGCAAGGGGTTCTTTAGTGGCCTGTTTGGAACAAAGACAGTGTCCATCCGGGTGACACTTCGCGATACAAAACGAGCGGAAAACCACATTGGGATTCTCAGGGAAATCATTTCCAACTTGCTGTCCCGAATGGGAGTCGAGTACGAGTTGACGATCGAAGAAATGCCGGACACGACGTTCATGAACATCGATTCGTCGGGTCTCGACGGACTGCTGATCGGGCGAAGAGGCGAAACCCTCAGCTCGCTTCAGCACGTCGTCAACCGGATCTTTACGAGCCGGACCGGGCAGCACAGCAAGATTACGATCGATGTAGGCGGCTACGTGAAACGCAAGCATCGCTTGCTCGTGGATCGGGCGCGCAAGAGTGCGGAGCGTGTTAGAAAGACGGGAAAGGACTTCGATTTCGAGCCACTCAAGGCGTCTGACCGCCGGATCCTCCATTTGGCGATCTCGGAGCTCGACGACATGACGACCTACACGATCGGCGACGGCCTGATGCGAAAGGTCGTCATCACCCCAAAAGCCAGCGAGTTTTCCGAGAAGTCGGAAAGAGACTAGTTGCCCTAACCATCGCTCTCGAATATGCCGGGTGAGCTTCACGAAACCATTGCGGCGCTCTCGACACCGGCGGGCGAATCGGGTATCGCTGTTGTCCGTGTGTCCGGGACGAAAGCGCTAGCCATAATTGACGCCCTATTCTCGCCGGTAGGCGAGAATAGGGTCGGGTTCGAACATCGCCGTGTCTATCACGGAGTGATCGTCGATCGGTCGGGTGAAACGATCGACGACGTGATGTGTACGGTGTTTCGCGCACCGGAGACGTACACCGGTGAGGACACGGTGGAGATCAGCTGCCACGGCAACACACTTGTCGTGGAAAGAATCCTCGGCGAGATATTTGGGCGCGGTGCCCGTTCGGCGGAGGCGGGCGAGTTTACAAAGCGCGCCTTTCTCAACGGCAAGATCGATCTGATACAAGCGGAGGCCGTGGCCGATCTCATCCACGCCAGGAGTGAGTTGCAGCGGAAGGTCGCACAGCGACAATTGGCCGGAGGGCTGTCGGAGAGGGTCAACCGATTGGCCGACGAGCTGCTCGAGCTGTTGGGCAATATCGAAGCGAGCATCGACTTCATCGAGGAGGGTATCGACACGCTCGATATACCGGGGGCGGTGGATCTGATCGACCGTCACGCGACCGAGCTTGGCGAACTCCTCAAGGACAGCTCCTTCTCGAAGCCGTTTCGGAATGGGTATCAGGTTGTGATCGCGGGGCCGGTGAACGCGGGCAAGAGCAGCCTGTTCAACCGGTTGATCGGAGAAAACCGGGCGATCGTCACGGAGATCCCCGGGACGACACGCGATGTGCTGCGTGAGCCCATCGTTCTCGATGGTCTTCTCTTTGTTCTGCAGGACACGGCGGGGTTGAGAGGCACCGATGATCGTGTCGAGAGCATTGGGGTTCGTATGGCGGAGACGGCGGTGGGTGAGGCGGATCTCGTCTTGTTTGTTGTCGACTCGTCCGAACCCTGGGTGGACGATTTGTCGGCGAGGCTGCAAAAACTCGAGCCCGAACGATCGATGGTGGTGATGAGCAAAGTCGACCTGCCCGCGTGCTTGTCCGAAGAGAAGCTGCGAGGTGAGTGCCCGAAACTGCCGCTGGTTCACTCGTCGATTGAAACGGACGAGGGGATCGACGAACTAAAGAGGATGATGATTGAAGCGGTCGGTCGCGAGCGTCTGAACTGGATCGCCCGCGAGCGCCTTGTCCTGAACGCACGGCTGATATCGCTTCTCGAGCAAACCCGGGGACGCATCGACGTCCTGAAAGCGAACCTCGAGCAGCGCGCGCCGCTGGAGATCCTGGCGCTGGACGCCCGCGAGGCACTGCAGCTCTACGAGACGGCGACAGGAAAACGATACACGGAGGATCTGCTCGACACGATATTCTCGCGCTTCTGCATCGGCAAGTAGGGGCTGTGGGGCGAGCGAGACATGAAGTGAGGGCGGTCGCCGTGCCGCGTGAGAGACATACACCATGAAAAACCATTTCGACATAATCGTCATCGGTGGCGGGCATGCCGGCTGCGAGGCCGCCCTGGTCGCCGCGCGAATGGGCACACGGACGGCGATGGTAACGTTGCGGCGGGACCGAATCGGGTACATGCCGTGTAACCCGGCGGTAGGGGGTCTCGGCAAGGGCCATCTCGTCAAGGAAGTCGACGCGCTCGGCGGCGAGATCGGCCGGGTGACCGATCGGGCCGGGATTCAGTTCCGGATGCTCAACCGATCCAAGGGACCGGCCGTGTGGTCGCCGAGAGCCCAGGTGGACAAGTTTCTGTATTCGCGTCTAATGGGAGATATCGTTAAAAATCAGAGAAACTTGCATTTGATCTGCGAAGAAGTGGCTGGAGTCCGGATCGATCGCGGGAGGTTCTGCGGTATCGAGCTGGCAAACGGCGCCCGTATCACCGCAACGGCCTGCGTGTTGACCGCGGGCACTTTTCTCAGGGGACTCATGCACACGGGTGACGAGAAGCGCCAGGGTGGACGTGAGGGAGAACCCGGGACGACAGCGCTCTCCGATTCGCTGAGGTCTTTGGGTTTTCGGATGGGCCGGCTCAAGACAGGAACCCCGCCTCGCGTGTTGCGGGATTCTGTCGATCTCGACCGGTTTGCGCCCCAGGCCGGAGATCCCGATCCCATCCCGTTTTCACACCGCACAGAGGCCATTACCCAGGGACAAGAACTATGCTATTTGACGCATACCAACGCGGCAACTCACGATGTGATCCGCCGGAATATCGATCGGGCGCCGATGTACCGGGGCGACATCGACGCGATCGGCACGCGGTACTGCCCGTCGATCGAGGACAAGGTGGTTCGCTTCCCGGACAAGATCCATCACCAGATTTTTGTCGAACCCGAGGGACGCGATCATCCGGAGCTGTACGTCAATGGTATCTCCACGAGCCTGCCGGTTGACGTCCAGCTCGAGATACTCGCGTCTATCCCCGGTCTAGACAGGGCCGTCATGAGACGGCCCGGTTACGCCGTCGAGTACGACTTCTTCCCGCCCGACCAGCTCAAACGCACACTCGAGTCCAAGCAGGTCGAGGGATTGTTCTTTGCCGGGCAGGTCAACGGGACATCGGGTTACGAGGAAGCAGCGGCACAAGGCTTCGTGGCCGGTGTCAACGCCGTCGCGGGGCTTCGCCAGAGCGAGCCGTTCGTGCTGGGGCGGGACGAGGCTTATATCGGTGTTCTCATCGACGATTTGACCACCAAAGAGATCGACGAGCCGTACCGGATGTTTACATCCCGAGCGGAGTACCGGTTGATGCTTCGGCAGGACAACGCGGACATCCGGTTGATGAAATACGGGGTCAAGCTTGGCTTGGTTGATCCGCGTAGCCACGAGCGCGCGCAGACGCGCCTCGATCGGGTGGGCGAGCTCGTCGAGCATCTGGGATCCACAAACTTCCCGTCGATCGAGGGCAACGCGCAGTTCGAGACCCTCGGTCTGGAGCCGGTGAGGAAGCCCATGTCGCTGCTTCAAGTGCTCAGGCGCCCCGAGGTGCGATATCGGCACATCGAGCCGTTGTCGGCTGGTAACGGCCGATTCAAGGGTCTCGACAACGATATCGAGTGCGCGGTCAAATACGTCGGCTACATCGATCGGCAGAAACGTGAGATCGAGACCGTTCGAAGAATGGAGGCCCAGGAGATCCCAGTTGATTTCCCGTATCAAGATCTCAATGGCCTCAGCACGGAAGCCCGGGAGAAGCTCGTGACGAAAAGACCCGAGACCGTGGGCCACGCATCTCGTATCTCCGGGGTGCGTGCATCCGATCTCTCGATCGTGGTTGTTCACCTCGAGCGGTTTCGCGGCGATCGCAGGAGGGCGCTTCGAGCCAATGCAAGCCCACAACACGGATGACATCACACGGATCGTGGAGTCACTTCCCGAGATCCATGGGCGCCTTGACGTCAACTTGCTGCGCACTTTCCTCGAAGAGCTCCTCGACTGGAACCCCCAACTCGGCCTGGTTTCCAAACGCGAGACACCATTCGTGACCGCGTACGTGATTCGTCGCTGCGTCGAGATGTGGGATTTCATCGTCGATCACGCGAGAGACAACGCTCGCGACGAACCGCGGGACATCGCTGACATCGGCTCCGGCGCCGGGTTCCCGGGGCTGATCTGGAAGCTGATGACTCCCGGTCTGCGCGTGACGTTGATCGAGCGCAAGGACCGGAGGGCGTTTTTTCTCGAGCGCGTCGTGGGGCGGCTGGGTCTTACCGGCGTGACGGTACTCGGAACCGATCTGAAAGCACTGGCTCGGGAGCCGTCCACTCTGGAAGCATTCGATTTGGCCACCATGCTGGCTGTGGCGCCGCCTCAACGGCTCGGAGGTCTCATCGAGCGCCTCCTCAGGCCTGGGGGGTATCTCGTTACAACCCAGCCGAGTGGAAACGATACGGCGGACGTCGTGGGCGGTGCGCTGCATCTCCAGAACAAAACCTCGGTTTCTGACGGGGTTTTTCTCCTCTACGAAAAACACTAAGCGCGCACGTTTTTGAAAAGGTGTTTCACGTGAAACATCCAGCTCGGATTCACGGACCGCGGTCGCGGCCAATTGTCTAATCACTCGGTTTTGAGTGAGTTAGATGGTTGTTTCACGTGAAACATCCGACTGGCCCGCCGGACCCTCGTCCGGTTGATTCCCAAACGAACAGCCCAACGCACTCAAACGCTCTGAAAAGGCTTGATTCACCGACCTGATTATGACTAACGTACAGGTGGATTCGGCTCCTCCACGACCCTTTCAGCGATCACGTTTAACCTGATTAATATCAAAGGGTTAAGTGTTAGCTGCCCTCACTGACCCCTGGCTCAGGTCGTGGCCAAGTGAATTGCGTTTGGCTTTGAGCTTTGCGCTGGGTTTAACCACCGGGCCCGCGAGGTCCGGGTGCAAGTTGGGGTGTCATGAATAATCTAAGTAAAATCATAGTATTAGGGGTTCTAGTATCCGCGCTGGTGGTCGGCTGTTCCTCTGACGATCCGGCCGCCCCGCCGACGGATGAGAATCAACCGCCGACGGTGACGTTCACGTTCAACAAGGTCGCCGTGGCGAAAGGTCTCGTCGCGACCCTGACCGTGACGGTCGATGATCTGGATGGTGACCCGGTGACGGTCACCTGGGAGGCCACCGGCGGTTTCCTCGAGCCCCAGGACCAGGGCAAGACATCGATGCGGTGGGAGGCCCCGGGCACGGTGGGGCTGGACACACTGACGATCACGGCTTCCGATGGTAATGGCGGTAAGGACACGATTCAGGAGGCCCTCGAGGTTGGCACACTTCAGGCGGGTGATATCACGGACAACACGACCTGGGATGTTGGCAATTCTCCGTATCTCGTCGCACCCGGCGGCGACAGGATCTCCATAGACCCCTCGACCGTTCTAACGATCAATGCGGGTGTGAAGGTCTATATCGACAAGGCCGCTGTTAGTATCGACGTTGTCGGTGGACGGTTGATCATTGCCGGCACCCCGGCGAACCCCGTTGTGATCGAGCCGAGCATACGGATGCCGCAAGCCGGTTACTGGATCGGGCTCCGGGCGCTCGGCGCCTCACCGCAGGTCGAGCTCGACTATGCGACCCTATCGCATGCGGTGAACGGGGTCAATGGGATTGGAAGCGCGCAAGTGGACATAAACCAATGTAACATAATGATTTGCAGCGAGGCAGGCATCTTTCACGAGTCGACCGGGGGGCTCGTGGTAGAGAACTCGGCGATCACAAACAATCTCAAGGGCGGGATCCGGGTCAAACTGATCACGAGCACGCCCGACTTCGTGACCATCCGAGGGGATAGTATCGCCGTCAATGGCCGTTTTAGCGACTCGGTGGTATACACTGAAGATGAGGCCGGTATCTCGCTCGATTTCGACGATGCGTTCGAGACGGTTCCTGTTGAGATCAGCGGTAACGAGATATCACGCAACGACTTTCCTGGGATTCGACTGATCACGGCGGTGTTCCCGGTGATCAACAATAACGGGATCTTTGGCAATGAGCTCCG
>CBDVBZ010000068.1:0-18935 GCA_965372355.1 uncultured bacterium | reverse complement strand
CAATGGTGAAATGAGGTCGGCCGCGAAATCCCAGGTAGCTATCGGTGATAATGTGACTGTCGGGCCGGCTGCGGAGCGAAACGAACCACGGCTCTGAACTGTAGTCGTGCCGCTCGAGAGACGAGAAAGGCCCGGCATAACAGGTCTGGACACCGGAAACATCGAAAAAACCGATATCGACGAATGCGTCCGAGTTTTTCTTCAGCTCCGAGAGGAATTCGTCTCCCAACTCGGGGCACGGTATGTCTCCGAGTTTCGGGTCGCTGATCAGGTTCCTTAGATTAACGACCCGTTCGCGCAAGTAGAGATCGAGTATGTTCGCCTGGTGTTCGGCCAGAGATTTCAGATGAGTTCGCCGGCTCTCTTTGGTGAGATTATTGGACTGAATGAGGAAATACAACGTCAGCAGAATGAACGGTGCCACGTAGGTCAGTAGCAGGCGTGTAACCGTCTTTCGCAGGAGATCCTGCGTAGGTTTCGCTCTCGCATTTATGGTTCGATCGTGCTCGGAAGTCATTTTAACCGAAACAATCCGTGGTCAGTCGAAGAAGTCCGTACAAATGCTAGCACGGTTCGACCAGGTAGCGACATACAATTCGGTTGACGAAGCGGGCGGGCCGGCGGGCGCGTTGATTTGCTCCGAACCGGGGCCGGCCGCGTCGGGCACCTATTGCGGCGCATATGGGTGCTGCCCACTTTACCGTATGCTTCGGGCAACTTCGAGGATGATGTCTCGCTCCCGAAGAATGCCCACCACCTTGCACTGAGCGAGAAACATCCCTGCAAGAAAACGTCGTGTAGGGGGAGTCCTCCAAGAACGGAGGCAGCACGAGCTTGTACAAGAGCTACGCAACCGTCGCTGGACTTGGAGGCAGGAAATGGCTAGAATTCAACTCGACGAGTTGTGATGTAAACCGACCGGTGCGGCGGCGCTTGTCGGCCCGGAGCAAAGGCCGCCCGCGGCAGGACCATTTTGGAGCATCCGAAAGCATGTCTACCGGTAGAACCAAAGGAGAGAAGCCTCATCGTTCGGAGCGTATCCGTCTTTCTGGCGGGGACGATTTGGAGCGGTTCCGCCACCTGTGCTATGAATTGCTGCAATATTCGACGAAGGGGCTCTTGAGAATAGACTTTCTCCCAAAGGTGTCAGAGAGAATCAAGGAACACTCGGGATGCGATGCGACTGAGTTGTGGGCCAAGGAAGGGCCCGACAAGCACTTTCGATGTTCGGTCACGGGATCGAAAAAGATGCCTTTTGGATTCATTCTGGTGCCCTGCGCCCTGGGTGAAGAGACAGCCCCGCCGCCGGACGACGCAAGCGAGCTGGGTATCGAGAGGCTTTGCTGCGACGTCATCAATGGAGCGGTCAGTGATCTGCGTCCTCACGTCACCAAGGGTGGCAGCTTCTGGACCGGCGATACGCCGAGTGCGACGGACGACGAGTCTACGGAGCGTACTTCTTCGCATCGAACGCTGCATCTCCCCGCGCCTACCAAAGACATCGCGATAATTCCTATCCGGCTCGACGAGGAGTGCATAGGACTTCTGTTGCTTAGAAGCAGGAAGAAGAACTTCTTCTCTATCGATGATATTCACTTTTACGAAGACATCTCCGCGGTCCTTGGAGTCGCACTTTCCCATCAGTACGCCCAGATCGAGCTCAGGGAAAGGATCAAGGAAATCACGTGTCTGTACGGGATCGCTCGTGTGGTGGCACAACCGGAGGCCTCCTTTGACGAGATCATTCAGGGCATCGTTGAACTGCTTCCCCCAGCGTGGCTCTATCCCGAAATCACCTGTGCTCGTATTGAGTTGAACGGACGGTCTTACGTGACCCAACGTTTTCGTGAGTCACGTTACCGGCAGGTATCCGATATCATTGTTAATGACGAGAAGATCGGGTTCGTGGAGGTGTCGTATCTCGAGAAGAGACTAACCCTGGACGAAGGACCGTTCCTGGCTGAAGAGCGAAGCCTCATCAACAGCGTGGCCCGAGAGGTGGCTATCTTCTACGAACGAGCCAGGGCCGATGAGGAAAAAGCCTCATTGCAAGACCAGCTCAGACACTCGGACCGGCTTGCCACCATCGGCCAACTCGCCGCTGGCGTTGCCCACGAGCTAAACGAACCCCTGGGCAACATCCTCGGCTTTGCGCAGCTGGCGAAGAAGTCACCCGATCTGTCTCCCCAGGTGCAACGGGACCTCAAAAACATTGAGGCTGCATCACTCAATGCCCGGGAAATCATCAAGAAGCTCATGACTTTTGCTCGGCAGCTCCCCCCGCGAAAAAAGCTGGTGAACCTGAACGACGTGGTAGACGATGGCCTGTACTTCTTCGAAGCTCGGTGCGTCAAGGCGGGTATACAGCTGGTCCGTCGGCTGGCTGCCGATTTGCCCAAGATCACGGTCGATCCCGGACAGATCAACCAGGTTCTCGTGAACCTGGTGGTCAATGCGATTCACGCCATGCCGCGAGGGGGAACCCTCACCGTGGAGACGTGGGCGACCAAAGAAAACGTCCACGTTCGCGTCGAGGACACCGGTGCTGGAATGGCGGAGGAAGTGTCGGACAAGATATTCCTGCCTTTCTTTACGACGAAGGATATCGATGAGGGAACAGGGTTGGGTTTGGCGGTGGTTCACGGTATCGTCACCGCGCACGGCGGCAGGATCGTGGTCAAAACCGAACCGGGAAAAGGCACACACTTCGTAATCCACCTACCTCTTACGAAACCGAGGAAGGCTGGGGAGAAACGAGTATGAAGAACCGGATGGAGAAAGAGCGCATTCTCATTGTGGACGACTCTCCGGAGACGCTGGAAATGCTCGAGCGAAACCTGACGTCCGAGGGTTACGATGTGTTAACGGCACCCGGCGTAGCGGAGGCGACCGTGCTTCTCGGCCACACGCTTGTGGATCTCGTGATAACGGATTACAAGATGCCAAAGAGTTCCGGGATGGATTTGATCCGCTACGTACGGGAGAACCTGAGGAACACGGAAGTGATGATGATCACCGGCTACGCCACTGTGGAAGGTGCCGTAGGGGCCATCAAAACGGGGGCGGAAGAGTACCTCACCAAACCTTTTACGGACGATGAGCTTTTTTCGGCAGTACGACGCGCGCTCGAAAAGCAGAAACTGCGGATGGCCGGTCAGGACCGGCTTCCGGAGACGATCGGTTCTCAGTACGGCATTCTCGGAGAATCAGAGCCCATGAACGAGGTGTTCCGCGCCATCGACAAAGCGGCCTCCACTCCGGCCACGGTGCTGATCACCGGTCAGAGCGGCACGGGAAAGGAACTGGTCGCTCGGGCAATCCATTACAGTAGTAAGCGTGCCTCTGCACCGTTCGTCCCGGTCAACTGTGGGGGGATACCGGAGGGCCTTCTGGAAAGCGAGCTGTTCGGTTACGTCAAGGGCGCCTTCACAGGAGCTCTGGAGTCCCGGGCCGGCTTTTTTCAAACCGCGGATGGGGGTACTGTCTTTCTGGACGAAGTCAGCGAGACAAGCTTGGCCATGCAGGTCAAGCTCTTAAGGGTCCTTCAGGAGAAGGAAGTCGCCATGGTGGGTTCTAGACAACCGCAAAAGGTCAATGTAAGGATCCTGGCAGCGACAAACAAGAACCTCTTGGGTCTGGTGAAAAAGGGCAGCTTTCGGGAGGATCTTTATTATCGATTGAAAGTCATCGAGATTACCATTCCACCTCTGCGAGACCGGTCGGATGACATCGTTCTCCTCACCAAGCACTTTACCCAGAAGTACTCCCAGGAAGTCGAGAAACCCGAGCCTCGGTTCACGGACAAAGCTCTCAAGGTACTGACTCACTACGCCTGGCCGGGAAACGTTCGAGAGCTGGAGAACGTGGTTCAAAGTCTAGTGGTGATGACGGATTCGGACGTCATCGATGTGCCCGACTTGCCTGACCTGATGCGCTACGCCGGCGTTAGAGAGGAAGGACTGAATCGCACGTTGGCTGAGGTGGAGGCGGCACACATCCGCAACGTGCTCGCGTCGGTGGGTGGCAACAAGACCCGCGCGGCTGACGTTCTTGGGATCGATCGCAAGACCTTGCGCGAGAAGATAAGACGTCTGGGAAAACCCCCGCAGTAGCCTTCCAATATCACATTCCGAAATTCCGAAACCCGACGCCTCGCGTTCGGTGGCGGCCGCTGACATGCGTGGACTTCCCGCCTTCGCCGCCAATCGTGGATAACCATAAGCGGGACGTTTCGCCCCACTGGGGTAAACCGCCCCGGTTGCGGGGGTGACCTTTGACACTCACTGAACCTCGGCAGGAAACCCCACCACCGCTCTTGCCCAATCTTAACACTTACCTCCGCAATGAGATGCGCGCTTCAACGGTTGGGTTACATCGTTGAAGCGACGGGTCAGTGACGTCGCGTTTTGCTGGCACGCCAATTGATATACCGATGGTGAGTTGGGTCAACGGCAGTCGATGGCATCGACAACCATGCTCAGGACATCTCGATTCGACGGAACATTTTGGAGACAGATATTTTACTACAGAGACGCGAAGGCAACCTTCTTCGCTGAGGAAAAAGGGGATAAGCAATGGCTCGCCATCCCTCTGGATCCCGGAAGGACGGTAGGGATCGATTTCCCAGCGGCCGCGCAAGCTCGAAAGGACGTGCCAAGGATGCCGGGGAGTTAAAGGGCCTCTGCGTGAACTGCGCGAACCGCGGGACGTGCCTTTTCCCAAAGCCAGAGGGTGGGGTCTGGCACTGCGAAGAATACGTGGAGGAGAGTTAGTGTCGGAAAATCAGGTAACAGTCTAAAACACAAGGGAACACACGGCATGAATCCAGAACAAACAAAGGCCCCGCTCGAAAGAGCCGACGGAAGAGAAGACGGACTGATTGCCCGTATGGAGCGGATCCAGGCGAGGTACGGGTATCTCCCGAAGGAAGCGCTCGAATCGATCGCTGCGGAAATGGGACGCTCCCTGGTTGACGTCTACGCCGTCGCCACTTTTTACAAGGCGTTTAGCCTGGAGCCCCGGGGCAAGCACCTCATCTCGGTGTGTCTCGGTACTGCCTGCCACGTACACGGCGGCCCGAGAATCGCGGAAGTCATCGAGGGGGAGCTGGGAATCCAATCGGGGGAGACGACGTCCGACCGAGAGTTTTCGTTGGAGTCCGTGAATTGTCTGGGAGCCTGCGCGCTGGGGCCGGTGGTAGTGGCAGACGGGCACTATTTTTCCAAAGTCAAGACGACGGACGTGAAGGGAATCATAGAGCGGACCCAGAAGGGTCTGGACCTGGTCGAGATCGAAGGGGACGACCGCGTTTTCCCCGTAGAGGTGAGCTGTGCGCGCTGCAACCACAGCCTGCTGGATCCGCGGCATGTGATCGACAGCCACCCCTCTATTCGAGTGACGGTCTCTTTTGGCGACAGGCACGGTTGGCTGGCCCTCTCCAGTCTTTACGGAAGCTATAAGGTGGCTTCCGAATATGAGATACCCATCGACGAGATCCTCCAGATGTTCTGCCCCCACTGTCATGCCGAGTTGATCGGCGGCGGTAAGTGCAGCGATTGCGGCGCTCCTATGGTGCCCATGATCGTCCGCGGTGGAGGTGTTGTTCAGATCTGTGCCCGCAGAGGTTGCCGGGGTCACATGTTGGACACCGGCGGTGTGCCGCTAGAGTGAGTGTCTGAGTGAACGGGCGCTACAGAGAGAGGTGTTTTAGTGAACAAGCTTTCAACGGTAGCAGAACTCGTCAGGTTTCGTCGGCGCGTTCAAGATGATCAGAAGCTCCAGTACGACAACCCAACGTTGGTAGTTTGTGCCGGGACGGGAGGACAAGCCAGCGGTTCGAACGACATCCTGCGTATTATCAAGCGTTACATCCTCGATAGAGGTCTCCAAACGAAAATCGGGTTGCGGGTCACAGGCTGCCAGGGGTTCTGCGAGATGGATCCTTTCATTGTCGTGGAGCCGGGCCGGCATCTCTACCCCCAGCTCAGAATGGAGGACGTTCCCAGGGTGATCGATGCGGCAGTGGGAGGATTCGTGGATGAGAGTTTGATCTATAGAGATCCACGAGACGGAAAACCCTATGAAAGTCAAGACGAGATTCCCTTCTTCAAGAAACAGCAGCGCGTGATCCTGGGAAGCAATCAGAAACTGGATCCCATCCGTATCATCAACTACATCGAAAAGGACGGGTATTCAGCCACCGAGAAAGTGTTCTCGAAGGTTGACCCGGAATGGATCGTGGAAGAAGTCAAGAAATCGGGTCTTCGGGGTCGGGGAGGAGCCGGTTTTCCCACCGGAAAGAAGTGGGAGCTCGCACGGGCTGCGGGCAACGGCGCAGAACAGAAATATATCGTTTGCAACGCCGACGAGGGGGACCCGGGCGCTTATATGGATCGAAGTCTCCTGGAAGGTAATCCACACGCCATCATCGAAGGCCTGCTCATCGGAGGGGTTGCCATCGGAGCGACCAAGGGCATCATCTACGTGCGCAGCGAGTACCCCATTGCCATCAAACACACCATCATCGCCCTTCGCCAGGCTCGTGACCTGGGCCTTTTGGGCAAGGATATCCTCGGCACCGGCATCGACTTCGACATATCGATCGTGCGAGGAGCGGGCGCCTTCGTTTGTGGAGAGGAGACAGCGCTCATCAAATCTGTTGAGGGCTTTATTGGTGAACCCCGGCAGCGGCCCCCATATCCAATCGAAAAGGGTATCGGGGGCCATCCCACCTGCATAAATAACGTGGAATCGCTGGCTAACATCCCCGTCATCATCGATCGGGGCGCCGACGCCTACGCGAGGGTTGGGGTCCCTGGAAACACGGGCACAAAGATCTTCTCACTCGTGGGAAAAATCCAGAACACCGGTCTGGTGGAGGTCCCGCTGGGAATCAAGATCTCCGAAGTTGTCTACGACATCGGCGGAGGGCCATCGGGACGAGCAAGAATCAAAGCCGTTCAGACAGGCGGGCCCTCCGGAGGATGCATACCTGCAAGTAAGTTCGATTTGCCCATCGACTATGACAGCCTGGTGAAGGCGGGTTCCATCATGGGGTCTGGTGGGATGATCGTTATGGACGAGGACACGTGCATGGTGGATGTGGCCAAGTACTTCATGCATTTCCTGAAGGATGAATCCTGCGGCAAGTGCTTCACATGCAGAAAAGGTACACAGCGGATGTACGAGATCCTCGACGACATCTCCAGAGGCCAGGCGACGATGGACGACCTGGACCTCCTGGAAGAACTGGCCCATGTGGTCATGGATACGACGATGTGCGGCCTGGGACAGTCGGCGCCCAATCCCGTGCTCAGCACGCTGCGTTATTTTCGCGAGGAGTACGAGCGGCACATCAAGGACAAACAGTGCGATGCGTTTGTTTGCAAGCAACTGGTGGGCGCGCCTTGTCAGTCGGCTTGTCCGTTGGGAACCGAGGCCTGGCGGTACGTTGCACTGATCGGACGAGGAGAGTATGAAGAGGCTTACCAGGTGATCCGTGAGCCCAATCCGTTCCCCTCCATCTGTGCCCGGGTCTGCCACCATCCGTGCGAGGAAAAATGCCGGGCCGGCGCGACGGGGGGCGACCCGGTGGCGATAAGAGCCTTGAAGAGATTCATCACCGATCGAATGGAACCCTCCGCATACCAGCCGGTCAGGCAGGAGTGGCACGGCGACGGCACACCCAAAGTAGCCATTATCGGTGCGGGACCCGCCGGACTGACGGCAGCTCATTACCTCTCTCTCAAGGGGTGCAAGGTGACGGTCTTTGAGGCTGAGAAGGAACCGGGTGGAATGCTGACGTGTGCCATTCCTTCCTACCGCTTGCCTCGTGAGGTCATCAAGAAAGAAATCGACGCTCTGCTCAATGAAAACATCACCCTGAAATGCGGTGTCGCGCTGGGTCGCGATGTGGATATCGATGGATTGCTCGAGGATGGGTACGGGGCCGTGCTCATTGCCATCGGGGCGCACAAGAGCAAGCCTCTGCGCCTGGAGAACGAGGACGTGGCGGGAGTGTATCCCTCCATCGAGTTTTTGAAGGCCTTTAACCTGCAAGACGAGCAGCTTGCCAAGGGCAGGGTAGGCGTCATCGGTGGCGGCAACTCGGCCATCGACGCAGCCCGCATGGCGCTTCGGCTAAAAGACGTAGACGAGGTGACGATTCTCTACCGGCGGACCCGGGACGAGATGCCCGCCTTCGCCGAAGAGATCGAAGCGGCGGATCAGGAGGGCATTGACATCCAGACCCTGGTCACACCGGTTCGGATCGTCAGCAAGGACGGCCACTTGGAAGGTCTCGAGTGCATCCGTAATGAGCTTGGCGATGCCGACGAAAGCGGCCGGCGCAGACCGGTGCCGGTCGAGGGCACAGAGCACGTCGTCGATCTCGATACGCTGATCGTCGCCATCGGCGAGGATTCTGGTATCGACGCGGTGACCCCGACGACGTCAAGCGGGATCGAGACAACGCGCTGGAACACGGTCCAGGCCGACCATACAACGATGCAAACAAACCGGCCGGCAGTGTTCGCCGCGGGCGATGTGGTCCGCGGTCCCAACACGGTGGTTGAGGCCATCGCCGACGGCAAGAAGGTAGCTGTCATCATAGAAAGATTCCTCAAGAACGAGTCCCTGGTCCAGCCCGTGTCCGCCAGGCTGCCACGCGTCTATGTGGAGCCCGCACCCGACGAAGCCGTCCAGGACCGCGAGCGGGCCGAGACACCGCGCGCCTCGGCGGAATGGCGCAAGCGCAATTTTGCCGAGGTCGAGGTGACCCTATCTCAGGCAGAGGCGAAGCGGGAAGCGCTGCGGTGTCTGAGGTGCGATCTCGAATTTACTCGTGACGAGGCGGACAAAAAAACGGCAACCAAAGCGGGGAGGCAGAGCGCGTGATTACCCTCAAAATCAACGGTTTGGATGTAAGCGTAGAAAAGGGGACCACTCTCCTGGAAGCCGCCGGCTTTCTGGGCTTTCCCATCCCCACTCTTTGCCACATGGAGGGTTTATCACCCTACGGTGCGTGCCGTTTGTGCGTCGTGGAGATCGGAGAGAAAGCCCGGGCAAAGCTCGTTACTTCTTGCACGTACCCGGTTGAGGAAGGTCTGGTTGTCAGGACCGCCTCTTCACGTGTGATGAGGGCGCGTAGAATGATCCTGGAGCTCCTGCTGGCGTCCTGTCCTCAGTCCAAGGTGATCCAGGATCTCGCGGCGGCGCACGAGGTGCGCACGCAGCGTTTCAAGCAGGAGTATGAAGACTGTATTCTCTGCGGCTTATGCGTCCGCATGTGTGAAGAGCAGATGGTCGCCAAGGCCATCGGTTTCCGCGGGCGCGGAGAGAATCGCAGTATTGGTACCCCCTTCGACATCAAGTCGGAGGAATGCCGTCTGTGCGGCGGCTGCATGTACGTATGCCCGGTTTGCACGCTACGTTGTACCTACACAGAACCGGAAAAAGCGATCTGCGGAGCCTGTGCCAACCTTGCCCCGCCTTGCTTAGAAAAGGATCAATTCGATGACATGATGTGCTACATGGATCCCTGTGTGGCCTGTGAGATCGTGAAGGGAAAACAACAGGATTCCGAGACGAAGGAATGCAAGCAAAAAGGAGCGGAACGCCATGTTTCAGACACTGTCGAGGATTAACGCATCTGCAGCGACTCTGACCAAGAACAGGACGGAGGGTTCGGTCTCTCCCAACTCCGGCATGTGCGTCACCTGCGTGGATGGTTGCATCGGAATGTGCGAGATCGGAAAATCCGCCTATCGAGGACACGAGGTGATCTATCCGCAGCCGTTTGGTGTTATCACTACGGCGTCGGAGAAGGTGTATCCCGTTGATTACTCGCACTTCAACATCATGGGCACCGCAGTCGGCGCCCAGGGGATCGAGGCAGATTCGGACAAAGCGATTTTTCCCAACGTGAACCTCGAAGTGCATTTTGGCCAGGACGGGGGTGTCAAGTTCCGTTACCCGTGGATCATTCCGGGTATCGGCTCCACGAACATTGCCAAGAACAACTGGGAGGGCCTGGCGATCGGGTCGGCGCTCTCGGGTACAGGTCTCACCATTGGCGAAAACGTGGTCGGTATGGATCCCGAAGCGCAGCTCAAGAACGGCGAGATCGTTGACACGGTAGACCTGAAGCGAAGAGTGAAGCTCTATCAGGATTACCAGCGTGACGGATACGGCGCCATCATCGTCCAGGCGAACGTTGAAGACACGAGACTGGGTGTGCAGGAGTATGCCATTCGAGAGCTTGGCGTGGAAATCGTAGAGCTCAAGTGGGGTCAGGGCGCAAAGAACATTGGGGGAGAGGTCAAGATAAAAGACCTGAAGAAGGCTCAGCTGCTCTACGAGCGGGGTTACGTCGTTTTGCCCAATCCGACGGACCCGCATGTCATCGAGGCGTTCGAGCGCGGATCGTTCAAGGAGTTCGAACGGCATTCCCGCGTTGGCATGGTGACTGAAGAGTCCTTTGCCCAACGCGTAGAAGAACTGCGCAAAGCGGGCGCCAAATATGTGTTCCTGAAAACAGGAGCCTATCGGCCCGCTGACCTGGCACGCGCGGTGAAGTTTTCGTCGAAGTACGGGATCGATCTTCTCACGGTGGACGGCGCCGGAGGCGGCACGGGCATGAGTCCGTGGCGGATGATGAACGAATGGGGCATGCCGCCGGTGGAAATCGATTCACTCCTCTACGAGTACACCAAGCAACTGGCTGACAAGGGAGATTACGTACCGTCGTTGGCCCTGGCCGGCGGCTTTACGTTTGAGGATCAGATTTTCAAAGGGCTGGCCATTGGAGCGCCTTTTGTAAAGCTCATCGGCATGGCCCGTTCTCCCATTGCCGCCGCCATGGTTGGCAAGACCATTGGAAAGACCATCGATGAGAATGAGATTCCGGTCTACGTCGAGCGCTTCGGCAAAACGAAGGACGAGATATTCGTCACGGCGCCCGAGCTGCGCAAGGAGCTGGGAGACGATGAGTTCGAGAAGCTGCCGACAGGAGCCATCGGACTGTATACCTACTACGAGCGGCTTGCGCAAGGACTGCGTCAGTTGATGTGCGGTGCGCGCAAATTCAATCTGAGTTTTATCGCTCGGGACGATATTGCGGCTCTGACAAGGGACGCAGCGGAGATCAGCGGCATCAGTTACATTCAGGATGTCGACAAGAATGAAGTGCAGAAGATTCTGGGCGGGTAACGTGTTGTCGGCGATTTCGTGATGAGCGGTGCGAACCGTCACCAGAAAGTGGTTCGCAAACCGGTGAGAGACTATGGTCAACAAGAAGAGCGTGCCATTTCCAGAACGTGACGCGGGCTCCGGTCGGAGCGTCACCGGGGCCACGGGTTCCTTTGTCCGGATTGGAGACGGGGAAATCGGTGGGAAGGCGCGGGGACTGGCGCAGCTCGAGCACATCCTGGCCAACCGGTTCGACAAGGACGCGTTTCCATCCATCAAAGTGGACATCCCGTGGTTTTGGGTGGTCACCACCGATTGGTTCGACCTCTTCATGGAGAAGAACCGTCTTTACGACGTTGCCTTGTCGGATACGAGGGACCGCCACATGGCTAATGCCTTTCAAAGGGCGGAGCTACCGTCGGACCTCGTGGATGAGCTGAAGGCCCTCATCTCCGACGTGCACGTTCCTCTGGCGGTGAGGTCTTCCAGCCTCCTGGAAGACGCGCTTCAGGAGCCCTTCGCGGGCGTCTACGATACGAAAATGGTTCCCAACAACCAGTTCAGCGCGGATGCGCGGCTTCACACTCTGGTTGAGGCGATCAAGTTTGTCTACGCATCGACCTTTTCCCGAGATGCCAAGAGCTACCGTCAGGCCATGGGGCGATCACACAACGAAGAGAAGATGGCCGTCATGATTCAAGAAGTGGTTGGCCTCCGTCGTGGCGACCGGTTTTATCCAAATGTTTCCGGCGTAGGCCGCTCGTACAACTTCTATGGGTTGGGTTACAACCGCCCGGAGGACGGCGTGGTGAGTCTGGCGCTTGGGTTGGGAAAGACCATTGTGGACGGAGGCCGGGCGTGGACGTATTGCCCGGCTCATCCGAAAGTGAAACCACCGTTCGGCAGCACGAAAGAGCTGCTCACGCAGACGCAGACTCAATTCTGGTCCGTGAACATGGGGAAGCCCCCTACATACGATCCAATCCGGGAGACGGAGTACCTCTTCGAGGGAGATCTCGGGCACGCGGAAAGAGATGGCGCACTGGGGGAGGTGGCTTCGACATTCGATCCGCAAAGCGAGCGGCTCACAATGGGTACCGGCAGGCCAGGTCCGCGGGTGCTGGACTTCGCTCCCTTGCTCGAACTCAACGAGATCCCATTGAATGCCCTGGTGCAAGAACTTTTGAGTGTCTGTGGGGGCGAATTGAAAAACCCCGTGGAGATCGAGTTCGCCGTGGATTTCGGTCTCGGGTCAGGCGACTGCACGCGGTTCGGTTTCCTTCAGGTCAGGCCAATGTTTATCTCCGATGATCGAGTGGATGTCGAGGAACAAGAGCTCCATGGAGACCACGTCGTGGTGGCATCCGAGCAGGTTCTGGGCAACGGACGCCAGGACTCTATCAAAGACGTTGTCTATGTAAGGCCCGATGCTTTCTCCGCCAAAGATACCTGGCTGATCGCGGGTGAACTGGACGAGATGAATCGGTGGCTTCTCGATGCAGGCCGCCCCTACCTCCTGGTGGTTCTTGGGCGCCTCGGCACCTCCGATCCGTGGCTGGGCATTCCGGTTAGATGGGGACAGGTGTCCGGCGCAAAGGTCATCGTCGAAGCCTCCTCCTCCGATATGACGGTAGACATGAGCCAGGGATCGCACTTCTTTCACAACGTTACCTGCTTGCAGATTCTGTATTTTTCGACCGACAAAACCGGGCAGCACCCCGTCGACTGGGGCTGGCTGGCAGGGCAGAAAGTAGAACGGGAATCACAATATGCGCGACATGTCACGCTGAATGAACCGCTCCATGTCAAAGTCGACGGCAGGAGTGGCCGGGGGGTGATCTGCTGTGAGTGAGCAGACCCAGTCGGCGATTAGATTGCTCGAAGCCCTCACCGAAAGGGCTAAAGAGCTTGCCTGCCTGTACGCGATCGAGGAAGCCCTGAAGGAACCGGACGCGGACATCGATCAGGTGTGCAACCGTATCATTGAGTCCATTCCGCCGGGATGGCAATTCCCGGATATGTGCGTGGCGACGATCACGTTGGAGGGCAAGGAATACCATTCCCAGGGCTTCGAAGAAACACCCTGGAAACTAACCGCAGACATCGTACAGCAGGATCAAAATGTGGGTACGATCGGTGTGTACTACACCCGTGAAATGCCGGCGGTGGAGGTCGGCCCCTTTCTCAATGAAGAAAAGAAGCTAATCGAGACCATTGCGGATCGGATCAGCCACTTCCTGACCTATAGGAAGATGAAGCACGTCTTTCAGGAATGGCGGAGGGCCGACCGGGATCTCTCTGAGAGCCGAGGGCGTGACTGGGAAGCCGTGCTGGATCTCATTCGCCAAACGGATAACGCCCTTTTTCTTCGGCTGTCCAACAAAATGCTCAATCACCTGTGCTGGAGCGGTATCGAAGCGGCGGAGGATCTGAGAAGGGCGGATGGACACCAGGACATGACAGGTGGAAATCGGTTGGCCGGCGAACTGAACGGGCGCCGTCTGAACCGGCTGCTGGACTTCTCCACGGAGTTTACCGAGAGAATATTTCAAATTGCCGCCAGTCACCTGAGCGGAGACGAAATCCTGTCTCGCATCCAAATGTGGATCCAGGAGGACAAGCTCGGTGCGTTGCTCCGGACAGTACGCGGTCGCCTGCCGCTTTCCGCCGTGTCCAACGACCTCCGGCGTTACTTCTTCACAACACGCGAGGACACGGACAACCGCTACCCACTGGCGAAGGGTCTGAAGGTTCTTCTGATCGAGTGCATTCTATCAAGCCGATTGGAGTACATCAACGTTGCGAAGCACCACGTGGACATCGAGGATCTTTATCACCTGATACAGAAAATGATCTTTTCCACTGAGAGCCATGGAAAGCTCGGCGGCAAAAGCGCGGGTCTTTTCCTGGCTTCGCAAATCCTGAAGAGAACAAACGGCGGCACCGGATCGGACTCACCGTTCGGGATTCCCAAGACGTGGTACATTTCTTCGGACATGATGCTGGAATTCATACATTACAACAACATGGACGAGATTATCGAGCAGAAGTACAAGGACAAAGAGCGGGTCCGTATGGAGTATCCGCACATCATCGAAATGTTCCAGCAGACGGTGCTCCCACCCGAAATGGCGAGCGGGCTGTCCACAGCCCTGGACGATCTCGGAGATGGCCCTCTGGTCGTGCGCAGTTCGTCGCTGCTGGAGGACCGGATGGGCTTCGGTTTTGCCGGCAAGTACAAGACTGTGTTCTTGGGAAACCAGGGAGGCAGGCAGGAGCGTCTCCGGGACCTCGCATCTGCGGTGGCCGAGGTATACGCATCGAATTTCGGTCCGGATGCCATTGAGTATCGGGAAGACCGTGGATTGCTGGAGTTCAGCGAGCAGATGGGCGTCATGATCCAGGAGGTAGTGGGAACCCAGGTTGGTCCGTATTTTCTCCCCGCCTATTCCGGGGTAGCCCGCAGTCGGAATGATTTGCACTGGCTGCCCGACGTTGCGAGAGAGGACGGCGCGGTCCGCATGATCCCCGGGATTGGCACGCGTGCCGCGGATCGGATAAGCGAAGAGTATCCCGTGCTTGTCGTTCCGGGATGTCCGTTAATTCAGGCGAATGGAGCAACGGAGGATAGTGTTCGTCACGCTCCCAAGAGACTCGACGTGGTCAATTTGGAGACCAACCGCTTGCAGACGATCGAGCTGAGTGAACTAATGGTCAAGACTGGCGAGGAGTACCCTGAGGCCGAGCGGATTCTGTCTGTTCGTGAAAACGGCGAAATTCGACCACTGGATACCAAGGAGTCGATGCTCGACAAAAAAGACCTCGTGGTGACCTTCGACGGGTTGATCACACGGAGCCCTTTCGTCGCGCAAATCCGTAGTGTCATGCGAACACTCGAGCAAGAGCTCGGTGCTCCCGTGGAGATCGAGTTCGCCTCCGACGGAGAGCGCATCTATCTTCTGCAGTGCTGCCCACAGGCCACCGTCCGTCCAACGCAGCCCGCTCCCGTTCCGAAAGAAATAGACAAAGACAAGCTCGTATTCTCCGCTAACCGTTATATATCGAACGGACGGGTGTCTAACGTTACTCACATAGTCTACGTGCGCCCAGCGGCGTACGAAGCGCTCGAGGAGCAGGAGCACCGGCGGGCCGTAGAACAAGCGGTGGCGAGGTTGAACGAGTTGCTTCCCAAACGGCAGTTCGTCCTTATGCGGCCCGGTCGCTGGATTGACCGCGGTGACAGTCGATCCACCGTGACCTTGAAATACGACGATTTCAAGAACGCTGCGGTTCTCGTTGATATCCTGCAACCGGAAGATGCCAAGGAGAACATCTCGTCTGCCGGAGTCCACTTTCTGCAAAGCCTCGCGGAATCAGATATCTTCTACCTTCCGGTGTTCCCGGATGATGAGGCGACATGCTTCAATGAGCGCGTTCTGCTGCGCTCGCCCAACGTCCTTTCGGAATTACTCCCCGAATACGAGTTCCTCGCCGACGTGGTTCGAGTGATCGATGTCCCGGCTGCATCAAACGGGCAGGTGATGCATGTACTGATGAACGCCGAACTCGGCGAGGCCGTGGCCCTGCTGGCGGATCCCGAGCAAGATATCGGGTCCCCGGAGGAGGGAGAAGCATTCGAAGATGGACACCCGGAGAATTACTGGCGGTGGCGTTATCGTATGGCCGAGCAGATCGCCTTGCAACTGGATCCCGGAGAGTTCGGAGTGGAGAACGTTTACGTTTTTGGCAGCACGAAGAATGGAACGGCAGGACCAGCGAGCGATATCGACTTGCTAGTCCACTTCAGGGGCGCGGCTTCCCAACGCGAGGACCTCGTCCATTGGCTCGAGGGTTGGAGTCTCTGCCTGGACGAAGTCAACTACCTTCGAACGGGATACAGGTCCGGAGGACTCCTGGATTTCCATGTTATTACAGACGAAGATATCGCGAAGAAGACGAGCTACGCCGTGAAAATCAACGCGGTCACGGACGCGGCGCGTCCGTTAAAACTCAAAGGGACTGAAGAGGAGACGCAGTAGGTACCCTGTGGACACATGAACGAATGAGGAAGGTATTTGAACAATGACGTCCTACGTGCAGAGGTTGATGGCTGAAGTAAAATCGAAGAATCCTGCTGAACAGGAGTTTCATCAGGCGGTCAAGGACGCTGCAGAATCGTTGAGTCCCGTCCTCGAGCACCATCCCCACTACAGGGAAGCCAGGATACTCGAACAGATCATTGAGCCCGAGCGAACGATCACTTTTCGCGTCGCCTGGGTGGACGATACCGGCCGGGTACAGGTAAACCGGGGTTATCGCATCGAGATGAACGGCTCGATCGGACCCTACAAAGGCGGCCTCCGTTTTCATCCGTCGGTCACGGCGAGCATTTTGAAATTCCTTGCCCTGGAACAGGTGTTCAAAAACAGTCTCACCATGTTGCCCATGGGTGCGGGCCAGGGTGGGGCCGACTTCGACCCCAAGGGTAAGAGTGATCGTGAAGTCATGCGTTTCTGCCAGAGCTTCATGAACGAACTGTATCGTCACATCGGACCGAATACGGACATCCCAGACGGGGATATTGGGGTGGGTGGACGGGAAATCGGTTACCTGTTCGGCCAGTACCGCAAGCTCCGGAACGAATTTACCGGAGTGCTGACGGGGAAAGGGCTCAATTGGGGTGGGTCCCTCATGCGCCCGGAGGCGACGGGTTATGGCGTGGTTTACTTTGCCTCCGAGATGCTTGCCACCCGCGACGAGACGCTCGAAGGCAAGCGCTGCCTGGTGTCGGGGGCGGGCAAGGTGGCGCAGTTCGTCATGGAAAAACTGATCCAGTTTGGAGCGAAGGTCGTGACTTTTTCCGACTCGAGCGGCTATGTCTATGACCCCGATGGTGTTGATCGTGAGAAACTGGAATTCTTGAAGGAACTGAAGAACATGCGCCGGGGCCGCATCCGCGAATTCGCGGAGAAGTATCCGGGCGCCGAGTACATGGCTGCTGAGATGGGGGGGCTGGACGAGAACCCGCTTTGGACTCGCAAGGCGGACTGTGCTTTTCCCTGCGCCACACAGAACGAAATCAACCATGCGGATGCAGAGAATCTGCTGCGTAACGGGGTCCAGTTGATCTGCGAAGGGGCCAACATGCCGACCGTGCCGGATGGAGTCAAGACGTTCACCAACCGCGGTGTTCTCTACGCTCCGGGCAAAGCGGCCAATGCCGGCGGAGTAGCCGTGTCAGGTCTCGAGATGGCGCAGAACAGCATGCGTTTCGCCTGGACACACGAAGAAGTGGACAGCCGCCTCAAGGTGATTATGAAGAGCATCCACACCGCCTGTCTGGACGCGGCGGCGGAGTACGGTACGCCGGGCAACTATGTGAGCGGCGCGAACATTGCAGGCTTCATACGCGTGGCTGACGCCATGATCGACCAGGGGGTCATTTGACGCGATAGCCGAGTTCACGGTCGCGATCCAGCGCGTGGTGGATATGCTCAAGCTGCGCGGTATCTATGTGTGAAATGAGAGACATGCCGAGCATTGCATTCTGCTCGGGGTGTCGCCCGCTTCCTCGAAATGCCGTCGACGCATAGCTCGTGTCGATGTACAGTGAAATCGTGACTATGTGCCTCTTTGCATCCGACCTGCACGGCCGCATCGATCGATACGATAAGCTCTTCGCAGCGATCGAGAGGAGACAACCGGCAGCGGTGTTCCTCGGCGGCGACCTGCTTCCGTTCCCAATGGCCGCCTTTGACTCCCGAGAGAACCTTCCGGACGACTTCGTTCGCGACTATCTCGCCGTCAAGTGTGAAGAGCTACGCCGGCGAATGGATAGGCGTTACCCCACCGTGTTCGTGATTCTTGGAAACGACGACCCACGTGCCGACGAGCCAGCGATGGTCAAAGGGGATGCAAGAGGCTTGTGGCGGTACTGTCACGAACGCAAGTACAAGTTCGGCTCCTACATCGTCTTCGGTTACGCGTACGTTCCGCCCACGCCGTTTCAGTCGAAGGATTGGGAGCGCTACGACGTCTCACGCTACGTCCCACCGGGTGGAGTCTCGCCTGAGGAAGGTCGGCGCAGTCTCAGTGTAGACGAGCGCGTCGCCAGCTACGCCACCATAAAGGAGGACCTCGAGCAGCTGACTCGAGGGGCTCCTATGGAACGTGCGGTGTTTCTGTTTCATACACCGCCGTATGAAACGCATCTCGATCGAGCCGCCACAGACGGCAAATTCGTCGACCACGTTCCGCTTGACCTGCACGTCGGATCGATCGCCGTCCGGCGTTTCATCGAAGCGCGGCAGCCACTCGCCACGCTGCACGGCCACATACACGAATCAGCCCGGCTTACGGGATCGTGGCGCGACCGGCTCGGACGCACTCACGCATTCTCGGCCGCCCACGACGGGTCTGAACTCGCGCTGGTCAGCTTCGATCTGAACGATCCAGCTTCCGCCACCCGCGAGTTGCTGTAGCGCGGCGCATCCCACCAGCCATCAGCTGGGGGCGTCGAGCAGCTATTGCGGCGTATATGGGTGCTGCCCGCCTCACCCCACGCTTCGAGCGATTTCGAGGATGATGTCTCGCTCCCGAAGAATGCCCACCAATTTACCCTTCTTCATAACAGGTAAATTGATGATGTGGTGGTTAACCATGAGGTGCACTGCTTCTATCAAGGGTGCGTCGACATCCACCGAAATCTCTTCTCCAATCAGATCGCGAATGTTTCGATTGCCGACAAC